>NZ_AJHH01000096.1 GCF_000256565.1 Herbaspirillum lusitanum P6-12 | reverse complement strand
GCGCAGCGCGCAGGCCGCCAAGGAAATCAAACAGTTGATCGACGATTCCGTCACACGCGTCGACAGCGGTTCGGAACTGGTCCAGCGCGCCGGCCAGACTATGGGTGAAGTGGTCACTGCGGTGCAGCGCGTGACCGACATCATGGGCGAAATTTCTTCTGCGACCGAAGAGCAAAGCAGCGGCATCGGCCAGGTCAATCTGGCGATTACGCAAATGGATCAGGCCACGCAGCAGAACGCTGCGCTGGTGGAGCAGGCGGCTGCTGCGGCCGGTTCGCTGGAAGAGCAGGCGCGCCGCCTGAAGGATGCGGTCGCGTTCTTCCAGGCGGAAGGGACTGCTGCTGTGGCGGCGGCGCCGGTTGTTCGCCGGGCTGCTGCTCCGGCTGCTGCTACAACTGCGCCTGCAGTTGCGAACAGGGTAGTGCCGAAGACCTCATCTGCAGCATCGGCGCGCAAACCTGCGGCTGCGGCCGCTCGTCTGCCGGCCGCGCCGAAGTCCGCGCCAGCCAAGTCGTCGCCCGCTTCTTCCCCGACGGATGACGGCGATTGGGAGACGTTTTAAGACGTCGCGCGCTTGATGCCTGGCTTCAGGTCGCCGCAACAAACGGTTTGTCCGGGCAATCGGACAGGCCGTTTGTTTTTAAGAGCTTGGATGCGGCAGCGGCGATTCGTCTTGCAGGCCGCGAAATGAGCGGTTTTCCCTCTCGGAATGTTATGATACCGGGCTATTGCGGGCAAATTTGCCTGCCTCCGTCAAACTCTGTGAAATTGTAGATAACGTGCGCTTAAATTCCATTAAATTGTCAGGATTCAAGTCTTTCGTCGATCCGATGAATTTCCAGGTGCCGGGACAGCTGGTGGGCGTGGTGGGCCCCAACGGTTGCGGCAAATCCAACATCATTGACGCCGTGCGCTGGGTGCTGGGCGAATCGAAAGCTTCTGAGCTGCGCGGCGAGTCCATGCAGGACGTCATTTTCAACGGTTCCACAAACCGCAAGCCGGCCGGGCGCGCTTCCGTCGAACTGGTGTTCGACAACGCGATGGGCAAGGCTGCCGGCCAATGGGGCCAATACGCCGAAATCGCCGTCAAGCGCACGCTCACGCGCGACGGCACCTCGTCGTACTACATCAACAACCAGGCGGTGCGCCGCCGCGACATCCAGGACATCTTCCTCGGCACCGGCCTCGGCCCGCGTGCTTACGCGATCATCGGCCAGGGCATGATTTCGCGCATCATCGAAGCGCGTCCCGAAGAGCTGCGCATCTTCCTCGAAGAAGCCGCCGGCGTATCGAAGTACAAGGAACGCCGGCGCGAAACCGAAAATCGCCTGCACGACACGCGCGAAAACCTGACCCGCCTGGAAGACATCCTGCGCGAGCTCAACACCAATCTCGAAAAGCTGGAAGCGCAGGCTGCGGTGGCCAAGAAGTTCAACGAACTCACCGGCGATCAGGAAGAGAAGCAAAAGCTGCTCTGGCTGCTGCGCAAGAACGAAGCCAAGGCCGAGCAGGAAAAATTCTTCCGCGAAATCGAACGCGCCCAAATCGACCTGGAAGAACAGACCGCCAAGCTGCGCCACGTCGAAACCGAGCTGGAACACATGCGCCAGGCCCATTACGGCGCCGGCGATCGCTTGCATACGGCGCAAGGCCATCTGTACCAGACCAATTCCGAAATCGGCAGCCTGGAAGCGCAGATCAAGTTCGTCATCGAATCGCGCAATCGCCTGCAATCGCAACTCAATTCGCTCACTGCGCAACGCGACCAGTGGCAGCGCCAGGGCACGCAGCACCAGGACGACCTGGCCGAAGCCGAGATCCAGCTTGAAGAGCAAGGCATGCGCGTAGAGCAGGCGCAGCAAGCCGTGCAGGACGGCAACGACAAGGTGCCGACGCTGGAGCAGGCATGGCGCGAAGCGCAACTCAAGACCACCGAGTCGCGCGGCAAGATCATGCAGATCCAGCAGCAGATCGAACTGGAGTCCGCGCATCAGCGCAACGCCTCCAACATCCTGGCCGGCCTGGCCGTGCGCCGCGAACGCCTGGCGCAGGAAAAGAGCGGCCTGAACATGCCTGACGACGCGCACTTGTCGAACCTCAAGTTGCAGCTGGAAGAAAAACAGGCCTCGCTGGAAGAGGCTTCCATGTACCTCGAAGAGGCGCAGGAACAGCTGCCGAAGTTGGAAGAAGAGCGCCGCACCGCGCAGGAACTGGTCAGCAAGGAAACCTCCGAGCTGGCGCAACTGGAAGCGCGCCAGTCGGCGCTCAAGCAATTGCAGGAAAGCGTGCAGACCCAAGGCAAGGTGCAGCCGTGGCTGGAAAAACATGAACTGGCCAACCTGCCGCGCCTGTGGCAGAAGCTGCATATCGACGCCGGTTGGGAAACCGCGCTGGAATCGGTGCTGCGCGAGCGCATGTCGGCGCTGGAAGTGTCGAACCTGGACTGGGCCAAGGCCTTCTTCAACGACGCGCCGCCGGCCAAGCTGGCGCTGTTCGCGCCGAATCCGACGGCCGCTCCCGCCGAACCGGCGCCGAACGGCCTGAAGCCTTTCATCAACCTGCTGCAACTCAACGATCCGGGTTTGCGCACGCTGATGCAGGACTGGTTGCATAACGTCTTTATCGCCGACGACACCGCCAGCGCGTTCGTCGATCGCAGCAAGCTGCCCGCCGGCGCCTTCTTCGTGACCAAGCAAGGCCACGTGGTAAGCCAGTCGAGCGTGCGTTTCTATGCCTCTGATTCGGAGCAGGACGGCATGTTGGCGCGCCAGCAGGAAATCGAAAACCTGACCAAGCAGCAGCGCGCCCAATACATGCTGGCAGAAGAAGCCAAGTCGCGTGCGGTACGCGCCGATGCCGCCATGACCGGCGCCGCCCAACGCCTGCAGGAGTTGCGCCAGCGCGTGGCCGGCCTGACCCAGGCGGTGCACAGCCTGCAGATCGAAGTGATGAAGCTGTCGGAAGTGCAGGAGCGCTTCAACCAGCGCAGCACCCAGATCGTCGCCGACCTCGCTGAAATCGAAATGCAGGAAGTCGAACAGCAGCAGATCAAGGCCGAATCCGAAGCCAAGTTCGAGCAGCTCGACATCGAGCTGGCCGAACTGCAGGAGTCGCATGAAAACGGCCAGACCGATTACCTGAGCAAGGAACAGCAGCTCAACGACGCACGCCTGCGCTTGCGTGAACTGGAGCGCGCCGCCCAGGAAGCCGAGTTCTCCGAGAAGTCGCAACGCAACAAGATCGACGAGCTCAAGCGCAGCATCGCCACCGCGCTGGAACAAGCCGCGCAATTGTTTGCCAGCATGCAACAGGGCAGCCTGGAACTGGAAAGCCTCGACGACCAGGCCCGCAATCGTTGCTGGACAAGCGCACCGACCAGGAGCGCGCGCTGGCCGACGCTCGTCACGAACTCGATCAGTTGTCGCAACAGCTGCGCCATCACGAAGAAGCGCGCTTGCAAGCCGAACGCAGCTTGCAGCCGCAGCGCGACCGCATCACCGAGCTGCAGTTGAAGGAACAGGCTGCGCGCCTGAACCAGGAGCAGTTCACCGAGGCGCTGGCCAACACCCAGGCCGACGAAGCGGCGCTGGCTGAAAAGCTTACCGACGACATGCGTCCTTCCTACCTGCAAGGCGAAGTGACCCGCCTGACCAATGCGATTGCCGCCTTGGGCGCGGTCAATCTGGCGGCGTTGGACGAGCTGGCGACCGCCTCCGAGCGCAAGAATTTCCTCGATGCGCAATACGTCGATCTCAACGAAGCGATCACCACGTTGCAAGACGCCATCCACAAGATCGATATCGAAACCCGCGGCTTGCTGCAGGACACTTTCGACAAGGTCAACGGCCACTTTGCCGAACTGTTCCCGATCCTGTTCGGCGGCGGCCAGGCCAAGCTGACCATGACCGGCGACGAGATCCTCGATTCCGGCGTGCAAGTCATGGCGCAACCGCCCGGCAAGAAGAACGCCACGATTCACCTGTTGTCCGGCGGTGAGAAGGCGCTGACCGCGACTGCGCTGGTGTTCTCGATGTTCCAGCTGAATCCGGCGCCGTTCTGCCTGCTGGACGAAGTGGATGCGCCGCTCGACGATGCCAACACCGAGCGCTTCTGCAATATGGTCAAGCGCATGTCGTCGAACACCCAATTCCTGTTCATTTCGCATAACAAGATCGCGATGGAAATGGCCAACCAACTGATCGGCGTGACCATGCAGGAGCAGGGCGTGTCGCGCATCGTGGCGGTCGACATGGAAGCGGCGGCCAACTTCACGTCGGAGGTGCAGGCGGCTTAGGCCGTCTGGTTTTTGCATGCCGCGCGCTAGCTGCGAATTTCGGCGCTGATGCGACGTTTTTCAGCGGCCGGACAGCTTGACAAGCCAAAGGGGGAACACTACCCTGAACAGCTTGTCATACAAGGGCTTTAGCGGGACTTCAGCGCTGCTGCTGCAAAGCGATCCAGACAAAGAATAACAAGACGGTAATGGCGGACCCGGCGTACTTTTGCTGCTGTACGAATGGTTTCAGGAAGCAATTGAACGACGTGTTCCGCCGACTCTCAGGAATCCACAAAGACCAGTTATGACCCGTTTTATCGAACTGAACACAGTTGATGTCCGTCGCGCCGCCCGC
>NZ_AJHH01000095.1 GCF_000256565.1 Herbaspirillum lusitanum P6-12 | reverse complement strand
AATAGCTTGACTTGTGTCAACTACAGGCAGCGCGGTTATGCCGCAGCGCGCCTCGCTTCCAAGAAAAATTCCAGGGTGCATTCGGCATGACAGACCTCCAGACCAGCCTGATCGTCATCGGCGGCGTGATCGTCGTGGGCGTGATTTCCTACAATAAATGGCAGGAGCACAAGACGCGCAAGACCGTCGAGCGTGCGTTTTCGTCGGATCACGACGATGTGCTGATGAACGCCGACAGCACGACGCCACCGCTTTCCCCGACCAAACCGACGGCCGAGAGTACGCCGGCCGCAGCCGCGCGCG
>NZ_AJHH01000094.1 GCF_000256565.1 Herbaspirillum lusitanum P6-12 | reverse complement strand
AAACCGACGGCCGAGAGTACGCCGGCCGCAGCCTAGGGCGCCGAGCCCGAAATCCCCGACATGATCGATGTGATGAAGACGGCGCAAGCGCTGCACCAATTCGTCATGGATCACGACGTCCAGCTGGGCGTCAACGTGCGCTCCAATGGCGCGCCGTGGAACGTCACCACCTTGCTTGCGGCATTGACCCGCCAGGGGTTCGATCGTCGCACCGACGGTCATCTGGTGATGCAGGACGGCGAGGGCGAAGTGTTGTTCTCGATGTCGACCAACGTCACCGGCGCGGCGGAAACCACCGATCGACTCACGCTGTTGCTGGACGTGCCGCGCGTCGGCCCGGCTCGCGACGGCTACGGCGCCATGATCGCCTGCGCGCGCTCGCTGGCCATGC
>NZ_AJHH01000093.1 GCF_000256565.1 Herbaspirillum lusitanum P6-12 | reverse complement strand
CTACGGCGCCATGTAGCGGACGCGCGCGAGCTGCCAAGTCGCCGCTGTCGATGTACGACGACGATGACCGCGTCGAGCCCGAGCTTTACCAGATGCCGGAACGTCGGCCGCAAATGCCGGCGCCTGAGCAGCAGCCGATCACGCCGCCGGTGACCGAAGCCGATCTCGATACGCCGGTCGAACCCTACCTGTCGATCGATACGCCGCTCGACAGCCATGACGACTATCTGGCCGATCCGCTGAACGTAGATAACCTCAACACCGACCTGAGCCACGTCGAAGCCACGCTCAACGACACCGAGATGTTTGCCGGCGAGCAAGCGGGACAGGCGGGACAAGGGGGACAAGGGGGACAATCGCTCGCAGCGCCGCAGCGCGAATTGCCGGTCGACGAGCTGGTGGACTGCATCATCCCGATCGCGCTGGAAGTTGCCGTGCGTGGCGAGAAGCTGTTGCCCGGCGTGCAGAACCTGCGCCACGTCGGCAACAAGACCGTGAATTTCGTCGGTCGCACGACAGAAGGCGAATGGGAGCCGATTGGCCACGGCAGTTCCTACAATGCCTTGCTGGCCGGTGTACAACTGGCCAATCGCAATAACGGGCTCAACGAACTTGAATATTCCGAACTGATCGTGCGTCTGCGCGAGTTCACCGACGCGATCGGCGCCGAGCCCGAAATCCCCGACATGATCGATGTGATGAAGACGGCGCAAGCGCTGCACCAATTCGTCATGGATCACGACGTCCAGCTGGGCGTCAACGTGCGCTCCAATGGCGCGCCGTGGAACGTCACCACCTTGCTTGCGGCATTGACCCGCCAGGGGTTCGATCGTCGCACCGACGGTCATCTGGTGATGCAGGACGGCGAGGGCGAAGTGTTGTTCTCGATGTCGACCAACGTCACCGGCGCGGCGGAAACCACCGATCGACTCACGCTGTTGCTGGACGTGCCGCGCGTCGGCCCGGCTCGCGACGGCTACGGCGCCATGATCGCCTGCGCGCGCTCGCTGGCCATGCGTCTGGGCGGCACCGTGGTTGACGACAGCGACCAGTTGCTGTCGGATGCTGCGCTGAGCGATATCGCCGAGCAGGTCGGCGCGTTCTACAGCGCCATGGAATCGGCAGAAATCCCGGCCGGCTCCAAGCGCGCGATGCGCCTCTTCAGTTAAGCTTGCGCGCTACTTTTTGAGCGCTCCTACCATGCACCCAGATTCACATTCAGCACCCGTAACGCCAGGCGACTGGCGTACGCGGGCGGCCTGGCTCAAGGCGGCGTTGAACCGTCACAACCACGCCTACTACGTCCTCGACAATCCCAGCATCCCCGACGCCGAATACGACAAGCTGTTCCACGAGCTGCAGGGGTTGGAGCTCGAACATCCGGAACTGGCTACCAGCGACTCGCCCACCCGGCGGGTCGGCGGTGCACCGTTGCCGCAATTCGAGCAGGTGCGTCACGCGATCCCGATGCTGTCGCTGGGCAACGGCTTCGACGATGAAGACATCGTTGCCTTCGACAAGCGCGTCAAGGACGGCCTGTCTTCCGAGACCGAGATTGCTTACGCCACCGAACTGAAATTCGACGGTCTGGCCATCAGCCTGCGCTATGAAAACGGTGTGCTGGTCGGCGCCGCCACGCGCGGCGACGGTACTACCGGTGAAAACGTCACGGCCAACATCCGCACCGTGCGCGCGATTCCCTTGCGCCTGCATGGCGACACGGCGCCGCAGGTTCTGGAAGTACGCGGCGAAGTGCTGATGTACAAGAACGATTTCGCCCGCCTCAACCAGCGCCAGCGCGACGCCGGCCTGAAGGAGTTCGCCAACCCGCGCAATGCCGCAGCCGGCAGTTTGCGCCAGCTTGACTCGAAGATCACCGCGCAGCGCACCTTGCGCTTCTTTGCCTACGGCATCGGCGTGCTGGAAGGCGTCCCCATGCCGCCGTCGCACTCGGCGCTGCTCGACTGGTATTCCGAACTGGGCCTGCCGGTCTGCAAGGAACGCGCGGTGGTGCAGGGCGCCGAAGGTTTGCTGAAGTTCTACCACGGCATCGGCGCCAAGCGCGCCGAGCTGCCCTACGAAATCGACGGCGTGGTCTACAAGGTGGATCGTCTCGACCAGCAGCAGCAACTCGGTTTCGTGTCGCGTGCGCCGCGTTTTGCGCTGGCGCATAAATTCCCGGCGCAGGAAGCGCTGACCGTGGTGCAAGGCATCGAAGTGCAGGTCGGCCGCACCGGCGCCATCACACCCGTTGCGCGACTGGCGCCGGTGTTCGTCGGCGGCGTGACCGTCACCAACGCGACATTGCACAACGAAGATGAAGTGCGCCGCAAGGATATCCAGATCGGCGACACCGTGATCGTGCGCCGCGCCGGCGACGTGATCCCGGAGGTAGTCGCTTACGTGCCTGAGTCGCGGCCGGCCGATGCAAAACCATTCGACATGCCGAAGACTTGTCCGGTATGCGGCTCCGAAATCATCCGTCTTGAGGACGAGGCGATTGCGCGTTGTTCCGGCGGCTGGGTCAAATGCTCGGCGCAACGCAAGGGCGGCCTGCAGCATTTCGCCTCGCGCCGCGCGATGGATGTCGAAGGCCTGGGCGATCAACTGATCGAGCAACTGGTCGACAAGAACATCATCACCACGGCGGCTGATTTGTATCGGCTTGGCCTGACGGCGCTGGCCGAACTCGATCGCATGGCCGAGAAGTCGGCGCAGAACGTGCTCGATGCATTGGAAAAATCCAAGTCGACCACGCTGGCGCGTTTTATCTACAGCCTTGGCATCCGTCACGTCGGTGAAGCGACTGCGAAGGAACTGGCGCGCCACTTCGGCAACATGGATGCGGTGCTGGCGGCGAACGAGGAACAACTGCTGGAAGTGGCCGATGTCGGTCCGGTGGTGGCGCGCTCCATCGTCAGTTTTTTCTCCGACGGTCTGAACGTCGAACTGGTGAATCAGCTGCGCGCAGCCGGCATCCATTGGAGCGAAGGTGCAGGCATCGAGATCCAGGCCAAGACGCTGGCCGGCAAGACCTTCGTCCTGACCGGGACGTTGCCCACGCTCACGCGCGACGAGGCGGCGCAGATGATCGAAGCGGCCGGCGGCAAGGTCAGCGGTTCAGTGTCCAAAAAGACCGGTTACGTGGTGGCCGGCGCCGACGCCGGCAGCAAACTGACCAAGGCCGAAGAACTCGGCATCGCCATCCTCGACGAAGAAGGCTTGCAGGCGCTGATCAAAACCGGTCCGGAAGACAGTACGGCAAACGTTCCGGAAACGCCCGCCGCAGAATAATCGGCGATACTGGACGATAATGACGCCATGCATCATGGGTCCGGCGTCCTGCGCCACGTGAATACACTCAATATGTTATCGGGAGTTGCAATGAGCAAGAGAATCAAGAAAGCCGTTTTCCCCGTCGCCGGTCTCGGCAGCCGCTTCCTGCCGGCCACCAAGGCCCAGCCCAAGGAAATGCTGCCCATCGTTGATAAGCCGCTGATCCACTACGCGGTCGAAGAAGCGGTTGCTGCCGGCATCACCGAAATGGTGTTCATCACCGGTCGCAACAAGCGCGCCATCGAAGACCACTTCGACAAGGCCTACGAGCTGGAAAGCGAACTGGAAGCGGCGGGCAAGAAGAAGCTGCTGGAAATCGTCCAGAACGTGGTGCCCAAGAGCGTCAACTGCATCTTCATCCGCCAGTCCGTGCCGCTGGGCCTGGGCCACGCCGTGCTGTGCGCGCGTCCGGTGGTAGGTGAGGAGCCCTTTGCCGTGCTGCTGGCCGACGACTTCATGGATACCGACGCTGGCGTCAAGCCGGTGCTGGCGCAGATGACCGAGATCTACGAGCGCGAAGGCATGAGCATGCTGGCCGTGCAGGAAGTGCCGCAGAGCGATACCAAGCAATACGGCATCGTCAGCGCCACGCCTTACCAGCCCAACCTGGAGCGGGTCAACGCCATCGTCGAGAAGCCGGCGCCGGAAGAGGCCCCGTCCACGCTGGCCGTGGTGGGCCGCTATGTGCTCAACAACCGCATCTTCGACTACCTGGAAAACATCGGTCGCGGCGCTGGCGGCGAGATCCAGCTCACCGACGGTATCGCCAAGCTGATGCAGGCGGAATCGGTGCTGGCCTATCGCTACCAGGGCCAGCGTTATGACTGTGGTTCCAAGCTGGGTTATCTGAAAGCCACGGTCGCCATGGGCATGAAGCACCCCGAGACCGGCGCGGCCTTCAGCGAGTTCCTCAAGGATGTGGCCGGCAAGCAGGCCTGAGCCTGTTGAGCCTGTTGGCGCTGTGGTCCCTTCACAGCAGTGACGCCCGGCCGGTCCGGGCGTCTTTCATTGGAGTGCAATCATGGCAATACGCGAGATTCTGAAGATGGGTGATCCGCGCCTGCTGCGCCAGGCAGAGCCGGTGCAGCAATTCGGCACGCCGGAGATGGATACGCTGATCGCCGACATGTTCGAAACCATGCGTGCCGTCAACGGCGCAGG
>NZ_AJHH01000092.1 GCF_000256565.1 Herbaspirillum lusitanum P6-12 | reverse complement strand
GCCGACATGTTCGAAACCATGCGTGCCGTGCAACTGGTGATTTTCGGTTTCAAGAAGAACCAGCGCTACCCCGATGCACCCGAAGTACCGGAAACCGTGCTGATCAATCCGACCCTGACGCCGTTGAGCGACGAACAGGAGGAGGGTTGGGAGGGATGCTTGTCGGTGCCGGGTCTGCGCGGGGTGGTGCCGCGCTGGAGTCGCTTGCGCTATGAAGGCATGGACGAAAAGGGCAATCGCATTGATCGCACTGTCGATGGTTTCCATGCGCGCGTGGTGCAGCATGAGTGCGATCATCTGATCGGAGTGCTGTATCCGATGCGGATCAAGGATTTCACGCGCTTCGGCTTTACCGAAATCCTGTTTCCCGAGCTGGATCCGAACGACGACGATTGAGTCGATCAAGCCGGACCGATGAATGCATGTAATGTCTTCAGCTCATAAAAAAATCGCGTATGAAGCCTGACTTCATACGCGATTTTTCATGGCGGGTTACCGCAAGCTGGGAGGAGCGGTTCAGCCTTCCGCGACGCGCTTGCCGATATGCGCCAGCGCTTCTTCGATCTGGTCGATCAGGATCAGGCACAGATCGCCGTCCTTGAGCGACGCCAGCGCCGTATCGATGGCAAGAAATTCACCAAAGACTTCCTTCGTCACCGTCGTGCGGCGCGCATTGGTCAGGCCCTGGCGCAGCAGCGCCAGCACTTCGCCGTCGGCGCGTCCGCGCTGGCATTGATCCTGGTACAGCACGACTTCGTCGAAGGCGTCGCCGAGGATTTCGGTTTGCTGGCGGATGTCGATGTCGCGGCGGTCGCCGGCGCCGCTGATGACCACCGAGCGACGCTTGGCGGGAATGCTTTCCACGGCCTTGACCAGCGCGTTGATGGCGTCCGGATTGTGACCGTAGTCGGCGATCACGGTGGCGCCGCGATAGTCGAACAGGTTGAAGCGGCCCGGCGCGGTGCCGACGTCGCTGATGAAGGTGCGCAAGCCTGCGCGCACGATGTCCCAGTCAAGACTCAGGGCCCATGCTGCACCGACTGAGGCCATGGTGTTTTCCACTTGGAAGCCGATGCCGCCATTGCGGGTCAGCGGAATATCCTTGAGCGCCAGGCGGATTTCCTGATCGCCTTGCGCCGCCACGATGTCGTCGCCGTCGCGGAAGACCACGCGATGGCCTTGGGCGCGATGCGTCGCCATGATCGGATGAGTCGGATCAAGCGCAAAGAAGATCACTGCGCCGGGGCAGGATGGCGCCATGCTCGACACCATGGCGTCGGCGGCGTTGAGCACTGCGTAGCCGGTCGGCGCGACGTTCTCAACAATCACGCGCTTGACCACGGCCAGGTCTTCGACCGTGCTGATGTAGCTGAGGCCGAGATGGTCGCCCATGCCGATGTTGGTCACCACGGCAACGTTGCAGCGGTCGAAGCCGAGGCCTTCGCGCAGCACGCCGCCACGTGCGGTTTCCAGCACGGCAGCATCGACGTCGGGGTGGAACAGCACGTTGCGGGCGCTGCGCGGACCGCTGCAGTCGCCGGTGTCGGTGCGTTGATTGTCGATGTAGACGCCATCGGTGTTGGTCATGCCGACGCGCAGGCCCTTTTGCGCCAGCAGGTGCGTGATCAGGCGCACGGTCGTGGTTTTGCCGTTGGTGCCTGCCACTGCAACGAGCGGGATGCGCGCGTCGTCGCCATCGGCGAACATGGTCGAGATGATGGCGTCGCCGACTGCGCGGCCCTTGCCGTAAGAAGGGCTAAGGTGCATACGCAGGCCGGGAGCGGCGTTGACTTCGACGATACCGCCTTCCTGCTCTTCCAGCGGCGCGTGCACGCTGTTGCAGACGATGTCGACGCCGCAGATGTCAAGACCGACCATCTGCGCCGCAGCCACTGCGCGCGCGGCCAGTTCCGGGTGGACGTCGTCAGTGACGTCGGTGGCGGTGCCGCCGGTGGACAGGTTGGCGTTGTTGCGCAGGACGATGCGGGCGCCTTGCGGCGGGATTGATTCGGCGTCGTAGTTTTGCTTGGACAGCGTCGCCAGCGCGATGTCGTCGAAACGGATCTTGGTCAGCGAAGTCGCGTGACCGTCGCCGCGCAGCGGATCGCTGTTGACCGTGTCGACCAGTTGGCGAATGGTGTGTACGCCGTCGCCGATGACTTGCGGCGGATCGCGACGGGCCGCAGCGACCAACGTCTTGCGATCACCAGCAGGCGGTAGTCGTGGCCGGGCAGGTAGCGTTCGACGATGATTTCATCGCTGATTTTGACGGCGGCGTTGAAGGCGGCGACGATTTGTTCGCGGCTGCTGATGTTGACGGCGACGCCTTTGCCCTGATTGCCGTCACGCGGCTTGATGACGACCGGCGCGGCGATTTCCTGTGCCGCGGCCCAGGCGTCCTCGACGGTTTCCACCACGCGCCCGTTCGGCACCGGCACGCCGGCGGCGTTGAGCAGCATCTTGGTCAGTTCCTTGTCCTGCGCGATCGATTCGGCGATGGCGCTGGTATTGCTGGTCTCGGCGGCCTGGATGCGTTTCTGGCGGCTGCCCCAGCCGAATTGCACCATGCTGCCGTCGGTCAGGCGACGGAAAGGGATGCCGCGCTTGACTGCAGCGGCGACGATGGAGCCGGTGCTGGGGCCGAGACGCACGTCTTCGTCCAGTTCGCGCAGGCGCGCCAAGGCATCGGCCAGATCGAAGGGCTTGTCGTCGAGGGCGGCATTGCACAGTTCCTGAGCCAGCTCGAAGGCGAGGCGGCCGACGGCTTCTTCGCTGTATTCCACGATGACCTGATACACGCCCGCTTCGACGGTGGGTACGGTGCGGCTGAAGGTAACCGGGCAACCTGCCTGCGATTGCAGGCCCAGCGCGGCGGCTTGCAGCGCATGCGCCATGGAGACGGCCTTGACTTCGCCGGCCGGTTGCAGGAAGCCGATGTGCGGGAAGCGCGCGCGCAGGCGCACTTCAAAACCGGGCATGCCTTCGATGGCGCGCTCGACCTCGGGGCACGAGACGATGGCTTCGATC
Source organism: Herbaspirillum lusitanum P6-12 (assembly GCF_000256565.1). Taxonomy (GTDB): domain Bacteria; phylum Pseudomonadota; class Gammaproteobacteria; order Burkholderiales; family Burkholderiaceae_D; genus Herbaspirillum; species Herbaspirillum lusitanum. The sequence continues at coordinate 959 of NZ_AJHH01000092.1, read as the reverse complement.
GCAGTGTGCCTGCTCCAGAGGTTAGGGCCGCGCAGTACGCGAATACGTGAAACGTCCATCAACAAGTCTTCCTGAATGTATCTGTTTTAAGTTTCTTGACCGGAGTCCGGCCTTGCTTTGGTCTGCTTTGAAAAGCTGCGCCTCAGGCCGTCTGCGCCTTGCGTTTCTTGCCTTGCTCTTCCGCCTGCTCGGTGCCGAACAATTCGATGCCTGCGCGGATCAGGTCGGCCGTGATGCCCAGGGCCCAGGTTGCAGCGACCGCGGCCAGCACGTTCTCGACCTGGTAGGCCACGGCGCCGTTTTCGGTCAGCGGGATGGCGTCCACCGAGCTGACCTTGCACTGGCGTTCGCCTTCGGCCTGGATCAGGTCGCCACCGCGCAGGAACACGGCGCGGCCGCCTTCCTTCAGGTGGCTTGCCACCAGTTCCGAGGCCGGGTCGGTGCTGAAGAAGATGACTTCGCCATCGCACAGCTGGGCCATGTCGGCCACCAGCGGATCATCGGCGTTGAGCACGGCCGCGCCGTCCGGCAGCACCAGGTCGACCTGGGTGCGCTTGACCTTGGTGGCCAGTTGCTCGGCGTTGTCGATGTAGTACTCGGGCAGGCTGTCGGCCGGATCGATGTTGGTGACCACGCCGACCTGGCAGCGGTCGTAGGCGAGGCCTTCGGAGAGAATCGAGACGCTGCCGTTTTCAAACACGGCGGCTTCGACGGCGCGGTTGAGCAACACGCGATGGGCGGCGCCCCAGTTGGCGCGATTGCCTTTTTCGACAAGGCGCTGGCCGAGGTACAGGCCGTCGCCGCAAGCCAGGCCGACATGCTTGCCGCTGAGGTCGATGATGCGTGCGACCAGGCGGGCGATGGTGGTCTTGCCGTGGGTGCCGGTGATGCCGACGATAGGGATGCGGCCGGTGTCTTCCGGCTTGAACAGGTGTTCGACGATGGCCTGGCCGACCGGG
>NZ_AJHH01000091.1 GCF_000256565.1 Herbaspirillum lusitanum P6-12 | reverse complement strand
TTTGCCATTGCGGAGCAACAAAACCTTTTTGCCGTTTGGCGGTACGGAATCTGCGCTCAGGCCCTGGCGTTCCAGTTCAAGCCGGGCTGCCGGCTCGCGGTCGAGAATGACCGGGTTCAGCGGGTGTTCTTCCAGGTCGCCGCGGCGCGGATCCATGTTGACCACGTCGATCAGTTGCGAAATGGTCGAGACGCCGTCGCCGACGACGAAGATCGGTTCGCCGCGTGCGGCGGCGGCCAGCTTGCCGCCGACGATCAGCAGGCGATGTTCGTTGCCGCGGATGAAGCGTTCGACCAGCACGCTGCTGCCTTCTTCGAGCGCGGCTTTATAGGCGGTTTCAACTTCAGCTTGGGTGTTCAGGTCGATGAAGACGCCGCGGCCGTGGTTGGCGTCGGACGGCTTGACGACCACCGGCAGGCCGATGTCTTCGGCGGCTTCCCAGGCATCGGCCGGGCTGTCGACGATGCGGCCTTCAGGAATGGCGACGCCGCAGGATTGCAGCAGTGTCTTGGTTAGGTCCTTGTCGCGCGAGATGCTTTCGGCGATGGCGCTGGTCTGGTCGGTCTCTGCGGTCCAGATGCGGCGCTGCTTGCAGCCGTGGCCGAGCTGGACCAGGTTGCCTTCCGACAGGCGGATCGATGGGATGCGGCGCTCGTCGGCGGCGTCCACGATACAGGCGGTGCTGGGGCCGAGACACAGAGAATCGACCATGTCGCGCAGTTTTTCGATGGTCGCATCGACGTCGAAAGGCTTGTCTTCGATCGCGGCCATGACCAGGTCGCGACCGGCGTAGAGGGCGGCGCGTGTGACTTGTTCGTGACGGGCGCGGACGACGACTTTGTAGACGCCGCGCGTGGATGTTTCACGCGCCTTGCCGAAACCGCCGGGCAGGCCGGCCAGATTTTGCAGCTCGAGCGTGACGTGTTCCATGATGTGGCCGGGCCAGGTGCCTTCTTTCAGGCGCTGCAGGAAGCCGCCGCGCTCGCCGTAGCTGCAGCGGTGTTCGACCAGCGAAGGCAGCCAGCCGGTCAGGCGTTCATTGAAGCCGGGAATGATGTTCGACGGAAAATCTTCCAGTTCTCCGATGTCGATCCAGACCTCCAGCGCAGGGCGATAGGTCCAGATATTGGGGCCGTGCAACGGGAGGATACGGAGAAATTCTATATTTTTCATGAGTAAGCAGTTGTGCCGCTAAGCGTTGTGCGTTCTGTCGATCCAGGCATGATTCAAGAATGAATAACGCATTAAGCGCCGATTGGTTTACTTCCGTATCAACAAAATGCGAGCGCTACCATCGGCCTGCGACTGTTTTTGCAGGATTTTCTTGTACTTCGTTCCACATTTGTCCCAGCCCCTTCCCATAAGTTGCCGGTATACACAATATGTAACGATATTGTCTCAGACTGTTTGCGGTCTTGCATGCAAAAAAATCAGGAAATCGTCAGGGTTCGCAGTCAAACCGGCGCTTTGTTTGTCATCGCAGGAGGGGCTCAGCGCGTTGTCGGGGTGGCAAACCCTTGCGATATAATATGCGCGGCATAGATTGTCGGCAAAAAGTTGCCAGCAAAACCATTCCTCACTGTCCGCACAGGACAAACATGCCGTTCAGATGAATAGAGAATCCCTCATCCCAAGCTCCTCCAATTTGCCCGCGCCGTGGCGCGCGGAAGCGCAAGCCCAGCTGGCGCCCGAAGAAAAGATCGTCGCCTGGCTCGAGCTCGACCTCGACGCCACGCTGAAATTCAGCCGCGGCATGATTGTCGCCACCGACCGTCGCCTGCTCGCCAAGGACAATGACAACGAAGGCTGGACCGCTTGGGAATACCGTGTCGGCCTGGCGCTGAAGCACCATGACCACGCCGGCGTCGGCAGTCTCGAGTTGCAAGACGGGCAGTCCCGGTTGGCTTTCTGGCGCTACACGCTGGCGCAAAATCCGCAGGCGCTGCGCCTGATCAACCAGTTCGACCAGCAACGCGACGCCCGGACTTCCGGCCAGGCCGCAATGGAAGAAGAACTGGATGTTTGCCCGCAATGCAAGGCGCCGATCCCGCAGGGCCAGGAAACCTGCGCCATCTGTCCGGAAGCCAAAGAGGCGCCGCCGTCGACCTGGGCGCTGTTCCGGCTGACGCGCTTCGCCAAACCGTACAAGGGATCCTTGCTGCTGGGTTTCCTGCTGACGCTGGCGTCCACCGCCGCGACGCTGGTGCCGCCGTACATGACGATGCCGCTGATGGACAACGTGCTGATTCCATTCCAGAACGGCGCGCCGCTGGATTCCCATCTGGCCGGCCTGTACCTGAGCGGCCTGCTCGGTTCTGCCATGGTCGCCTGGATACTGGGCTGGGGCCGCACCTACATCCTCGCGCTGGTGAGCGAGCGCATCGGCGCCGACCTGCGCACCACGACTTACGAACATCTGCTGCGGTTGTCGCAGGAATACTTCGGCGGCAAGCGCACCGGCGACCTGATGGCGCGCATCGGTTCCGAGACCGATCGCATCTGCGTGTTCCTGTCGCTGCATCTGCTGGACTTCATCATCGACGTCCTGATGATCATCATGACGGCGGTGATCCTGATTTCGATCAATCCCTGGCTGGCGCTGGTGACCTTGCTGCCGTTGCCGTTCATTGCCTGGATGATCCATGTAGTGCGCGATCGCCTGCGCCACGGTTTCGAGAAGATCGACCGCATCTGGTCGGAAGTCACCAACGTGCTGGCCGACACCATCCCGGGCATCCGCGTGGTCAAGGCCTTCGCCCAGGAAAAGCGCGAAGCGGCCCGCTTCAAGGAAGCCAACCGCCACAACCTGGTGGTCAACGATCGCGTCAACAAGATCTGGTCGCTGTTCACGCCGACGGTGACCATGCTGACCGAAATCGGCCTGCTGGTGGTGTGGGTCTTCGGCATCTGGCAGGTTTCGCATAACCAGATCACAGTCGGTGTACTGACCGCGTTCCTGGCGTACATCAGCCGTTTCTATACGCGTCTGGATTCGATGAGCCGAATCGTATCGGTCACGCAAAAGGCGGCTGCCGGCGCCAAGCGGATCTTCGACATCCTTGACCACGTGTCGAGCGTGCCTGAACCGGCCAATCCGGTGCACATCGAAAAAGTGAAGGGCGCCATCGAGCTGCGCAACGTCGGCTTCCGCTACGGCAATCGCTCGGTCATGCGCGGCGTCGATCTGTCGATTGCGCCGGGTGAGATGATCGGCCTGGTCGGTCACAGCGGTTCCGGCAAGAGCACCATGGTCAATCTGATCTGCCGTTTCTACGATGTATCCGAAGGTTCGATCCGCATCGACGGCGTCGACATCCGCTCGCTGCCGATTTCCGAATATCGCCGCAATATCGGGCTGGTGTTGCAGGAGCCGTTCCTGTTCTTCGGCACGATCGCCGAGAACATTGCCTACGGCAAGCCGGAAGCCACCCGCGAGGAAATCATCGCCGCCGCCCGTGCGGCCCATGCGCATGAATTCATCCTGCGCCTGCCGCAGGGCTATGACTCGCTGGTGGGTGAGCGCGGCCAGGCCTTGTCGGGTGGCGAGCGCCAGCGCATCTCGATTGCGCGCGCGCTGCTGATCGATCCGCGCATCCTGATCCTGGATGAGGCGACTTCCTCGGTCGATACGACTACCGAAAAGGAAATCCAGAAGGCGCTGGACAACCTGGTGCAAGGCCGTACCACGATTGCCATTGCGCACCGCCTGTCGACGATCGCCTGGTGGTGCTGGATCGCGGGCAGGTGGTCGAGGTCGGGCCGCATGAAGAATTGATGGCAAAGCAGGGCGCCTACTATCGCCTGTATCAGGCGCAGGCGCGTAATCCCGAAGCCGAGGTGTCGGGTAGCGAAGAGAAGGACGACGAATGATGACTACGAACGCCGGCACCCATAATTTCACCTTGCATCGGAACAGTTTCGGCCGCCTGGTCTTCGTCGACGCGGAAGGCGTCACGCACGAAGGCGCAATTCCCGTGCGCGCTTTCCCGATCGGTGCGCCTGATGAAGGCATTGCTCTGGTCAGCGCCGATGGCCATGAACTGGCCTGGATCGAACTATGGTCGGACATCTCGCCGGAACTGCGGCTCATCATCGAAGAAGAACTGGCCGCGCGCGAATTCATGCCGCAGATCAGCCGCATCGTCGGTGTCTCCAGTTTCGCCACGCCGAGCATCTGGGAAGTGGAAACCAATCGCGGCAATACCTCGTTCACGCTCAAGGGTGAAGAAGATATTCGCCGCCTGCCCAATTCGGCTTTGCTGATCGCCGACAGTCACGGCATCCAGTTCCTGATTCGCGACATCAAGGCGCTGGACAAGCACGGCCGCAAGATTCTGGATCGCTTCCTGTAAAGCCGGCACGCAATAAAAAACGGCTGCTTCCGTATCGGTCGCAGCCGTTTTTTTATACCTCAAAGCTTTTCAGAATTGCTCGTCAGGGCGCAGGTAACGCCATTCCCCCGTTGGCAAGTCGCCGAGCTTGACGCCGCCGATGCGTACGCGCTTGAGGCCGACGACTTTCAGTCCGACCAGTTCACACATGCGACGGATCTGGCGCTTCTTGCCTTCATTGAGGATGAAGCTGAGCTGATCCTCGTTTTGCCAGCGCACCTTCGCCGGTTTAAGCGCTTTGCCGTCCAATGACAGGCCATGATTGAGTCGTTTGAGGTCGCTGTCGGGCAGCTTGCCCGGCTTGGTGTACTGCACGCGCACCAGGTATTCCTTGTCGACGCTGGTGTCTTCGCCGATCAGTTGCTTGGCGATGCGGCCGTCCTGCGTCAGCACCAGCAAACCGACGGAGTCGATGTCCAGGCGACCGGCCGGCACCAGGCTGCGCAACTGCGTCGGATGGAATTGCGTGTCGACCTGGTCTTCCTTCCAGCGCGTGGCGGCTTCCACCAGCGCGACCGCAGGTTTGTAGCCGTCTTCAGCCTGGCCGCTGACGAAGCCCGTTGGTTTGTTGATCAGGATGGTGACGCGCTTGGATTGCTCCGCAGCGGCCTGGCGCTCGACGCTCACGCGCTGGTGCGGCAACACCTTGCTGCCGAGTACCGAGACCACCTGGCCGTCGACGCGGACCCAGCCTTTTTCTATCCATTCGTCGGCCTCCCGGCGTGAACAGAGGCCGAGTTCGGACATGCGTTTGGACAGGCGTACGGGTTCAGTCATGATGGATAAGCTAGGTGAAAATCTGGTTAAGTAAAGTGAAAAAAAGCCAACGGGGGAAAACGCCATAACAGCAGCGCATGCCAGCTATCAGATACGCAGCGCCTTGAGCAAATCGGTTTCCAGCATGATCTGGTTGCGCGGATGGTTGAGCGCCGCACCGTCGACCAGGAACACGTCTTCGACACGCTCACCGAGCGTCATCACCTTGGCGGTGTGCAGGTTGATCTTGTACTTGGCGAGAATGTTGGAGATCGTGTAAAGCAGGCCGTTGCGATCGTTGGCCGACACCGACAGCAGGTAATACTGGCCGCGTTCATCCGGGCGCAGATCGACCGACGGATTGATCGGGAAGGTGCGCGACAGGCGCGACAAGCGACCCTTCGCCGGCGTCGGCAGCGGACTGTCGGATTGCAGCAAATGCGCCAGTTCATGCTCGATCAGGTTGATGATGTCGCGGTAATTCTTGGCGAACACCGGGGCGCTGATCAGGAAGGCGTCGAGCGCGTAATTGGTCTTGGTCGTGTGGATCTTGGCGTCGAGAATGCTGAAGTTCTTTTCATCGAAATAGCTGCAGATGCGTGCGAACAGATCGGGCTGGTCCGGCGTATATACCGCGACTTGCACGCCTTCGCCGATCGGCGCCAGGCGGCATTTGACGAGCGGCACCTTGCTGTCCATCTTGTCGTAGAACGAGCGCGTCTGCCAGGCGATATCGGATGCATCGAGGCGCAGGAAGTAGGCGACGTCGAGCTGGCGCCAGAAGTTTTCATGGGCATCGGCAGGCAGGCCGTACAGGCGCAGCGTCTTGATCGCTTCCTGCTGGGTGTTCTTGAGTTCGCGGTCGGCCGACGGCGCTTCGCCGCCGAGCACGCGCAGGGTCATGCGGTACAGGTCTTCCAGCAGCTTGCCTTTCCAGGCGTTCCAGACCTTCGGGCTGGTGCCGCGGATATCGGCCACGGTCAGCAGGTACAGCGCGGTCAGGTGGCGCTCGTCCTTGACCGAATCGGCGAATTGCTGGATCACGTCGGGGTCCGACAAATCCTGTTTTTGCGCCACTTGCGACATGCTCAGGTGATGTTCGACCAGGAACACCACGAGCTCGGTGTTCGCTTCCGAGATGCCGTGCTGCACGCAGAACTGGCGTGCATCGGCCATGCCCAGTTTGGAATGATCGCCGCCGCGGCCCTTGGCGATGTCGTGGAACAGCGCCGCCACATACAGGATCCACGGTTGCGCGAAGTTGGCCATGAGCTGGCTGCAGAACGGGTATTCATGCGCATGCTCGCTCATCGTGAAGCGGCGCACATTGCGCACCACCATCAGGATGTGCTGGTCGACCGTATAGACGTGGAACAGGTCGTGCTGCATCTGGCCGACGATGCGGCGGAAGTTGGGCAGGTAGCGGCCCAGCACGCTGGTCTGGTTCATCCCGCGCAGCGCGTGCATGATGCCGCGCTTGCCTTGCAGGATCTGCATGAACAGCGCGTGGTTGACCGGATCGGCGCGGAAGGCGTTATCGATCTTGAAGCGCGCATGCCACAGCGCCCGCATGGTGCGCGCCGACATGTCCTTGAGTTCCTGATGCTGGGCCAGCACCAGGAAGACTTCCAGCATGGCCGACGGGGTGTCTTCGAAAACATTGTCGTGGGCGATGTCGAGGAAGCCGTTGAGTTCGTTGAAGCGCTCGTTGATCTTTTGCGGGATGACGTCCTGCGGGAACAGTTGCGCTTCGATGTTTTGCAACAGGATCGTGTTGAGCTGCGTGACCGCCTTGGCAGCCCAGTAATAGCGCTGCATCAGGTATTCGCTGGCGCGGCGCGTGTCCGTGCTCTTGAAGCCGAAACTCTCGGCGATCGGGGTCTGGATATCGAACACCAGCCGGTCTTCGCGGCGGTTGGTGTAGATGTGCAGGCGGATCCGGATGTCCTTGAAGGCGCGCTCCTTTTGCGTCAGCTGGCGCGCTTCGGTTGCGGTCAGCAGGCCGCGCTGGGCCAGTTTGCTCCAGGAATCTCCCAGGCCGGCCGCCTTGGCCACCCACAGGATCACCTGCAGGTCGCGCAGGCCGCCCGGGCTTTCCTTGCAGTTCGGTTCCAGGCTGTAGGGCGTGTCTTCGTATTTGACGTGGCGCTGGCGCAGTTCCAGGGTTTTTGCAAGGAAAAAGGCGCGTGGATCCATGGCGGCCTGGCATTTCACCTGGAGCAACTGGAACAGCGTCTTGTTGCCGGTCACCAGCCGCGCTTCCAGCAGGCTGGTCTGCACCGTGATGTCGGCGGCCGATTCGCTCATGCATTCGTCGATGGTGCGGATGCTGTGGCCGATCTCCAGGCCGATGTCCCAGAACAGCTGCACCAGCGATTCCAGTTTTTCCTGCATGGCCTTGCCGGGTGTTTCGTCGAGCAGGATCAGCACATCGACGTCGGAATGCGGAAACAGCTCGCCGCGTCCATAGCCGCCGACCGCGACCAGCGCGATGTCGCGCGGAAGATCGCATTTGTTCCACGCTTCGGTAAGTGCAGCGTCGACATTGCGGCGCAGTTGCGTCAACAGATGGTCGGTCTTGCCGTCAGCCTGGAATGCCTCGATGGCTTCCTGGCGCGATGCTTTGAGTTGTTTTTTGAGGATGACGGCAAGGGAGGGCATAGAAATCCGGTCGATGGATCGGGCAAATCAGGCGAGAACAGGGGCCGCTTGCTGGATGAAGGCCGGAGGCGCAGGCATGCCGGGCGATACCGTCAGCACTTCGAAACCGGTTTCGGTCACCAGCACGGTGTGTTCCCATTGCGCCGACAGGCTGCGATCCTTGGTCTTGATGGTCCAGCCGTCGCCCATTTCGCGGATTTCGCGGCGGCCGGCGTTGATCATCGGTTCGACCGTGAAGATCATGCCGGCTTCGAGCTTTTCCAGTGTGCCGGGGCGGCCGTAGTGCAGCACTTGCGGTTCTTCATGGAAGACCGTGCCGATGCCGTGGCCGCAAAACTCGCGCACCACGCTGTAGCCGGCTTTTTCCGCATGCTGCTGGATGACATGGCCGATGTCGCCCAGATGCGCGCCCGGCTTGATTTTGGAAATGCCGAGCCACATGCATTCATAAGTGATTTCCGTCAGGCGGCGTGCCAGGATCGACGGTTCGCCGATGAAAAACATGCGGCTGGTGTCGCCGTGGTAGCCGTTTTTGATCACCGTGATGTCGATGTTCAGGACATCGCCGTTCTTCATGACCTTGTCGCCCGGGATGCCGTGGCAGATGATGTCGTTGAGCGAGGTGCAGATTGCCTTCGGGTAAGGCGTATAGCCCGGCGGGCAGTAGTTCAGCGGCGCCGGGATGGTGTCCTGCACGTTGGTCATGTACTCGTGGCACAGGCGGTCAAGTTCGCCGGTAGTGGTGCCGGCCTTGACGAAGGGCGCGATGTAGTCGAGCACTTCGGCGGCCAGTTTGCCGGCCACGCGCATGCCTTCGATATCTTCGGCGGTTTTGATGGAGATGGAGCCCATAAAGTTTGTCGCAGTTCGCTAAAAATCGTTAAGTAGAGATTATAGACGAGGGGCGGCAGTTCTGTCGGCGCGGATTGGCTGCACGGAAGGGGCAAAAGCTAATGAAAACAATGCTTTCGGCGCTTGAATGGATTCTCCGGATGAGGTAGAATGCTCGGCTAACTTGAGTCACTAAGGTTGGAAAGCGAGTTTTTGCAGCTTCGGACGAATGTTCTTGGTCGTTTGATGCAAATCTTGCTTCGGTGAAATAAGTGATGAAGTAACCAAGTTGTTGTTAATTTTGAATCGCGAATCCGTTCGCAAAGGGTGTCCGGGCAGCAGTTGATCTGTCCTCCCGGATGGCCGAATGGATTCCAGACCTAACCCTGGAGAAATTTATGTCCGTAACTATGCGCGAAATGCTGGAAGCTGGTGTCCACTTCGGTCACCAAACACGCTTCTGGAACCCAAAGATGGCCCCGTTTATCTTCGGTCATCGCAACAAGATTCACATCGTCAACCTGGAAAAGACCCTGGGCATGTATCAGGAAGCGCTGAAGTACGTGCGCCAACTGTCGTCCAACCGCGGCACTATCCTGTTTGTCGGCACCAAGCGTCAAGCACGCGACACCATCGCCGCTGAAGCGCAGCGCGCAGGCGTTCCTTACGTCGACCAACGCTGGTTGGGCGGCATGCTGACCAACTTCAAGACTATCAAGACATCGATCAAGCGTCTGAAGGACATGGAAGCCTCCATCGCTGACGGTTCCAATGAAAAGCTGAGCAAGAAAGAAGCCCTGCTGTTCAGCCGCGAACAAGAAAAGCTGCAAAAGGCAATCGGCGGCATCAAGGATATGGGCGGCATTCCTGACGCCATCTTCGTGATCGACGTCGGTTACCACAAGGGCGCCATCACTGAAGCCGCCAAGCTGGGCATCCCGGTTATCGGCGTGGTTGATACCAACCACTCGCCAGAAGGCGTGACTTACATCATTCCAGGCAACGACGATTCCGCCAAGGCAATCGCTCTGTACGCTCGCGGTGTTGCTGACGCGATCCTGGAAGGCCGTGAAAATGCGGTGAACGAAGTTGTCGAAGCCGTCAAGAACGGTGGCGACGAATTCGTTGAAGTGAACGAACAGGCTTAATTTGCCTGCAGCGCCCGTGGAGGTACATCCGCGGGCGACAAGAAAAGGGGTAACAGCGAGAGTTAGCGCAGTTCGCCCCTTTTTTTTGAGTAAATTGATCGAATTCCCGATGTGGCGTCCCCGATGACGGCATGTCAACTTAGTTAGGAGAAATATATGGCGGCAATTACCGCAGCACTGGTAGGCGAACTGCGCGCGAAGACCGACGCGCCGATGATGGAATGCAAGAAGGCACTGACCGAAGCCGAAGGCGACATGGTCCGCGCTGAAGAAATCCTGCGTGTGAAACTGGGCAGCAAGGCATCCAAGGCTTCTTCCCGCATCACTTCGGAAGGCGTTGTCGCAACTTACATCGCCGGCGGCATTGGCGCGCTGGTGGAAATCAACTGTGAAACCGACTTCGTCACCAAGAACGATGAATTCATTGCTCTGGCAAATGCCGTCGCCAAAGTGATCGCAGAAAAGAATCCTGCCGATCTGGCCGCATTGGCTGCACTGCCGCTGGGCGACAAGACAGTTGAAGAAACACGTACCGAACTGATCGGCCGCATCGGCGAAAACATGTCGATCCGTCGTTTCCAACGCTTCGAAACTACCGGCAAGCTGGTGTCCTACCTGCACGGCACGCGCATCGGCGTGGTCGTCGAATTCGACGGTGCTGACGAACAAGTCGGCAAGGACGTCGCCATGCACATCGCGGCGATGAAGCCGGTTGCGCTGTCGTCGGATCAAGTGCCTGCCGATCTGATCGAGAAAGAGCGTTCGGTCGCGTCGCTGAAGGCTGCCGAATCCGGCAAGCCGGCCGACATCGTCGCCAAGATGGTCGACGGTTCGGTGCAAAAGTACCTGAAGGAAGTGTCGCTGTTCAACCAGTCGTTCGTGAAGAACGACAAGCAAACCGTTGAACAAATGCTCAAGGCGGCGAACACCTCCGTCAAGTCATTCAGCATGTTTGTGGTTGGTGAAGGCATCGAGAAGAAACAGGATGACTTCGCAGCCGAGGTGGCAGCCCAGGTTGCTGCCGCCAAGCAAGCGCAGTAAGCAACAAGGAAGCGGGCCGAGAGGCCCGTTTTTTTAAGCCTGTCGGGACCTTTCGACAGGTTCGGGGACTTTGGATAAGATCTGTCTTGTCATCGGCCAGACATTTCAACATGTAACCAAATCCCGGCAGCAGAGTACGGCAGCATACAATGGCGTCCTTTCCTCGCTGCAGCGCCACGCCTCAGGCGAGCTGCGCAGCGCGAAGAAGCGCAGGACGCACGGAATTACAAGTCAATCGGATAGCAAACGGAGCCCAGCACATGACGACACCAGCTTACAAGCGCGTACTCCTCAAACTTTCCGGCGAAGCCCTCATGGGCGACGATACCTACGGCATCAACCGCGCCACCATCGAGCGCATGGTCGCCGACGTGGCGGAAGTAACCCAAATGGGGGTTGAACTGGCGATCGTGATCGGCGGCGGCAACATCTTCCGCGGCGTCGCCCCGGGAGCGCAGGGCATGGATCGCGCCACGGCCGACTACATGGGCATGCTGGCCACGGTGATGAACTCGCTCGCGCTGGCCGACGCCATGCGCCAGGCCGGCCTGACGGCACGCGTCATGTCGGCAATCGCCATCGAACAGGTGGTCGAACCCTACGTTCGCCCCAAGGCCCTGCAATACCTCGAGGAAGGCAAGATCGTGGTGTTCGCCGCCGGCACCGGTAACCCATTCTTCACCACCGATACCGCAGCGGCGTTGCGCGGCTCGGAAATCGGCGCCCAGATCGTCCTGAAGGCGACCAAGGTCGACGGCGTCTACACCGCCGATCCAAAGAAAGACCCAGCCGCCACGCGCTACAGCACCATCACTTTCGACGAAGCGATTGCCAAGCACCTGCAGGTCATGGACGCCACCGCATTTGCGTTGTGCCGTGACCAGAAACTGCCGATCAAGGTGTTTTCCATCATCAAGCCGGGCGCCCTCAAGCGTGTGGTCATGGGTGAGGATGAAGGCACGCTGGTACACGTATAAACTCGGGTATAAATTCGCGTATAAATTCACGTTTCCGAACATCGTTTATTTGGTTTTAGATAGGAGAGCAGCATGACCATCGCTGACGTCAAGAAAAGCACCGAACAAAAAATGAGCAAGTCGATCGAATCGCTGCGCGCCGATCTGGCCAAGGTGCGTACCGGTCGCGCCCACACCGGCATCCTGGACCACGTCCAGGTCGACTACTACGGCTCGCCGACACAACTGTCGCAAGTCGCCAACCTGACGCTGATCGACGCCCGCACCATCGGTGTCCAGCCGTTTGACAAGAAGATGCTGGCCGTCATCGAGAAGGCCATCCGTGAAGCCGACCTGGGCCTTAACCCTGCGACTCAGGGCGACCTGATCCGCGTGCCGACGCCTGCGTTGACCGAAGAGCGTCGCAAGGAAATGGTCAAGCTGGTCAAGGGCGAAGCCGAAGACACCAAGATCTCGATCCGCAACATTCGTCGCGATGCCAACGAAGGCCTGAAGAAGCTGGTCAAGGACAAGGTTTGTTCCGAAGACGACGAGCGCCGCGGCCAGGAAGACATCCAGAAACTGACCGATAAGTTCGTCGCTGAAGTCGACAAGCTGGTGGTCGAAAAAGAAAAAGAAGTGTTGACGGTGTAAGTGCGTTATCGCTGTTGTTTATGCGATGATGACGGGGTCGGCTGTGGTTTGCAGAGCTGATACAGACATCGTCGCGCATCTGGATTTTTACACTGTATGACTCATAAAAGCTCAACCCAGGCGGTGCCCCAGGTTTCATCGGTGCCGCGTCACGTCGCCATCATCATGGATGGTAATGGACGTTGGGCGACCAAACGCTTCCTGCCGCGCGTGGCGGGGGTGCAGTTTCCGCAGCGTTTCCGCGTCATCGACTCAACCCGCGCCATCGCCGATATCCAGCAGGAAATCGCGCAGTTGCTGGACGCGGTCTGATGCCCATCACCCATGACTGAACACGCATGAGCAATACCGTTTTCCCCTGGCTTGAAGACAGCTGGCTGCAACTGCAGCAGCTACGCGCACGCTTGCCGCACGCGATCCTGTTCTACGGCCCCGAAGGCATAGGCAAGACTGATTTCGTCGAGTCGTTTGCACAGTCGCTGCTGTGCGAAGACGTACAACCCGATGGCCATGCCTGCGGCGCCTGCGCCTCATGCGGCTGGTTCTCGCAGTACAACCATCCCGACTACCGTCGCGTGCGCCCGGAAATCCTTGATGGCGAAGACGGCGGCGATGACGGCGACGGCGAGGAAAAGAAGACCGCCAAAGCCAGCAAGACGCCCTCGAAAGAAATCAAGATCGACCAGATCCGCGCGCTGGCCGACTTCATGAACGTCTCCACGCATCGGTCCGGCATGCGCGTGGTGGTGCTGTATCCGGCCGAAGCGCTGAACACTCCTGCCGCCAACTCGTTGCTGAAAACGCTGGAAGAGCCGCCGCCGAACACCATGTTCCTGCTGGTCTCGAACCGGCTCGACCGCTTGTTGCCGACCATCCTGTCGCGTTGCCGTAAATTCGCACTGGCCTTGCCGTCGCATGATGACGGCCTGGCCTGGCTCAAGCAGCAGAACGTCAAGGACGCCGACGTCTGGCTGTCGGAGCAGGGCGGTGCGCCGCTGGCCGCGTTGAACGCTTCACAAGGCGATGGCCGCGAGGTCATGGATGAATTCCTGCGTTCCTTGTGCCATCCCGGCATCGACGTTGCGTTGAAGACCGCCGAGCGGCTGCAGAAGACGCCGGTTGCCGACCTCGTCGGCTGGCAGCAGCGCTGGCTGTACGATCTGTTCGCACTGAAGTCGGGCGGGCCGATCCGCTACTATCCGCGCTACAGCAAGGAGCTTGGCGCATTGAGTGGACGCATCGACACGGTCACCATCGCCACCGCGCTCAAGGCCGCCAACGACCGTCGCGCGATTGCCGACCATCCCTTGTCGGCGCGGCTGTTCATTGAAGAAATGCTGATCGAGTATTCTTCGCTGTTTGCCTGATCCGGGCGGAGGCCTTCCTTGCGAACGCCTCCGCCATCTTCACCTTACCAGTTACTACCAGTTGAAATTTGTCATGAGCACTGCATACACGCATCGCCTGGCGCGTCCGCAAGACCTGGACGCCATCGTCGCCATCTACAACAGCACCGTCGCATCGCGCCAGGTCACCGCCGATACCGAGCCTGTTTCCGTGGCCTCGCGCCAGGCCTGGTTTGACGAACACACCGCCGACAAGCGTCCGCTGTGGGTCGCCGAACGCGACGGCGAGGTCATCGGCTGGTTGTCGTATTCCAATTTCTACGGCCGCCCGGCCTATGCCGGCACCGCCGAACTGTCGGTCTACCTGCACGAGAAAGCACGTGGCCAGGGGCTTGGTCGTTACTTCCTGGAACAAGCCATTGCTTTCGCACCATCGATCAAAGTGCATACGCTGCTGGGATTCGTGTTCGGCCATAACGAGCCGAGCCTGAAGTTGTTCGAGGCGTTTTCCTTCGAACGCTGGGCCAACATGCCGCGCGTGGCGACGCTCGACGGCGTGGAGCGGGATCTGGTGATTTTGGGGAAGCGGGTGGCTTGATACTCCGTGGGGATCGCCGGAGTCGTTCTGTTCCGGGAATGAAAAAGGGAAGCCGAGGGCCGAGGCTTCCCTTTTTGTTTGTCGGAGATTATTGCGATCAGAAATCGATCGCAGCAGACAAGGTGAAGGTGCGCGGATTACCTTGCACCAGATAGTTGGAGGAAGCTCCGGTCGCGGAAGCCCAGTAGTTGCGATTGAACAAATTATCGACGCGAGCACGGATAGTTACCGCCTGAGATCCAATGCTTGTTGCATAACGAGCACCGGCGTCATAGCGTGTCCAGGAAGGAATCTCCAATGTATTGGCTGCATTCACGTATTGTGCGCTGGTGTAGACGGCGCGCGCATTCAGACTCAAGCCTCGTACGCCTGGAACATCCCATTCCGTCCCGATGTTTGCTTGGGTCTTGGGTACGCCGACGGCGTATTTCCCGTCGTTGACGCCACCCGCAGTATGGGTTTGCTTTCCTTGGAGCAGCGTGACTCCGCCGAGCAGTTTGAGACCCCGAGCCGCCATGCCAAAGACGGATAATTCCGCGCCCCGATTACGTTGTTCACCGTCCAGACTGTAGATCCGATTGACGACGACGGCATTGGGTTGACCGATGGTAAACAACGCCAGGCTCCCGCCGATCTTGCCGCCATCATATTTGAGGCCGAGTTCTTTTTGCTTGGACTTGTACGGAGCGAAGATTTGTCCCAGATTATCCACGGCACCCGTCGCAGTCGGACCCTTTTGGAGGCCCTCCACGTAATTGCCGTAGACCGACAGATTCTTGTTCAGCTTGTAGACCGCAGCGACCAAAGGTGTAATGGCGCTCTTGTTGTAATAGTTGTTCTGAATCGATGTGTAGTAGGTATAACCGACGTCTTTGACGTTTTGATAGCGGGCACCGAGCGTAACCTGCAGTTGGTCGTCCAGGAATCCCATTGCGTCGGCCACGGCGAAGCTTGTCAATTCTTCGTACTCGGTGGTGCGTGGGTTCGACATGTCGCCCCCAGCGGTAATTGCGGTTACGGTTGCGGGAGCCGCCAATGCGACCGGCGAGTAGATATTCGTTCTCAATGCACCGACGGTGCTCCAGGCGAAGGCGTTTTTCTTGTCCAATGTGAACATGGAGGCCGTCGCGCTCAATTCATGCTTGATCCCTGCCGTCGCAAATTTGGCGCGAATCCCGGCCTCGCCGGTACGGATGAAGTCGACGCGGGTGTTGTCGGCGCGATAGGTGCTGGCAGTGCCGTCAGTGCCGATCACTGTGGTCGGCGACAAGCTATTGTTTTCGGTGCCGACGCGGCTACCGTATGCCAGCCATGTCGTCACATCCTGTGTGAGATCGAATTCGGCGCGCGCGGTGCCGAAGAAGTCTCGTTCATTGGAATACGACCAGGCTTGCGCAGTGTTGCCCGTGTTGCCTGGCAGTGCAGGAACGAAGGAGCCAACGGTGAAGCTGGGGCGTGCCTGATTGAGTTTTTGCTCTTGATAGCCAACGTCCGCCGACAAGCGGAAGCTGTTGCCGCGATAATCCACACCGACGGACAGCAGGCCGAGATCGCGGTTTTCCTTGTCGATCGCGGTGCCGCCTTCACGCCGTGCAGCATTGACGCGGAGACCAAGGCGTTCTTCCGGGCCGAAACGGCGCCCGATATCCGCAGCTGTATAAATTTGTCCGCCCGTTTCCCAGCCCACTGTGGCTTGCGAGATCGGCTCGCCGGTTGCTCGCTTCGGCAACAAATTGATAGTCCCGCCGACACCAGAACTTCCCGGTGTCATGCCATTCAGGAACGCGCTCGCGCCACGCAAAACTTCGACGCGCTCCAGCAATTCCGTGGCCACATATTGGCGTGGCAAAAGGCCGTACAAACCGTTATAGGCGAGGTCGTCGGAGTTGAGCGCGAAACCGCGAATGACATACTGTTCCTGAAAATTGCCGAAGCCGCGCGCAATGCGCACGGACGGATCGTTTTGCAAGACATCGGCAATACCACGCGCTTGCTGGTCCTTGATCAATTCCTGGGTGTAGCTGGTGGTATTGAACGGCGTATCGAGGAAATCCTTGTTGCCGAGGAAGCCCACGCGTCCGCCACGCGCTACCTGACCGCCCGGATACGCTTCCGGCAGTCCGCTCGCCGAGGCATCGGCCGAGGCGTTGACGGTGATCGACGGCAGCGCTTGGTCCGGCTTGGCGGTATCCGTTTGCTGGGCGCCGGCCGGCAGTGAATAGGTCAGGGGAGCGAGGAAAGCGAACGCCAATGCGGCGGCGACTGGGGTAGGGCGGCAGTACATAAGGTCCTTTGGAGCGACGGTCGGTTTTGCTGCCCAAGCTACTGAGCGTATTGATATGAATAAGTGTGACAATTATAATTGCGAATAGTTATCGTTTGTATTCTTGATTGTAAAGTTTTGACCTGGCTGTTGTAATTTTTCATCTTTTCTATCGGAAAAACATTTCCTATTTCACGCGCCTCCTTGCAGCTCCCGTCAACCGATGTCGGGGATATTTGCGTACGCCGGGTAGCGTGAGCGTGACGCCGGGCGGCATATAATCGCTCCATGCCGATACTTTCCCTTTCCCGCCCTTTGTCGCAGCATCAGTTGCTGCTGCGCCTCTTCTGGATGCGCTGCGTGACGACGCTGGCGCAGGGTTTGCTCGTGGCCTCAGCCATCTACGGCATGGGGTTGAGCCTCCCGCTCGCGCCCTTGTGCACCGTGCTTGGATTGATGCTGGCGTTCAACGGCCTGACGTGGTTGCGTATGCGCCTGCCGCAGCCGGTGCGCGAGCCGGAGTTGTTCTTCCAGCTCTGCATTGATGTCAGCGCTTTGTCGGCCTTGTTGTATTTCACCGGCGGCGCGACCAATCCTTTCGTCTCCTTTTATCTGCCGGCGCTGGCGGTGGCCGCGGCGGTGTTGCCGTCCGCTTATGCATTCGGCCTGGCGCTGTATTCGCTGGCCTGCTATTCGGCACTCACGTATCTGTACCAGCCTCTGCACATTCACGACCACGATCAGGCCACGGCGTATCACCTGGCCGGGATGTGGGTCAATTTCGTGATGTCGGCGGCATTGATCACCTGGTTCGTGACGCGCATGTCGGCCACGGTGAGGTCGCGCGATGCCCAGCTGGCGCAGGCGCGCGAGCAACAGTTGCAGGATGAGCGCATCGTTGCGCTCGGCACGCAGGCAGCCAGCGCCGCGCATGAAATGAGCACGCCGCTGGCGACCGTGGCGGTGATCGCGGGCGAGCTGCGCATCGAAGCAGGACGCAACAATGCGCTGACCATGTATCGCGACGATCTGGCCGTGGTCGAAGAACAGATCGCCGTGTGCAAGACGGCGCTTGATCGCATGGGCATGGACGTGCAGGTGCGGCAAACTGACGCGGTTGCACCGGTCCGGCTGAGCGACTGGCTGCGGCATTTCGTCGACGCCTGGCGTCTGCGTCATCCGGCGATCTCGATTCGCTTGACCTTGCCGCAAGGTGCGCCGGACCTGCTTGACATGGCGCCTGCACGCGATCAGCAACTGATCGGGCAGATTGTGCAGACCTTGCTCGATAACGCTGCCCAGGCAGTGGCAGAAAACGGTAAAGTCGATGTGGTGCTGAGTCTGAAAAAAGATACTGTCGCAAGCGCAGTCATGAATTCAGCTATCATTCGCGTCGCCGACGACGGCCCCGGCATCGCACCCGAATTGCTGAAGCGGCTCGGTTACGAACCGGTGCGCAGCAGCACCGGCGGCAAGGGGATCGGTCTGATGCTGGCATTCGCCACGGCGCGTCAGATGGGCGGAAAGCTGACGCTTGCCGCCGCAGCTGGAACCTCGGCTGGCACCTCATCTGGAACTGCCGCCGGCACGGCAGGGCGGGGCGCTTGCGCGACGCTGGTCTTGCCGTTGATCGCCCCCAACCGCCTTGCCAACCAGAAAAAAACATGAGCGCAGCTTTCCTGATCCTCGACGACAACGACGTGTTCGCCTCCACGCTGGCACGCTCGTTGTCGCGCCGCGGATTTTCTGCGATCGTTGCACACAGCGGCGAAGACGCGCTCAAGGCCGCCGCCACGACCGATTTCGCCTACGCCACCATCGACCTGCAATTGCAGCAGGATTCGGGTTTGCAATGGATCGCGCCGCTGCGTGAAAAACTGCCGCATGCACGTCTGCTGGTCTTGACCGGCTATGCCAGCATCGCCACCACGGTGCAGGCGATCAAGGCCGGCGCCGATAATTATCTGGCCAAGCCGGCCAATCTCGATTCCATCCTGTCGGCGCTCGAGCATAGCGCCAACGATGCTTCCGCCGATCTCGACCACACCGACGCCGCCGCGCCGCTGTCGGTCGAACGCCTCGAGTGGGAGCACATCCAGCGCGTGCTGGTTGAAAATCAGGGCAATATCTCCTCCACGGCGCGCGCGCTCAATATGCATCGCCGCACCCTGCAGCGCAAGCTGGCGAAGCGTCCGGTCGCCAAGTAGCGGCACCGTTTTGCGATAGCGCGCAAGCCGCCGTCACGCGCAAGCTCGCTGTCATCCACGCGCTGCGACAATCTGTCGCATTCCCAAGCCGCACCTGAGTCTCTAGCATGGCCCCCTTTAATCGATGGGGGAAACCATAGTGAGGAAGTTTTTCAGGCAGATGCTGGCATTGCCGCCGCGACATGCGATCGCCATCGCCGCGCTCGGTTTGTGCAGCGGCGCAAGCGTCGCCGCAAGCGACGTGCTTGAGCCTATCGAAGTGCGCGGCACGCGCGACGAACCCAACGAAAAACTTCCGCTCGACCAGCGTGCCTCCACCGCCAGCCGTCTTGGCCTGAGCGTGCGCGACACCCCTGGCAGCATCAGCATCATCGACCGCGCCGCCATCGAGGCGCGC
>NZ_AJHH01000090.1 GCF_000256565.1 Herbaspirillum lusitanum P6-12 | reverse complement strand
GCAGCATCAGCATCATCGACCGCGCCGCCCCGCCGGCGACACGCAGCAGATCCTGCGCGGAATTCCCGGCGTGACCGCTTCGGCGCCGCCGGGACAAGCCGGGTTTGTTTCCTATCGAGGCTTTTCGGCATCGCAGATCACGCAATTGTTCAATGGCATCACGGTGCAATATGACTCGATCTCGGCGCGGCCCATCGACAGCTGGATCTACGATCGCGTCGAAGCCGTCGGCGGCGCCTCCGGCTTTGTGCATGGCGCCGGTGCGGTAGGCGGCGCGATCAACTACATCACCAAGCAAGCCAATCGCGACGGCGACCTGGCCCAGCTATACGGCAGCTATGGATCGAATAATTCATCCGTCATGGCGGCCGGTCTCAATCGCAAGCTGGGCGCCGCCGACGGGCAGGGCGTCACCAACTATCTCCGGATTGACCTCAGCCGCAGCGGCAGCGACGGCTATGTCGACCGGCGCCTTGTCGCTGCTGACCGACATCACGCCGCAGCTCTCGCACACGCTCGCCTACGAATATCAGCAGGAACACGTTGATCGTCCTTACTGGGGCACGCCGCTGTTGAATCCGACTACCGGAACAGGTCGGATCGACCCGGCCACGCGCTTCAAGAACTACAACGCCAACGACGGCGTGTACGAACAAACCGTTGAGTGGTTCCGCTCCATCGTCGAGTACCGTTTGTCCGATCAGACCTCGTTCAAAAATACTTTTTATCACTATGACGCCTTACGCGACTACCGCAATGTCGAGGTCTACCGTTACAACGCGGCCAACACGCAAGTGGTGCGCTCATCGGCCTTCCTGCAGCGTCATGACCAGGAGCTGACGGGCAATCGATTTGAATGGCAGCATCGCGGCCGGCTTGGTGCGCTCGAGTCGGAGTGGGCGGGCGGCGTCGACTACAGCGTCAATCGGATGACGCGTTTTCCGCGCACGGTGGCCGGTCCGGTCAGCAGCGTCAATCCGCTCAATTTCAGCACCGAGGCTTTCTTTTCGATTCCCGGGATGACGTCCGACTTTGTTCCGGACCGCAGCAATCGCGTCACGACCATCGCGGCCTTCCTTGAAAACCGCACCCGGCTATTGCCGTCCCTGGCGCTGGTGACCGGTTTGCGTCATGACCGCATTGAGCTCGAAGTGGAAAACCAGCGTACCGCCAGCGTCACCGATCCGGCCTATTTCAAGAGCACCTATCGCCCGACCACCGCGCGTGCCGGGCTGGTATGGGACATCACGCCGAGCGCCAACCTGTTCGTGCAATATAGCACCGCCGCCGATCCGCCGGCCGGCGTGCTGACCACCGCCAACTTCAGCCAGGTCAGGAATTTCGACTTGACCACCGGCGACCAGGTCGAGGCCGGCAGCAAATTCGACTTCTGGGACGGCCGCGGCAACGCGACGATTTCGGCTTACGCCATCACGCGCAAGAACCTGGCCGTGACCGATTCGACCAATCCCAACGTCACCGTGCCGGTCGGCCAGCAGTCGTCACGCGGCGTCGAACTGGCGTTCGGCGTACGTCCGGTAAAGAACTTGCGCCTGCAAGGCAATCTGTCGCTGGTGCGCGCGCAGTACGACAACTTTACCGAAAGCGTCGGCGGCGTCGCGGTCTCGCGCGCCGGCAACCGTCCCACTAACACACCGGCGCGGGTGGCCAATCTGTGGCTGGACTACGCCTTCCTGCCCGACTGGAACGCCGGCATCGACGCGCGTGCCGTGTCGTCGGTGTACGGCAATACCGCCAACACCGTGAGCGCACCGGGTTATGCGATCTTCGGCGCCAGCCTCAGCCGCAAGCTGAACAAGGCGACCGTCACCGCGCGCGTCAAGAATCTGACCGACAAGGTCTACGCCGACAACATCACCAGCACGCCGATGTTCTATCTCGGTGCGCCGCGTACGTTTGAAGTCGCCGTGCTGGCGAATTTCTGAGCATGCAGCGCGCCAAACGCTGGCTGTTCCTGATCCATCGCTGGCTCGGCATCGTCGCCTGCCTGTTCATGCTGCTGTGGTTCGTCAGCGGCGTGGTGATGATGTACGTCGGCTATCCCAAGCTGACGCAGTCGGAGCGGCTGGCGCGCCTGCCGGATCTTGATGCCGCCCGATGCTGCATCGCGGTCGGCGAGGCGGCGCGCGTATTACCTGCCGAAGCAAGGCCGTCTTCCATTGTGCTGACCAGCGTGGCGGGACGGCCGCAATATCAATTCGGCATCGGCAAAAAGATCATCGCGGTCGATGCGCTCAGCGGTGCGGCCGTCACCGATGTCGATGTCAAGGACGCTCTAGCGGCGGCGCAGGTTTTCATGCCGGGCGCCACGCCGAGGTATCTGGACCGTATTGATGAAGACACCTGGACGCACACGCGCGGACTCGACCTGCACCGGCCGCTGCACCGCGTACAGATGGACGATCCGGAGCAGACTTTGCTCTACGTTTCCAGCGTCACCGGCGAAGTCATGCGCAAGGCGACGCATACCGAACGCGTGTGGAACTATGCCGGCGCCTGGTTGCATTGGCTGTATGCATTTCGTGGCGGTCCGCTCGACGCCGCATGGAGTCACATCGTCATTTATTTATCGCTGGCGGGCGTGCTGGTCGCCGTCAGCGGCAGCGTGATCGGCATCTGGCGCTGGCGGTTCCGGGGGCGTTTCCGCTCCGGTGCGAAGACGCCATACCGTGAACCGGTGATGCGCTGGCATCATCTGATCGGACTGGCGTTTGCCGGCATTACGCTGACCTGGGTGTTCAGCGGCTTGATGTCGATGAATCCGTGGGGACTGTTCAAGGGCGGCGGCGTGGAATTGAACCGGCGCGCATACGCCGGCGGTACGCTCGATCCAGCGGCGTGGCCGCTCGGCAGCGGCGACGCATTGCGGCTATTGCCGCCGTCATGGCAGGCGCGCGAATTGCGCTGGCACATGCTGGACGGCAAGCCTTACCTGATCGCCGTCAATGGCGCCGGCCGCACGCGCGTGATCGACGCTGCCGAACGCCGCGTCGACGAAGGAATACCTGAGGCGCAACTGATGCGTGCGGCCGCGAAGCTGGTCGATGCGCCGCTGGCCGGCAGCGAGTTGCTGCAGCGCGAGGATGCGTACTACTACAGCCGCGAAGCGCACACCATGATGGGCGGCATGCGCCATCCCTTGCCGGTGCTGCGCCTGCGCTATGCCGATGCGGCGCAGACCTGGGTGCACATCGATCCGGCCACCGGCGTGGTGCTCGGCAAACTGGACGGCACGCAACGCGTCAAGCGCTGGCTGTTCGCCTTCCTGCACAGCTGGGATTTGCCGGTGCTGCTGTCGAGCCGGCCGTTGTGGGACATTGCGCTGATTCTGCTGAGCCTGGGCGGACTGGCCTTGAGCCTGACCGGCGTGGTGATCGGAGTGCGGCGCCTGCGGCATTGACCTGCGTGCGAGCAGTGCCTGGAAAGGCCGGCAGCGGGGCGATGGCGTAAAATAGCGGCCATCATGTATATTGACTCCCATTGCCATATCAATTTTCCCGAACTCGTCGCGCGCCTGCCGGATATCCTCGGCAAGATGGACGAGAACCGCGTCAGCCATGCCTTGTGCGTCTCGGTGAATCTCCCCGAGTTTCCGCAAGTGCTGGCGCTGGCGGAACAGTATCCGCACATCTACGCCTCGGTCGGTGTGCATCCCGACTATGAAGACACGCCGGAGCCGAGCGTCGAGCAATTGGTTGAGCTTGCCGACAACCCGCGTATCGTCGCCATCGGTGAAACCGGCCTCGACTATTACCGCCTGCAAGGCGATCTCGAATGGCAGCGCGAGCGTTTCCGCACGCACATCCGGGCCTCGCGCATCACCGGCAAGCCGCTGATCATCCACACCCGTTCAGCCTCGGAAGACACTATCCGCATCATGCGCGAAGAGGGCGCCAATCCCGAAGCAGGCGGCGCTGCCGGCGTCATGCATTGCTTCACCGAATCGCAGGAAGTGGCGGATGCGGCGATCGAACTTGGCTTCTATATTTCCTTTTCGGGCATCGTCACGTTCAAGAGCGCCAAGGCCTTGCAGGAAGTGGCGCGCACGATTCCGCTGGAACGCATGCTGATCGAAACCGATTCGCCTTACCTGGCGCCGGTGCCGTATCGCGGCAAGACCAACGAGCCCGGCCTGGTGCGGCACGTGGCGGAGTTCATCGCCGACTTGCGCGGCATCCCGGTGGA
>NZ_AJHH01000089.1 GCF_000256565.1 Herbaspirillum lusitanum P6-12 | reverse complement strand
TGGGCGCGCCACACCACCGAGAATTTCTTCACGCTGTTCAAGATGGCCAAATGAGGATCGTCCGCATGCCGAATCGCCGTTTCTTTTCCATTCATGCCGCAGTGCTGGCGCTAAGTGCGCTGTCCATGCTGGCACCGCCCGCCGTCCATGCCGGCACCTACGACGACTATTTCATCGCAGTCAAGATGGATGCGCCGCGCGAGTTGCAGGACCTGATCAAGCGCGGCCTCGGACCCAACATGGTCGAACCGCAGCGCGGCTATTCGGCGCTCATGCTGGCTATCCGCGAAGATTCGATGAAGGCCTTCAATGTGCTCTTCAATACGCCCGGCATCGATCTCGAAGCCAAGGCCAAGAACGGCGACACGGCATTGATGGTGGCCGCCTTCTACGGCAAGACAGACGTCGTCAAGCTGTTGCTGGACAAGGAAGTCGAAGTCAATCGTCCCGGCTGGACCGCGCTGCATTACGCCGCCATCAACGGCCGGCCCGAAACCATCAAGCTGCTGCTGGACGCGTCGGCCTACATCGACGCCGAATCCCCCGACGACAAGATGACGCCGCTGATGCTGGCGGCGGTGCGCGGCCGGACCGCGGCGGTGCATCTGCTGAAGGAAGAGGGCGCCGACGTCACGTTGAAGAACGCCGACGGCATGACCGCGCTGGATCTGGCGCGCCATTTCGACCAGAAGGAAACCGTGGAAGAACTGACCGGCAAGCATACGCCCTGGTCGCAGCAAAAGCCGGAATAAGTCTTCGCGGCGACAGTCGTTCCTCATCATGAAAAATCCCGGCGACGCTTGCGCGAGCCGGGATTTTCGTTTGATGCGCCGGAGTGAAAGATCAGCGACGAATCAGGATTTGCGGGCCGACATCCTTGATGTCCTTGGTGCCGGTCAGGGCCATGCTGACGTCGAGTTCCTTGTGCAGGATTTGCAGCATCTTCGTCACGCCTTCACCACCCATGGCGCCCAGGCTGTACAGGAAGGCGCGGCCGATCATGGTGCCCTTGGCGCCCAGTGCAGTGGCCTTGAGGATGTCCTGGCCGCTGCGGATGCCGCCATCGAACCAGACTTCGATCTGGTCGCCGACCGCTTCGGCAATCGCCGGCAGCGCTTCGATCGACGACATCGCGCCATCCAGCTGACGACCGCCATGGTTGCTCACGACCAGCGCATCGGCGCCGGTTTGCGCGGCCAATTTGGCGTCTTCGACGTCGAGGATGCCCTTGAGGATCAGCTTGCCGCCCCATTGTTCCTTGATCCAGGCGACGTCATCCCAGTTCAGGGTCGGGTCGAACTGGCTGGCAGTCCACTGGCTCAGCGTCTGGATGCCGCTACCGCCGCCGGTGATGTGGCCGGCCAGGTTGCCGAAGGTCTTGCGACCGGTCAGCGCGCGCAGCGCCCAGGCTGGCTTGCTGGCCAGGTCCATCAGCGTATCGAGGGTCAGCTTGGGCGGCACCGACATGCCGTTCTTGAGATCCTTGTGGCGCTGGCCGAGGATCTGCAGGTCCAGCGTGAGCACCAGCGCCGAGCACTTGGCCGCCTTCGCGCGATCGATCATCGACTTGACGAAGCCGCGGTCGCGCATCACGTACAACTGGAACCAGAACGGCTTGGTCGTCACGCTGGCGACGTCTTCAATCGAGCAGATGCTCATGGTCGACAGCGTGAAGGGGATGCCGAATTTTTCCGCTGCAATCGCGCCCAGCATTTCGCCGTTGGCCCATTGCATGCCGGTCAGGCCGGTCGGGGCGATCGCCACCGGCATGGCGACGTCATGGCCGATCATGGTGGTGCGGGTGGAGCGCTGGTCGACGTTGATCGCCACGCGCTGGCGCAGCTTCAGCGCAGCCAGATCATCGGTGTTGGCGCGATAGGTGCTCTCGGTGTAGGAGCCGCTGTCCGCGTAGTCGTAAAACGCCTTGGGAACCCGTTTCTTTGCGAGCACGCGCAAGTCTTCAACACAGGTGATCACGGGCATGGTTCTTCTCCAAAATAGGTTAAATCTATCAAATTTGACCGTATCGTAGATCAAACCAGCACGTCATGGGGTGAATCCCTTTGACCGAAAGATGAAAAGTTTCGCTGAATAAAATTCGTGCAGGCGTAAAGAGCTCAGGCGAGCTCAGGCAAACAGCGCCGCCGCAGCAACCCCGCTGCGCACGGCAGCTTCCAGCGTTGCCGGATAGTCGCCGGCAACGTAGTCGCCGGCCAGCGCCAGACCCGCCGGCATGCCGCTATTGTCCGGCCGCAGCAGGCCGGGCGTGCAGGAAAACGTCGCGCGTTTTTCCGAGATGACTTTGGTCCACAGCGGCGTCCGTAGCTGCGGGTCGGCCAGTTGGCGCGCCAGTTGCACGGCGACGCCTGCGGCCATTGCGGCATGCCCCGCGGCGATGGCGTCGGCGGCGGCGCTGACCACGACCGCCAGCAAGCCGGCATCGGCAGGAGCAGCGGCGCCATTGAGCTGGCCGCGATCAAAGACGAATTGGCCCCAGGCAGCCAGGCCGGCATCGTCGGTCAGCGCGAAGAACGGTTGTTGCAGCCGCACGTGCGCCGGATATTGCAGATAGCAGGTGGTGATCGGTTCGTAGGCCAACGCGCGCAGCGTAGCTGTGTCGTATAGATCCTCAAGCAGATCGGCGGCGGCTTCCGGCGCAGTGGCAATGACCACGCCATCGCATGATTGCGGGTCGGCGCCTTGTTTGAACGCGACATTCCATCTGCCTTCCGCTGCGTTGAGGGACGCAACGGCCTGGCCGCAGGTGACGCTGCCGCCGTGGCTTTCCACGAAAACGGCCGCCTGCTGCGGAAACAGCGCCGTCAGATCGGTGCGCGGAATCAGCATGTCGGAGGCGGCGCGGCGTGCACCGAGGCTGTCGCGCAGCACGTTCAGGAATACCTGCGCCGAAGCGCGCTGCGGCGGCGTGTTGAGCGCAGCGATGCACAGCGGTGTCCACATCAGGCGATTCAGGCGGTCGGTCTGGTCGAAGCGCTCCAGCAGTTCAGTGACGGAACAATCGTCATGCAATTGCCAGCCCATCCAGCGCGCCGTGGTCGAAAAGCGCGCCAGCGCCAGCTTGTCCTCGCGCGTCAGGCCGGTGGCGCGGAACAATGCCACCAGCATGTGCCACGGCGCAGGCAGGCGCGGCGTGACGAAATCCATGCCGTCGGCGCCGGCCGGATAGCGCATCTGCAGCGGCAGGCGCAGCATCGCGCGCCCGGCGTCGATGCCGACGGTTTTCATGAGGGAGAGCGTGGAGCGGTAAGCGCCGAGCAGGATGTGCTGGCCGTTGTCGAGCGTGCGGCCGTCGATGTCTACGCGGCGGGCGCGGCCGCCGAGGGTGCGGGCGGCTTCGAACAGGCTGACGCGTTTGCCTGCCTGGGCGAGGGTGACGGCGGCGGCGCATCCGGCCCAGCCGCCGCCGATGACGGCGATGTGATCACTGCTTTTCTTGTCAGGGAATGTTCCCATTCTTGATCCGGTCCGGTAATTCGCGCTGCTGTACTTCTTCCCATGCCGTTACCTGGCCGGCGGAAGACACGTACAGCCGCAGGTAGGTGTCGAGCGACAACTGCTTGGTCGCCGTGAAGGTCAGCGTCTTCTGAGCACCGCCTTCGCCCACGGCCGGCAACCTGTATTCATAGTATTGCCTGACGTAGGCGCCTGGCAGGACCTTCTTGCCGGGGTCGATCACGTAGACATAGAACTCGTCCTTGCCGACGCGCTTGAGCAATTCGTTGAAGCCCGGGCTCATCAATACGCAGGCGGCAAAGGCGATGCCGGCGAGCAGCGATAGTACGTAAATGCGTTTCATGCTTCGGTCCGTCAATTTCGGAAAGTGAATTGACGTCCCGACCGCGCTAAAGTTCAGCCGCGGATATAGGTTTTCCAGGCCAGCCAGAGCTTGCGTATCGGCGTGAGCGAAATGCGCTGATTCAGCACGTGAAAGCCGTCGCGCTCGATTTCAGTGAGCAGCGTGCGATAAATGGCGGACATCATCAGACCGGGACGTTGTGCACGACGGTCTTCTTTTGGCAGCAATGCGAACGCTTCATCGTAAACACGCTGAGCGCGCTCCACCTGGAATCGCATCAGCTTCTCGAAATTTTCGCTGTGGCGCGCATTCAGGATGTCAGCGGCGGTGACGTTGAATTGCTGCAGTTCGTTAACCGGCAAATAAATGCGCCCCTTGCGGCCGTCTTCGCCGACATCGCGGATGATATTGGTGAGCTGGAACGCCAGACCGAGCTTTTCGGCAAACAGCAGGGTGCCGCCCTGGGTCACGCCGAAGATGCTGGCCGACAAGATGCCGACCACGCCGGCGACATGCCAGCAGTAACGCTGCAAGCCGGGGTAGTCGAGGTAGCGGGTCTGGTCCAGGTCCATCTCCATGCCGTCGATGATGGCTTGCAGATGCTCGCCCTTGAGACCGTAGGTCGCCACGTGCGGCTGCAGCGCCAGCGTCACCGGATGGCTGGGGTTGCCGTTGAGCATGGAGGCGATTTCCTTGCGCCACCACATCAGCTTGGTGCGCGCCACGCCGGCGTCCTCGATTTCATCCACGGTGTCGTCGACTTCGCGGCAGAACGCGTATAGCGCGGTGATGGCGCGACGGCGTTCCGGCGGCAGGAACAAGAAGCTGTAGTAGAAGCTGGAGCCGCTTTGGGCGGCTTTTTGCTGGCAGTATTCGTCTGGAGACATGAGGTGGGGATGAGGTAAAAAAGCGGGCGCCGTGAGGCCGCCGTCATGCAAGAAGCCGCTATGCTAGCCGACTAGGGGGCCGAGGGCAATCTGCTTCGCATTCCGGCAGGGCGGCGCGCCTCGGCAATTACAATGAAAGCTGGTTGCAGCAGCAGACGTTGTACATTAAGCTGGGGGCAACGAGGCATGACGCAGGACCGGCGGCAAGCTCCGCAGGAACTGCAGAAATTTGTGCCGATGCTGTTGATAAAAACACAAAACGACAGGCGCATTGCGCGACTGGGGTGAGCAATCAAGGCGAGGAGACCATTTCTTCATGAACAGACTGGAAGCTTTCAGAAGCATTGCAGTGCAGGCCGGACGGGGCGAGCTGGTATTCCCGACCAACGTCAATGCATCGATCAAATTGCAACAGGCCCTCAACGATCCGAATTGCCATCTCGAGGCGGCGTCGAAACTGGTCATGGCCGAACCGTTGCTGTCGGCGCGCACCGTGGCGATCGCCAATTCGGCCGCCTACAACCGTTCCGGCGGTGAAATCAACAATGTACGAACGGCCGTCATGCGGCTCGGATTCAAGACGCTCAACGCCATCACGACGGCGGTCATCGTGCGCCAGCTCGGCCGCAATATTTCGGATCCCGAAATGCGCGTCAAGGCGGCGCAGCTGTGGGAACATACCGCCAACGTCGCTGCGCTGTCGCAAGTCATTGCACTGAAGATGACGCGTCTCGATCCGGAAACCGCGATGTTCGCCGGCATCGTGCATGAAGTCGGCGGCTTTTACCTGCTCTCGCGCACCGATGAATTCCCGGGCCTGCTCGACGGCAATGCCGAAGACTGGGCGGAATACGGCGAAAAGATGATCGGTCGCGCCGTACTCAAGAAGCTCGGCATCCCCGAAGCCGTGATGGCCGCGGTTGAATCGCTGTGGCATGGCATCCGCGTGCTGCCGCCGGAGACGCTGGGCGACGTGCTGCTGCTGGCCAAGGAATTGTCGCCGGTGCCGTCGCCGTTCCAGAAGAGCGCCCTTGAGGCCGGTCGGCAATCCGACACCATCGTCGACGAATTCATGGGCGACGATGCGCTGCGCGACGTCCTGGAAGATTCAGCCGATGAAATCCGCTCGCTGACTTCGGCGCTGCTGATCTGACGCCATCGCGCCGAAACAAAAAGGCAGCCCTGAAACGGCTGCCTTTTTCATTGCGCGAAATGAATCACATCAGGCGCTGCGCAGCAGGCGCATCTTGAAATTGCGTCCCTTGATGTTGCCCGCGCCGAGCTTGTCGCAGGCCTTGTCGGCAATGCGGTAGTCGAGCGCGACATAGGTCGAGAATTCAAAAACGTTGATCTTGCCGACTTGTTCCTTGCTCAGGCCGACGTCGCCGGTGAGCGCGCCCAGCAGGTCGCCCGGACGCAGCTTGTCCTTCTTGCCGCCCTGGATGCAGAGCGTACGCATCGGCGCGCGCAAGACCTTGTCTTCGTTGGTGTCGAGCGCGTCGAGATCGAACCACTGCACGGAGGCATGCTGGTATTCCTCGATCAGCTTGACCCAGCGCTTTTCGTTCGGGGTGCAAAGATTCAGCGCCAGTCCGCGCTCCTGGCCGCGGAGCTGGCCGCGGCCGGTGCGACCGATGCGATGGATATGCACTTCGGTGTCGCGCGTGACGTCGACGTTGATGACGGCGCCCAGGTTGGCGATGTCGAGGCCGCGTGCGGCCACGTCGGTCGCCACCAGCACCGAGCAACTCTGGTTGGAGAACTGCACCAGGATTTCATCGCGTTCGCGCTGCTCCAGGTCGCCGTACAGGGCGAGGGCGCTGAAACCCTGGGCGCGCAACTCATCGGCCAGTTCGCGACAATGGATCTTGGTATTGCAGAAGGCCAGCGTCGACACCGGCTGGTAATGCTGCAGCAGGCGCGCCACGGCGAAGTTGCGCTGTTCCGCCGAGACTTCGAAGAAACGCTGCTCGATCTTGTCGCCGTCATGGCGGGCTTCCACCTTGATTTCTTCCGGATCGCGCAGGAAGCGCGCGCTGGCCTTGCGGATGTCATCGGGATACGTGGCCGAGAACAGCAAGGTCTGGCGTCGCGCCGGACAGGCGCTGACGATGCCTTCGATGTCTTCGTAAAAGCCCATGTCGACCATGCGATCGGCTTCGTCCAGCACTAGCGTCTGCACCGTGGCCAGATTGATGGTGCCGCGGCCGATATGGTCGCGGATGCGGCCGGGAGTACCGACCACGATGTGGGTGCCGTGTTCGAGCGAGGCGATTTGCGGGCGCATTGCCGTGCCGCCGCACAGCGTCAGAATCTTGATGTTGTCAGTGAAGCGCGCCAGGCGGCGCAATTCGTTGGAAACCTGGTCGGCCAGTTCGCGCGTGGGGCAAATCACCAGTCCCTGAATTGCGAAATAGCTGGGGTTGAGCTTGTGCAGCATGCCAATGCCGAATGCCGCCGTCTTGCCGCTGCCGGTCTTGGCCTGGGCGATCAGGTCGCGTCCCTCGAGCGCCGCCGGCAGGCTCGCGGCCTGGATCGTCGTCATCTCGTGATAGCCGAGCTGCTCCAGATTGGCGAGCATCGCCGGCGTCAACGGCAGGCTGGAAAAGGAAGATGAGGTCATGATCGGAGCAATCGAATGAGAGGAATTCAGTCTAACAGAGGCGTTGCCGTCGGCCGTGCAACAACGTGGGCATGCGGAGCAAAAGCGATCGCGCAAAACAAAAAGCCTTTGACGTCTAAACGCCAAGGGCTTTGATATGCCTGCTGATTCATTTTTTTTGAAAACTGGTTGCGGGGGCAGGATTTGAACCTACGACCTTCGGGTTATGAGCCCGACGAGCTGCCAGACTGCTCCACCCCGCGTCTGAGGGACCGAATTCTACAGAGCATCGTTTTGAATAGCAAGGAATCATTTCCGCAGAGGGATAAATAAGCGCCGGACATGGGCGCAGATGGACGCAGGCGCGCGCCACGCATACACTGCGCGCTTCATGAACGATCAGATGGACGAAGGCGAGGGCAAGCAATGAGCAAGATGACTTATGAAGAATACCTGGACGAAGTGACGACGCTGATCACCGAGCTGTATGACGTCGCCGACTCCGATGCGATCAAACTGGTGGTGCAGGCGCAGGCCGCCGAGTTCTTCGTCGCGCACGACGATAACGAAAATTTGCGCACCGAGGAACGGGCGCTGCAAGACGCGCGCACGATCTACAAACAGAGCCGGAAGAAGCGTTAAGGCAAGCGCTTTAACAATCGGTTGCAAATGCCGCCGAACCAACGTGGATTTTCTCTTTCTATTACTGCGTGACCCTCGAAAAGCCAGTCTGGAAGCGGTGTCCGGCGATGTCTGATAGACATCGCGTCATTCCGGAGATTCGCTGTCATTCGTTGTGTTGCGACGGATTCATTTAACCAGGTAAAGGAGATCCACTCATGAAAACACGTCAGCTCATCATTGCAGCGGCAATGCTTGCCGTTACCGGCGGCGCCATGGCGCAACAAGCCAACACCACGGAAGCGTCGTCCCCCGGCATGACGGTTCCTGCATCGACAGCCAATGGCGTCTCCAACGATCCGTATGTGCAAAAGCGTCAATCCGACGCCGACGCCAAGGCGGAATACAAGATGCAGAAAAAGGCCGTGAAGCAGCAGGCCAAGGCTGACAAGAAGGCAGCCAAGGCTGACCTGAAGGCGCAGAAGAAGGAATCGACCGCCGAGCGCAACGCGCAACTGGCTCAGCCACAGCCCAAGGGCGACAAGACTCCTTGATCGCGCTTCAGCGTTCACTGATGATTGAGCAACGCCGCGACGCATGACCTGCGTCGTCGGCAATAAAAAATCCTCTTCGATGAATAATGGGGCGGCGCCATGGCGCAACAAGCCAACACCACGGAAGCGTCGTCCCCCGGCATGACGGTTCCTGCATCGACAGCCAATGGCGTCTCCAACGATCCGTATGTGCAAAAGCGTCAATCCGACGCCGACGCCAAGGCGGAATACAAGATGCAGAAAAAGGCCGTGAAGCAGCAGGCCAAGGCTGACAAGAAGGCAGCCAAGGCTGACCTGAAGGCGCAGAAGAAGGAATCGACCGCCGAGCGCAACGCGCAACTGGCTCAGCCACAGCCCAAGGGCGACAAGACTCCTTGATCGCGCTTCAGCGTTCACTGATGATTGAGCAACGCCGCGACGCATGACCTGCGTCGTCGGCAATAAAAAATCCTCAAAGAGGATTTTTTTTCGTTCATGCGACTGCGTGCCGATCACATCGTCAAAGCGCGCCACACCACCAGCAGCCAATCGCGTTTGCCCAGCTTCGGCCGGCGCGTGAAGACGTCGCCATCGGCTTGCTCCAGTCGTTCGAGGATACGCAAGCCGCCTTGCACCACCATCCGCAACTCCCAGCCGATGCGCCCCCGCAAGCGGCGCGCCAGCGGTGCGCCCAGCATCATCGCGCGCGCACGGTCGATTTCAAACCGCAACAGCGCTTGCCAGGCCGTGCCGGCATTGGCTGAAGCGATGTCTTGCTCGTTCACGCCAAAACGGTCGAGATCGTCCAGCGGCAGGTAGATGCGTTGCTTTTGCCAATCAATGGCAACGTCTTGCCAGAAGTTGATCAGTTGCAGCGCCGAGCAGATGGCGTCCGAGTCGCGCAGGTTTTCCGGCGTGGCTGCATCGTACAGATGCAGCATCAGCGCGCCGACCGGATTGGCGGAGCGGCGGCAGTAATCCAGCAGTTCATCGAAGCCCTGATAACGCGTTGTCACCACGTCCTGCCTGAAGGCGGACAGCAGATCGCGAAACGGCGCCAGCGGCAAGCGATATGCGCGGATAATGCCGGCCAGCGCCGTAAACATCGGATTGCTTGTGGCGCGGCTCGCGTCTATATCGTCGAGCGCCTGGTCGTACGCATCTAACGCCGCCAGCCGTTGCGGCGGCGTGGCGTCGCCTTCGTCGGCGATGTCGTCGGCGCTGCGGGCGAAGGCGTAGATTGCCTTGACGGCAGGGCGCAGACGCGCGGGAAGCAGCACGGAAGCGACGGGGAAGTTTTCGTAGTGGTCAACAGCCATGCCAGTGAAATGTCCAATAAAAACGATGAAAACCCGATATATATCCAAACGGAAGGCCCGCGATTATAATTACTAACCGCAAAGTCAGTAAGTTGCTCGCATCGTCATCCGCTTGTCTCAAGTCCGTAAAAAGCCGTCATGCCACGCCGTCCGGTGTGCGCCGGCCTGTGTAATTTCTGCCCGAATAGTAAAGGAAAAACGTGATTGCTCCGACTTCCGTGCCTGCTCCAGTGCGAGTGTTGACCCGACCCGCGCTGGCAAGCCGTCGATTGCGACAAGCCATTGCGTTGTGCCTGGCCGTGTCGGCGCTGGCGGCATGTTCAAAGAAGGTCGAAAAAGTCGAAGAAATCCGCCCTGTCAGGGCCATGGTCATCGCGGCCGGCAATGCCGACGTGGTGGCGGAGTTTCCAGGTGAAGTGCGGGCGCGGGTGGAGTCGCGGTTGGGGTTCCGGGTCGGCGGCAAGATCGTGGCGCGCAAGGTCGACGTCGGCAGCATCGTGCGACGCGGCCAGGTATTGATGCAGCTCGATCCGCAAGATCTGCAACTGGCGCAACGCCAGGCCGATGCGGCGATGAAGTCGGCGCTGAGCAATCGCGATCTGGCCTCTGCCGAACTCAAGCGCTATCAGGAACTGCGCGACAAGAATTTCGTGAGCCAGGCGACTCTCGACTCCAAGCAAACCGCGTATCAATCGGCGCTGTCGGGCTACGACCAGGCCGTGGCGTCGCTGCGCAATCAATCGAATCAGACCGGTTATGCCGTATTGACGGCGGACGTCGACGGCGTGGTGACGGCGGTCGATGCGGAAGCCGGCCAGGTGGTTGCTGCCGGCACGCCCGTGGTCAGCGTGGCGCAGGCCGGCGACAAGGACGTGGTCATCGGCATCCCCGAAGACAAGGTCGACGTCTTGCGTCGCAGCGCCGATGTGCGCGTGCGCCTGTGGGCCAATCCGAAGGAGACGATCGTCGGCAAGATCCGCGAAGTCTCGCCGATCGCCGATGCCGCCACGCGCACTTACACATTCAAGATTGCCTTGCCCGACTCCGCGAAGGATGTGCGGCTGGGCATGACGGCATATGTCGCGTTTGCCGGCAAGACTTCCGGCGAGATGATCCGTTTGCCGCTGACGGCCTTGTACCCGGTCGACGGCAAGACGTCCGTATGGCTGGTGGAAAACGGTGCGGTGAAGGTCGTGCCGGTGCAACTGGGCGGACAGAGCGGCAATGACGTGCTGATCTCCGCCGGCCTGACGGCCGGGCAGACTGTCGTGACTGCCGGCGTCAACCTGCTCAAGCCCGGGCAGAAGGTCAAGATCCTCGGCGCCGAGCCGCTTGCCGCTGATACGCCTGACGCCAAGGCGCCGCAAGGGAAGAATCCATGAGCGGCGCCGGGAAAGACGACCCGCACGATCAGGACGGCAAGGGTGGCAAGGGTGCGATCGATGCGGCCGCCCAGCCGCGCGGCTTCAACCTGTCGCGCTGGGCGCTGGAACATGTCCCGCTGATCCGTTACCTGATCGTGGTGCTGATCATCGGCGGAGTGATCGGTTACGGCAAGCTGGGCCAGGATGAAGATCCCCCGTTCACTTTCCGCGCCATGGTGGTTACCGCCAAATGGCCGGGGGCGAGCGCCTTGCAGATGGCCAACCAGGTCACCGACAAGCTGGAAAAGAAACTGCAGGAGACGCCCTACATTGACGTTATCCGCAGCTACTCCAAGCCGGGGGAGACGCTGATCCTGCTGCAATTGCGCGAATCGACGCCGCCCAGGGAAGTGCCGCCGACCTGGTACCAGGTGCGCAAGAAAATCAGCGACATCAAGCTGACCTTGCCGTCGACGGTGCAGGGGCCGTTCTTCAACGATGAGTTCGGCGATACCTACGGTTCGATCTTCGCGCTCTCCGCCGACGGCTTCACCTATGCCGAGGTCAAGGACTACGCCGACTTCGTGCGCCAGCAATTGCTG
>NZ_AJHH01000088.1 GCF_000256565.1 Herbaspirillum lusitanum P6-12 | reverse complement strand
GTGATCCAGGTGTCGCCGCTGATGGGCTCCAACCTGATCATCGTGGTGTTCGCGGTGGTGGTGATCGGCGGCATGGGTTCCATCCTCGGTTCGATCGTCACCGGCCTTGGCCTCGGCGTGATCGAGGGTCTGACCCGCGTGTTTTATCCGGAACTGTCGGCAACCGTCGTGTTCATCATCATGGCCATCGTGCTGATGATTCGTCCGGCCGGTCTGTTCGGTAAAGAGAAATAAGGCGCACAAGATGAACAACCCATTGAACAAGAAACTCTTTTACGGCGCGCTGCTGATCCTGGCATTGCTGGCGCCGTTCGGCCTGTATCCGGTGTTCCTGATGAAGATGCTGTGCTTCGCGCTGTTCGCGTGCGCCTTCAATCTGCTGATCGGTTACACCGGCCTGCTGTCGTTCGGTCATGCAGCCTTCTTCGGCGGCGCCGGCTATGTCGCCGGTCAGGCGATCAAGGCCTGGGGCGTGCCGACTGAAATCGGCCTGATCCTGGGCACCCTGACGGGCGCGCTGATCGGCCTGGTGATGGGCCTGCTGGCGATTCGCCGCCAGGGTATCTACTTCACCATGATCACGCTGGCGCTGGCGCAGATGCTGTTCTTCGTTGCCCTGCAGGCGCCGTTCACCGGCGGCGAAGATGGCCTGCAAGGCATCCCGCGCGGCAAGCTGCTCGGCTTCATCGATCTGTCCAGCGACATGACCTTGTACTACGTCGTGCTGGCGATCGCGATTGCCGGCTTCGCGCTGATCGTGCGCACCATCCACTCGCCGTTCGGCCAGGTGCTCAAGGCGATCAAGGAAAACGAACCGCGCGCCATCTCGCTGGGTTACGACGTCGACCGCTACAAGCTGCTGGCCTTCGTGCTGTCGGCAGCGCTGACCGGTCTTGCCGGTTCGACCAAGGCGCTGATACTGGGCTTCGAAACCCTGACCGACGTGCACTGGAGCATGTCGGGCCTGGTGGTGCTGATGACGCTGGTTGGCGGCTTGGGCACGATCGTCGGTCCTATCGTCGGCGCGGTGATCATCATCATGCTGGAGAACAAGCTGGGCGATATCGGCAACTGGCTGGCTAGCGTGACGCATATCGAGTGGTTCAACACGCTGGGCGACTCGGTCACCATCGTGACGGGCTTCATCTTCATCGTGTCATGCAGCCTTCTTCGGCGGCGCCGGCTATGTCGCCGGTCAGGCGATCAAGGCCTGGGGCGTGCCGACTGAAATCGGCCTGATCCTGGGCACCCTGACGGGCGCGCTGATCGGCCTGGTGATGGGCCTGCTGGCGATTCGCCGCCAGGGTATCTACTTCACCATGATCACGCTGGCGCTGGCGCAGATGCTGTTCTTCGTTGCCCTGCAGGCGCCGTTCACCGGCGGCGAAGATGGCCTGCAAGGCATCCCGCGCGGCAAGCTGCTCGGCTTCATCGATCTGTCCAGCGACATGACCTTGTACTACGTCGTGCTGGCGATCGCGATTGCCGGCTTCGCGCTGATCGTGCGCACCATCCACTCGCCGTTCGGCCAGGTGCTCAAGGCGATCAAGGAAAACGAACCGCGCGCCATCTCGCTGGGTTACGACGTCGACCGCTACAAGCTGCTGGCCTTCGTGCTGTCGGCAGCGCTGACCGGTCTTGCCGGTTCGACCAAGGCGCTGATACTGGGCTTCGAAACCCTGACCGACGTGCACTGGAGCGGTCATGCAGCCTTCTTCGGCGGCGCCGGCTATGTCGCCGGTCAGGCGATCAAGGCCTGGGGCGTGCCGACTGAAATCGGCCTGATCCTGGGCACCCTGACGGGCGCGCTGATCGGCCTGGTGATGGGCCTGCTGGCGATTCGCCGCCAGGGTATCTACTTCACCATGATCACGCTGGCGCTGGCGCAGATGCTGTTCTTCGTTGCCCTGCAGGCGCCGTTCACCGGCGGCGAAGATGGCCTGCAAGGCATCCCGCGCGGCAAGCTGCTCGGCTTCATCGATCTGTCCAGCGACATGACCTTGTACTACGTCGTGCTGGCGATCGCGATTGCCGGCTTCGCGCTGATCGTGCGCACCATCCACTCGCCGTTCGGCCAGGTGCTCAAGGCGATCAAGGAAAACGAACCGCGCGCCATCTCGCTGGGTTACGACGTCGACCGCTACAAGCTGCTGGCCTTCGTGCTGTCGGCAGCGCTGACCGGTCTTGCCGGTTCGACCAAGGCGCTGATACTGGGCTTCGAAACCCTGACCGACGTGCACTGGAGCATGTCGGGCCTGGTGGTGCTGATGACGCTGGTTGGCGGCTTGGGCACGATCGTCGGTCCTATCGTCGGCGCGGTGATCATCATCATGCTGGAGAACAAGCTGGGCGATATCGGCAACTGGCTGGCTAGCGTGACGCATATCGAGTGGTTCAACACGCTGGGCGACTCGGTCACCATCGTGACGGGCTTCATCTTCATCGTCTGCGTACTGGCGTTCCGCCGCGGCATCGTGGGCGAGATACTGAACCTGTTCAACAAACGTTCCGCCAGCGCATCGCACTGATCGTCGTTTCTTCTCAACGCTGCCGCCGCACAGCCCAGGCTGTCCGGCGGCAGTTTTGTTTCAGGAGTTGCTTTCCGCAATGGGCGAGGTGCGGTTGCCTCCGTGCCAGCTATCGAACACCTATCCTTTTTAAGCATTCATTACCTCAGGTCTGTCAAAAAAGTATCTAAATCTTCAACTATTTGTATTGGCTTAAGTAAGTGTGACTCTCTATATTTGGGGTCATAAAAAGAGCAGCAAGCCAAGACCAAAAAAGGAGACTTACGATGACAGACCGTATCCCGGGCAGTCGCGCCATGCAAGGGCGCGCAAGCAATATGGCGGCGACGCCGGATCTGGAGCTGGTCGATGTGCGCCAGGGCGAGTCTTTCGCGATCTGGTCGCACGGCTATCCGTATCGGACGGTGCGTTGGCACTTCCATCCCGAATACGAAATCCAGCTGATCACCGCCACCAGCGGCAAATACTTCGTCGGCGACTTCATCGGCCAGTTCCAGCCCGGCAACCTGGTGCTGCTGGGACCGAATCTTCCGCACAATTGGATCAGCGATGTCGCTCCCGGCGAGCAGGTGCCGGAGCGGGGCATCATCGTCCAGTTTCCCGGCGAATTCATTAACCATGGCATCCATGCGTTTGCCGAACTGCATGAGCTGGAAAACTTGCTGCTCGATGCGCAAGCCGGATTGGTGTTTACACCGGCGACGGGCGCAGCGGCCTTGCCGATCATGCGCACGCTGTTGACGACGCGCGGGTGCAAGCGGATACAGCTGTTCCTGGCCTTGCTCGATCTGATGACCGCCGATGACGGCCGCGTGGCGCTGGCCAGCCATGGCTATATTCCGGACGCCCTGGCGTATATGTCGTCGCGCCTGAACCATGTACTGCGCTTCATCGCCGAGAATCTCGACACCGACCTGCGCGAATCCTCGCTGGCGGAACTCACGCAGCAAAGCGCCAGCGCGTTTTCGCGATCCTTCCGCAAACATACGGGCATGAGCTGCATCCAGTACATCAACCGCTTGCGCATCAACGGCGCGTGCGAATTGCTGATGCAGGGCGACCTGAGCATCACGGACATTTGTTTCCGGGTCGGCTTCAACAACGTTTCCAATTTCAATCGCCATTTCCTGATTCAGAAGGGCGTGTCGCCGTCCTCCTTTCGCAAGTACCAGGAGCTCAACCTGGCGTCGCGCAATCTGGCGCAAGCCGCCTGAGCGCAGGCGCGCACAACTACGCACGTACGCAAGCAGGCAGGCGAGTGTTCCTGCAGGCGCGGTTTCACATCGTCTTCACTGTCAGGCAACCAAGGAGATCCAGCATGTCCCGTCCCCATCCGCGTTCCCGTTCCCATCGGCCGCGTTTCTGCAAATTCGTGTCACTGCTCTGCATCGCATTCGGTTTCACCGGCATGTCGTTTTCAGCGTCGGCGGTTGAAGATCGGTTTGTCCCTGCAGGAGATGAACAATCCCTATTTCGTCACCATGAAAAAGGCCGCCGAAGAAGCCGCCGCCAGCATCGGCGCCACGCTGATCGTGACGGATGCGCGCCATGACATTGCCAAGCAGACCAGCGATGTGGAAGACTTGATTCAAAAGAAGATCGATATCCTGCTGCTCAACCCGACCGATTCCGTCGGTATACAGTCGGCGGTGAAGTCGGCCAAGAAGGCCGGCATCGTGGTCGTCACGGTGGATGCCAATGCGCAAGGCCCGGTCGACTCCTTCGTCGGCTCCAAGAACTTCGATGCCGGCCAGGCGGCCTGTACGTATCTGGCGAATACCCTGAAGGGCAAGGGAGATGTCGCCATTCTCGACGGCATTCCGGTCGTCCCTATTCTGGAGCGCGTGCGCGGCTGCAAGGCGGCGTTCGCCAACTTCCCCGGCATCAAGCTGGTGGCTACGCAAAACGGTAAGCAGGAGCGCGACCAGGCTCTGAGCGTGACGGAAAACATCTTGCAATCGCATCCCAAGCTGCAAGGCATGTTCAGCGTCAACGATATCGGCGCGCTGGGAGCATTGTCGGCGATCGAATCGAGCGGCAAGGACGTCAAGCTGGTGAGTGTGGATGGCGCGCCGGATGCGATCAAGGCGATCCTGAAGAGCAATGCCAAATTCATCGCCACCGCCGCGCAATATCCGCGCGACCAGATCAGGCTGGCGCTTGGCGTGGCATTGGCGAAGAAGTGGGGCGCGGCGACACCGGCGGCCGTTCCGGTGGACATCAAGCTGATCGACAAGGCGCAGGCTGCCGGCTTCAGCTGGTAAGCGACGGGAATGGCCATGCCTACGATTCTGGAACTGCAGGGGATCTGCAAACAGTTCGGCCAGGTCAACGCACTTAACGGCGTTGACCTGGCCGTCGCCAGCGGCGAGATCCACGCGCTGCTCGGCGAGAACGGCGCGGGAAAATCGACGCTGATGAAGATCCTGAGCGGCATTTATCGTCCGGATCGGGGCCGCATTATGGTGGACGGCGAAGAGCGGCATTTCGCCAGCTACCGCGATGCGATCAAGGCCGGCATCGCGATCATCTTCCAGGAATTCAGCCTGGTGCCTTATCTCTCTGCGGTGGAGAACATGTTCCTCGGCCGCGAGATGCGCAACGCCTTCGGCCTGTTGTCGCGGGCGGCGATGCGCAGGCGCGCGGAAGCGATTTTCCAGCGGCTTGGCGTGACGATCGACTTGTCGACGGAGGTGGGCCGCCTGAGCCTGGCGCAACAGCAGTTCGTGGAGATCGGCAAGGCCTTGTCGCTGGAGGCGCGCATCCTGATTCTCGACGAACCGACGGCGACGCTGACGCCGGCGGAAGCCGCGCATCTGTTCACGGTGATGCGTGAACTGAAACGCTTGGGCGTGGCGATGATCTTCATTTCGCACCATATGGAAGAGATTTTCGAAGTCTGTGATCGCGTTACCGTGTTGCGCGACGGTGCTTATGTCGGCAGTGCGGAAGTGGCGGCGACGACGGTGGACGATCTGGTGGAAATGATGGTCGGTCGGCGTTTGCAAAATACCTTTCCTCCCAAAACGGCGGCGCGCATGTCGACGTCAATGAGAACCGCGATGGATGTGCGCGCCATACAATTGCGTCGTGACGGTCCGGTTAATCGCTTTCAGTTGCGCGAGGGCGAGATACTCGGCTTCGCCGGCCTGGTCGGTTCCGGTCGCACCGAGCTGGCATTGGGGCTGATCGGTGCAGATCCGTGTCATCGCAAGGAGGTATCGGTACACGGTGTGCCGATGGCCTTGCGCGATCCCGCCGAGGCGCTGGCCGCCGGCATCGGTCTGCTGCCGGAGAGTCGCAAGACCGAGGGATTGATTCTCGACTTCAGTATCAAGGACAACATTTCGCTTAACAACCTGCAGAAGTATTGCAGCACTTTGCCGTTCATTCGGCGCGGCGCAGAGCGCGAGGATGCGCAATGCATGTCTCGCGATATCGATATCAAGGCGCCGGACGTGTTCGCTCGCGTGGGCAATCTGAGTGGTGGCAATCAGCAAAAGGTCGTCATTGCACGCTGGCTCAATCACCATTGCAAGATCTTGATTTTCGACGAACCGACACGTGGCATCGACGTCGGCGCCAAGGCGGAAATCTATCGCTTGATGCGACGGCTGACGGTACAAGGCTACGCGATCATCATGATCTCTTCCGAACTGCCCGAGATCGTCGGCATGTGCGATCGCGTCGCTGTGTTCCGGCAAGGAGCGATCGTCACCATTCTGGAGGGCGACTCCATTCAATCTAACGAGGTAATGCGCCATGCAACCACAGGTTCGCGACTTGAATTCGTCTGAGCTACACAAAGCAGATGCCGGCATTGGTGTCGGCATCGGGATCAGAACGCGCATCTCGCTGGCGCGTTTCGCCAAAGGACCGGTGTGTTATCCGCTGGTCGGACTGATGATGGTGTGCCTGGTGATGGTGACGATGACGGATGCATTTCTGACGCCGGACAATTTGATCAACGTCGGCCGGCAAGTATCCATCAACGCCATCATCGCGGTCGGCATGACCTGCGTCATCCTGAGCGGCGGCATCGATTTGTCGGTAGGGTCGGTGATGGCGTTGTCGGGTACGCTGACTGCCGCACTGATGATTGCCGCCGTGCCGCCGGCCG
>NZ_AJHH01000087.1 GCF_000256565.1 Herbaspirillum lusitanum P6-12 | reverse complement strand
AATGGCCGCCGGCGCTGGCGATACCGATCGGTTTTGCCGTTGGTATCGCCATCGGCCTGATGAACGGTTTTTGCATTGCCTATGCCGGAATGCCGCCGATCATCGTGACGCTGGCGACCATGGGTATCGCGCGCGGGATTGCGCTGGTGGCGACCGGCGGCTATCCGATCGACGGTTTGCCCGACTGGTTCGAGTTCTTCGGTCGCGGCGACGTATTCGGTTTGCAGGCGCCAATCCTGATCATGCTGTTGGTGTTCGCCGCCATGTATGTGGTGCTCGACCACACGCCATTCGGGCGCTACGTCTACGCTCTCGGCGGCAATGAAGAAGCGGCGCGCCTGAGTGGCGTGCGGGTAGCGCGTTACAAGTTGCTTGTCTACGCCATCAGCGGGCTGTGCGCGTCGATCGCCGGACTGGTGCTGACGTCTCGCCTGATGAGCGGTCAGCCGAATGCGGGCGTGTCGTTCGAACTCGATGCGATCGCCGCTGTGGTGATCGGCGGCACATCGATCAGCGGCGGGCGCGGCTCCGTCATCGGCACGCTGATCGGAGCGATGCTGCTGGGCGTGCTGAACAACGGCCTGAACATGATCGGCGTCTCTCCGTATGTGCAGAACATCATCAAGGGCGTGATCATCCTGCTTGCCATTTATATCAGCCGGGAACGCAGCAAGCGGCTGAGCTGATTGCATCCGCCCTCGTTCATTCTTTTCTATCTCTCTTAATCATCCCTCAGGAGAAAACATGCAGTATTCAGCAGTGGATATGAAGGCCGTCGTTTGCCACGGCCCCAAGGATTATCGTTTGCAAACCATTCGTTGTCCGCAGGCGGGGCGCAATGAGCTGGTGATCCGGATCGGCGCGTGCGGCATTTGCGCCAGCGATTGCAAGTGCCATTCCGGGGCGGCGATGTTCTGGGGCGGCGACGGTCAGGATTCCTGGGTCAAGCCGCCGGTGGTGGCGGGCCATGAATTTTTCGGCTACGTCGCCGAGTTGGGCGAGGGCGCCGCCGAGCACTTTGGCGTGCAGCAGGGCGATCGCGTGATCGCTGAACAGATCGTGCCTTGCGAAGCATGCCTGTTCTGCAAGACGGGCAAGTACTGGATGTGTGAAGTCCACAACATCTTCGGCTTCCAGCGCGAAGTCGCCGACGGTGGCATGGCGGAATACATGCGCTTGCCGTCGAACGCGGTGGTGCACAAGATCCCGATGGACATGCCGTTGGAAGACGCGGCAATCATCGAACCGTTGTCCTGCGCGATTCATACCGTCAATCGCGGCGACATTCAGCTCGACGATGTGGTGGTGATCGCCGGAGCGGGGCCGCTGGGACTGATGATGACCCAAGTGGCGAAACTGAAGACGCCGAGAAAACTGGTGGTCGTCGATCTGGTGCCGGAACGCCTGGCGCTGGCGCGCGAATTCGGCGCCGATGTGGTCATCGATCCGGCCAGGGAAGACGCCTTGGCGGTGATCAAGGGATTGACCGGCGGTTATGGCTGCGACGTCTATATCGAGACCACCGGCGTACCGGCAGGCGTAACCCAAGGGCTGCAACTGATCCGCCGCCTGGGGCGCTTCGTGGAGTTCAGCGTATTCGGGAAGGAAACCAGCGCGGACTGGTCCATCATCGGGGATCGCAAGGAGCTCGATGTGCGTGGCGCGCATCTCGGACCTTATTGCTACCCCGTAGCGATTGATCTGCTGGCACGCGGGCTGGTGACGTCAAAGGGGATCGTCACTCACAGCTTCCCGCTGGAAAAGTGGGAAGAGGCTTTCGCCTTGGCGAATTCGGTGGCGTCGATCAAGGTGCTGCTCAAGCCGGCCGTCAACGATCGCTAGGGTGG
Source organism: Herbaspirillum lusitanum P6-12 (assembly GCF_000256565.1). Classification (GTDB taxonomy): domain Bacteria; phylum Pseudomonadota; class Gammaproteobacteria; order Burkholderiales; family Burkholderiaceae_D; genus Herbaspirillum; species Herbaspirillum lusitanum. The sequence continues at coordinate 22,349 of NZ_AJHH01000087.1, read as the reverse complement.
GCGCAGCTGCGCTTGAGAACGATGCCGGATATCGCAGCCAGCCGGCGCTACCGGCATACTTTTGCGCAATAGCGCGGGCTATATCCAAGTCTGAAATCAGCGATGCATCAATTGCATGCGTGCTGATCATTTGCCATTTCCTTAAGGAATAATCATGCTCTTTGATGTCGCAAAAAGAAAATATATTGTCACCGGCGCCACCAGTGGCATTGGCGAAGTCACGGCAAGACTGTTGCGGTCATGCGGCGCTGCTGTTGTTGCGGTAGGTCGGCAAAAAGACAAACTGGCGTTGCTGAGGGAGGAAATCGCCTGTGAAACGCTGGCGCTGGACATCGCCGATGATGGGGCTATGGCAGTGGCGTTGCAGGATGTCCGAGGTATCGACGGCCTGGTCAATTGCTCCGGCATATCGGTGCTGGAAAATTCGCTGGCATTGACCTCAGAAAATTTCGATCGGGTGATGCAGGTCAATGCACGCGGCACAGCCATGATGTCGCGGCATGTCGCGGCAACCATGATCAGGGAAGGGCGCAGCGGTAGTATCGTCAATGTTTCCAGCCAGGCGGCCCTGATTGCGTTGGATGATCATCTCGCCTATTGCGCATCGAAGGCGGCGATGGATGCCATTACGCGCGTCATGTGTGCAGAGCTCGGTCCGCACGGAATCCGCGTCAACAGTGTCAATCCTACGGTGACGCTGACACCGATGGCATTGCAGGCCTGGGCCGATCCTGAAAAAAGGCGGCGGATTCTGGAAGCCATTCCTTTGCGGAAGTTCGCTGCCCCCGAAGATGTGGCTGCGCCCATTCTGTTCCTGTTGAGCGATGCTGCGGCGATGATCAGTGGCGTGAGCTTGCCGATCGATGGGGGTTACACTTCGCAATAAGCCGGAGGCGTTCATCGACGGCAAGAAGGCAATCACGGCCGCTGCACAGTTCTGACTGTCCGGCGGCAGTTTTCATTTGACGCCGGCCGGTTTGCTTGTACAGTGTCGCCACGCGCAATGATGCAAACAAGCGTATCCCGGAGAATTGAATGGCAGTGCCGCAGACCGACGAGCAGATCGAGATTTTGAAGTGTCACGCCCAGATTGTCATGATCGAGGCGGTTGCCGGCTCGGGCAAGACCACCACGCTGGCGATGCTGGTGAAGCAGGCGCTGACGAGAGGGCTGGGTGCGCATCAGATTCAATGCCTGTGTTTTTCGGAAGGGGCAAACAAGCGCTTCCGCGAAAAGCTGTACGAGGAAGGCGTCACCAGACCGGTGCCGTTGAATACGGTGGAAGCGTACGCGCGCGAGTGCCTGGCGCAGCTGGGCGAAGCGCTGACGCTGGAAAAGACTCGCTACTATGCTTCGGATGAAGAGCTGCGCCCGCATCTGGTCGCAGCTGCCAATAGCGTGTTGGCGCGCTATGAAGGAAGAGCAGGGCGAACCGACAACGGCTTCGATTTTTCCTTCGAAAAGAACAGCGCCAACGCCGAGGAAATGTTCTCGCTGCTGTACCGTTTCAAGGCGAGTCTGGCCTCGCATCGATTCCATGACGAAGAGCTGGATTATGACGATCTGGATCAGCTGGCGACGCAGTTCGGCACCCAGATTGAAGCCGTTGAAATCGGCATCGCCTATGAGCGGCAGCGGCAGACCTATCCCGGTGAGTACAAATGGCGCAGCGCCGCCGATCTGGTGCCGGACCTGGTTGAGTTGTTGAGCAATCATCCGTCCGCGTTGGAAATCCTGCCGATCAAGGGTCTGTATCTGATCGACGAATGGCACGACATCAATGCGGCGGAATTTCGCTTGCTGCAGTTATTGCTGCGAGGAAATAAACTGGTCGCAGTGGGAGATCGTTATCAAATCATCAACTCGACGCGCGGCGCGGATATCGTCTACTCCACGGCAGGTTTTGAGATGGCGTTCCCGAATGCGCAGTACCTGCCGCTCGGGAAATCCTATCGCTTTGGGGCCTCGCTCTCCAAGTTGGCGCAGCGTCTGACGGCGCGTAAGTGCGCCTCGCATGAAGATCTGTACACCGAAATCAAGCGGCTGACTTACGACCCGACCTTGTCCGGAAATTGCGCCGCGAAAGTGACCCAGCAGGTGCAAGCCCTGGTGAAGGCGCGGGCCGATACGCGTTACTCCGACATCGCCATCATCGTGCGCGAGCCGGACCAGACCATCGAGATCGAGAACCTGCTGCTCGATCAGAACATCCCGTACTACTGCGACGATATCGAGTCCTACCTCCACCGTCCCGAGATCCTGATGCTGCGCGGTCTGTTGCATATGGCGAGCAACACGTTCGCGACGTTGCAAGGCGACAAGGAAAGCATCAAGCGCATGGTCATGGGATTCTCCTTGTATCTGCCGGTAGGGGAGTCGTCCGAAGACTGGGAGCGCGGCTACTTCGCCGAAGGCAGCTGGTTCGAGGAAGCGCAACGGATGATTGCGGAGCAGCCGAACGCGCTCAAGGATTTTTTCGAAGCGGTACTGTGCAAACCGCGGGATGTCGACGACGACATGACGCTGCGGTGGAAGCAGCGCTTCACAGAGGTCGTGGAAGAAATGCAAAAGCTGAACCAGGAGAGCAGCGCCGCGGAGTTGCTCAACTTTGCCAATCGCCATCTGTCGCTGGTCGACGCCACCAGCCGGGCCTTCATCAATCGCAGCCGCGCGACGTCGGCGGCCAAGTCGATCCAGACCTTCATCGCCTTTGCGACGCGTCATCCGGAAATGAATGCGGCCGACTTCCTCGCCGAGTTGCACCGTCGCCAACAAAAGGTCAGCAAGAATCGGAACGCCATTCAGTCGCGCCGGCAATTGACGTTGACGACCATCCAGGCAGCGAAAGGGCGGCAGTGGCCGCATGTGCTGGTGCCTTATCTGCAGCAGCATGAGTTTCCCCGGTTGCGGGATATCGCGGAAGAGGTACGCCATTTTTATGTCGCCATGACGCGGGCCATCTCCAGCCTGTCCTTGTTTGAACCCGACGACGAACATGCCGGGCAGCGCAGCGTCTTGATGGATCGCGTGCGCAAGTAATGTCTCCCGCTGGGTATGCTGTCGGCTACCTCATAGGAGTGGAGAAGCGCGGGCCGCAGGAGTAAAATGCTTGTCGCTCTGACAGTGCTGCCGACGCGTTTCGCGGCGATAGTCGGGGCCGAGCCGACAAGTAGTTCCCCACCTCCCGTTTAGCGAAAGCCTCCGATGTCGTTGTTTTCCCCGCGCTGTATGTCCACGCAGGCAGGTCTCCATGCCTGATCTCTTTTCCAATTATGTGATTCTCTGTATAGGTGCATTCGTCGCCGGCCTGGTGGATGCGGTGGTCGGCGGCGGTGGCTTGGTGCTGATTCCTACCCTGTTCTCGGTCTTTCCCAACGTCGCGCCGGCGACCCTGCTCGGCACCAACAAGGTGGCTGGCGTCATGGGCACCAGCGCGGCCGCGATCAATTTCGCCCGCAAGGTCCGCATCCATTGGGCGGCGGCGGCGCCTGCGGCATTGGCGGCATTTGCATTGTCTTTCTCCGGGGCCTATCTGGTTACCCATGTGCCAACCGATATGATGCGGAAAGCCCTGCCGTTTATATTGCTGGCGGTGGCGATCTATACCTTGAAGAAGAAGGATTTCGGCCAGCATCATGCACCGTTGTTGTCTGGAGGCAAGGAAAGACTCTACGCCATTCTGGTTGGCGCCGGTGTGGGCTTTTATGACGGTTTGTTCGGACCGGGTACCGGGAGCTTCTTTGTGTTCCTTTTCGTACGGATCTTTGGCTATGACTTCCTCCGGGCCTCGGCGGTATCCAAGGTCGTGAATATCGCGACCAATCTGGCGGCATTGGTCTGGTTTTCGTACAGCGGCCACGTGATCTGGCAACTGGGTTTGCTGATGGCCGTCTTCAATATCGGGGGCTCTTTGGTTGGTACACGCCTGGCGATGAAGCACGGCAGCAGCTTTGTCCGCAAACTTTTCCTGTTCGTGGTGAGTGCGCTGATTTTGAAGACTGGCTACGATGCATTTTTAAAATGACAAGCGCATAGATTTCAGCGATTGTTTCACGTGGAACAATCGCTGGAAGATATCGACGTAGTGAGAAAGGGGAGCCGGGGCTTCCCTTTTTATTTGACCGCCACCGATGGGGTCTTGCCCATCTCCACCTTCAAACTGTTTCACGTGAAACAAAAGCGTGACTAAAACGGGAATAACTGGGGTAGGGCCTGATACCCATCCGAAAAAGACTTTATAATCTCGCCTCTGTTCACCGTCTCCACGAGGCGCATTATGCTATTTCCCACACACTTTGATGTCATTGTCGTCGGCGGCGGTCACGCCGGAACTGAAGCTGCTTTGGCATCCGCCCGCATGGGTCAAACGACTTTGCTGTTGACCCATAACATCGAGACCCTCGGTCAGATGTCCTGCAATCCTTCCATCGGCGGGATTGGCAAGGGCCACCTGGTCAAGGAAGTTGACGCCATGGGCGGGGCGATGGCGATCGCGACGGACGAAGCGGGCATCCAATTCCGCATCCTGAATTCCTCCAAAGGCCCGGCCGTACGCGCCACGCGCGCCCAGGCTGATCGCATCCTGTACAAGCAGGCGATCCGTTCGCGCCTGGAAAATCAACCCAATCTGTGGTTGTTCCAGCAGGCGGTGGACGACCTGATGGTTGAAGGCGACCGCGTGATCGGCGCCGTAACCCAGGCCGGGATCAAGTTTGCGGGCAGGGCGGTGGTGCTGACAGCCGGCACTTTCCTCGACGGGAAGATCCACGTGGGTCTCAACAACTACTCCGGTGGCCGTGCCGGCGATCCGCCAGCGGTGTCGCTGTCGGCCCGGCTGAAGGAATTGAAGCTGCCGCAAGGCCGCCTGAAAACCGGTACGCCGCCACGCATCGACGGTCGCAGCATCGACTTTTCAGTGCTGGAAGAGCAGCCCGGCGACCTTGATCCGATCCCGGTGTTCTCGGTCATGGGCAATGTCGGCATGCATCCGCAGCAGATGCCTTGCTGGATTACCCATACCAATACCCAGACCCACGACATCATTCGCGCCGGTCTCGACCGCAGTCCGATGTACACCGGCGTGATCGAAGGCGTCGGCCCGCGCTATTGCCCGTCGATTGAAGACAAGATCCACCGCTTCGCCGGCAAGGATTCGCACCAGATCTACCTCGAGCCGGAAGGCCTGACAACCAACGAGTTCTACCCCAACGGCATCTCCACCAGCCTGCCGTTCGACGTCCAGCTGGCGCTGGTGCGCTCGATGCGCGGCATGGAAAACGCCCACATCCTGCGTCCGGGCTACGCCATCGAGTACGATTACTTCGATCCGCGCGGCCTCAAGTCGTCGTTGGAAACCCGACAAATTCAGGGGCTGTTCTTCGCCGGCCAAATCAACGGCACCACCGGTTACGAAGAAGCGGCAGCCCAAGGCATGCTGGCCGGCCTCAACGCCGCACTGCAAACACAGGGCCGCGACTCCTGGACACCGCGCCGCGATGAGGCTTATCTCGGCGTATTGGTCGACGACCTGATTACCCAAGGCGTGCTGGAGCCTTACCGCATGTTCACCAGCCGCGCCGAGTATCGCCTGAGCCTGCGCGAAGACAACGCCGACCTGCGCCTGACCGAAATCGGTCGCCAGCTTGGTTGCGTCGGCGACGCCCAATGGGAAATGTTCGAGAAAAAGCGCGAAGCCGTTGCACGTGAAATGGAGCGCCTGAAATCCACCTGGGTCAACCCACGCATCCTCGCCGAGGCTGAAGCCGAACGCGTGCTGGGCAAGGCCATTGACCACGAATACAGCCTGTTCGATCTGCTGCGCCGCCCGAACGTGACTTACGACAGCCTGATGACGCTGGCCGGCGCCGATGGCCAGGCGCTGGCGGGCCCGGGTGTGAGCGATGATCCGGTGCGCGAACAGATCGAGATCCAGATCAAGTACGCCGGCTACATCGACCGCCAGGCCAAGGAAATCGGCCGCCAGGAACACAATGAAAGCCTGAAGCTGCCGGCCGACCTCGACTACATGGAAGTGCAGGCGCTGTCGATCGAAGTGCGCCAGAAGCTCAACAAGCACAAGCCGGAAACCCTGGGCCAGGCGTCGCGTATTTCCGGCGTGACGCCGGCAGCCTTGTCCCTGCTGCTGGTCCACCTGAAAAAAGGCGGCCTGAAGAACGTCGCGGAAGCATCCGCCAACCACAACGAAGCGGCCTGAGCATCTTGAACACCACGACCACCACGACTACCGACTTGCAATTGGCCGACACCCTCACCGCTGGCGCCGAAGCCCTCGGCCTGACGCTGAGCGCCGGCCAGCACAAGAAGCTGCTGGCTTACCTGACCCTGATGGCCAAGTGGAATCGCACCTACAACCTGACCGCGCTGCGCGATCCGGCGCAAATGATGACGCATCATTTGCTCGATTCGCTGGCCGCGGTACCGGCCTTTGCACAAGCCGACAATGTGCTCGACGTCGGCGCCGGCGGCGGTCTGCCGGGCATCGTGCTGGCGATCTGGGCAGCCGAGGCGCGTCCTGGCATGAAGGTGTCGATGGTCGACACCGTACATAAGAAGACCGCGTTCCTCACGCAAGCCAAGGCCGAGTTGCAACTGAGCAATGTTTCGGTTCATACGGCGCGCGTCGAACAGTTGCAAGTTGGGCAACTGTTCGACGTCATTACCTCGCGCGCCTTTGCGGAACTCAACGATTTCATCAACTGGTCGAATCATCTGCTGCAACCCGGCGGTCGCTACATCGCCATGAAGGGCGTGATGCCGCAGGAAGAAATCGCGCGCCTGCCGGACGGATGGAAAGTGGAAAAGACCCAGGCCCTGCAGGTGCCTGGACTGGATGCGGAACGTCATCTGATCTTTATCGAAAGGTCTTGAATGTCTTATTTGCCTATCACTCGCGCACTCTCGAGCCTTGCCGTCGCCGCTGCATTCTTGTCGGCCACCGTACCGGTGCAGGCGCAGGAAGTCGTCACCGTACCCTCGGTCGACCTGAAACGCTACGTCGGCAAATGGTATGAAATCGCGCGCTTCCCCAACAGCTTCCAGAAGAAATGCATCGCCAACGCGACCGCTGAATATCGCGCGCGCAGCGACGGCGACATCGACGTCACCAACCGCTGCAAGGTCGAGGGCGGCGTGCTCGACCAGGCCGACGGTCTGGCGCGCGTCATCGACGGCAGCCGCAATGCGAAGATGCAGGTACGCTTTGCGCCGCCTTGGCTGGCATGGTTCCCGCTGGTGTGGGGCGACTATTGGATAATCGACCTGGACGCCGACTACTCGATCGCGACCGTCGGCACGCCGTCGCGCGACTATCTGTGGATCCTGGCGCGCAAGCCGGCGCTGTCGACCGCGGAATATGAAGCCGCCGTCAACAACGCCACCAAGCAAGGTTTCGACACGTCGAAGCTGGTCAAGACGCTGCAAGAATAACCCCCCGACCGACATTCCAAGGAGACGCCATGCAAGCACTGTTTCACATGATCGGCATTACCGATGTCTGGCAACTGATTGCCGCGACGGTGGTGTTCCTGATGCTGCCGGGCCCCGGTACTTTCTGCGTGCTGACCTGCTCGGCCAAGCACGGCTTGCGCGGCGGCTTTGCCGCGATCGCCGGCCTGATGCTGGGCGACATCGTGCTGATGTTCCTCGCGGCGATCGGCGTGGCGGCGCTGCTGCACGCCAATCCTCTGCTGTTCAAGGGCATGCAGTACGTGGGTGCGGCCTATCTCGCCTACCTCGGCGCGCGCTTGCTGTTTGCGAAGGAAGAGGGCGGATCTTCGGTGGTGCCGTTTTCGAACATGGCGGATTTCCGTCGCGGCTTTTTCGTGACGCTGATGAATCCGAAAGCCATCGTGTTCTACATGGCTTTCTTCCCGCTGTTCATCGATCCGGCCACGCAACAGGGCGCCGTCACATTCCTGACCATGGGCGCCGTGATTTGCACCTGCACGCTGATCTATGGCAGTCTGCTGGTCCTGGCCGGGAACGCCGCCGCGAAACGGCTGGCGCGCAACCGCAAGATCGCCACGCTGGCCTCGCGCGCGGCCGGCGTTTTCCTGATTGGCTTCGGCATCAAGCTGGGCACGCACTAAGCTGCATCGACGACCAACGATTCACTGTAATCCCGACGGAACACTAACTAGAAGAACCTATGGCTAAAATCTTTTGCGTTGCGAATCAAAAAGGCGGTGTCGGCAAGACCACCACAGCAGTCAATCTCGCCGCAGGCCTGGCACAGCACAACCAGCGCGTGCTGCTCGTCGATCTCGATCCGCAGGGCAATGCCACCATGGGCTCCGGCATCAACAAGGCCGAGCTGCAAGGCTCGATCTACGAAGTGCTGCTCGGCATGGCCGACATCAAGAGCGTGCGCAAGCGTTCCGAAAGCGGCAATTTCGACGTGCTGCCGGCCAACCGTGAACTGGCCGGCGCCGAAGTCGAAATGGTCGAACTCGAGAACCGCGAAAAGCGCCTCAAGGATGCCTTCGCCGCCGTCGCCGACGACTACGATTTCATCCTCATCGATTGCCCGCCGGCGTTGTCCCTGCTCACGCTCAACGGCTTGTGCTCGGCGCACGGCGTGGTGATCCCGATGCAGTGCGAATACTATGCGCTCGAAGGCCTGTCCGACCTCGTCAACACCATCAAGAAAGTGCATGCGAAGCTCAACCCCGATCTCAAGATCATCGGCTTGCTGCGCGTGATGTTCGATCCGCGCATGACGCTGTCGCAACAGGTGTCCGACCAGCTCGAGCAGCATTTCGGCGACAAGGTATTCAAGACGGTTATTCCGCGCAACGTGCGTCTGGCCGAAGCGCCGTCGTACGGCATGCCGGGTGTGAACTTCGATGCGGCGTCGAAGGGCGCGCAAGCGTACATCGCTTTCGGCGCCGAGATGGTCGAACGGATCAAGACGCTGTAAGCGAAGTAAACACGGTAAATGTACTAAACGATATAAACAATTTCAGCAATTCAGAAACAGGCAGGTAAAAGATGGCAACCAAAAAATCAAAAGGCCTCGGCCGCGGTCTCGACGCACTGCTCGGCGGATCTTCCGACATGACCGAAGACGAACCGGTCGTCGCGGGTTCGCCGTCGGTCATGGCGGTGACGGAGCTGCAGGCCGGCAAGTACCAGCCGCGCAGCCGCATGGACGAAGGCGCGCTCAACGAGCTGGCCGCCTCGATCAAGGAACAGGGCTTGCTGCAACCGATCCTGATCCGCGCCATCGGCCAGAAGAACGGCAAGGACATCTACGAAATCATCGCCGGCGAACGCCGCTTCCGCGCCGCCAAGATCGCCGGCCTGACCGAAGTGCCGGTGCTGGTGAAGAACGTCGACGACCAGACCACCGCCGCGATGGCGCTGATCGAAAACATGCAGCGCGAGGATCTCAATCCATTGGAAGAAGCGCAGGGCATCCATCGCCTGATCACCGATTTCAACTTCACGCATGAACAGGCCGCGGTTGCAGTCGGCCGTTCGCGCAGCGCCGTGTCGAACCTGCTGCGTCTGCTGAACCTGGCCAAGCCGGTACAGACCATGCTGATGGCCGGCGATATCGACATGGGTCACGCACGCGCGTTGCTGGCGGTGGATTCGGCGACGCAGATCACGCTGGCGAACCAGATCGTCGCCAAGCGCATGTCGGTGCGCGAAGCCGAGAAGCTGGTCACCCGCGCCTCCGCCGAGCAGGCCGCCAAGCCGCGCGAAGGAAAGGAAAAATCCCGCGACATCGCCCGCCTGGAAGAAGAACTGTCCGACCTCCTGGCGACGCAAGTATCGATCAAGACCGGCGCCAAGAATCGCGGCCAGCTGATCATCAACTTCTCCGACCTCGATGCGCTCGACGGCGTGATTGCACGCCTGCGCGGCGAGGCGGTCGAGCAGTAAACTGCACGCTTCGGCGGTTGCAAACGCACACGCAAATGCAGCCGCAATGAAAGGGACGCGCCATGCCTTACCTGCAACTCGACGTCAACGACAGCTACCCGGCGGAGCAAAAAAAGCAGCTCGCCACGCGCATGGCGCAAACCTATGCCGACATGATGAGCGTGGATGTCCGCCGCATCAGCATCGTCATCCGCGAGTGCGGCGCAGGCAGTGTGTGGCGCACGGTTGATGGCGGCGAAGTGGAACCGGTCTCGGTGCTGATGTGCGACATCCGCCGCGGCCGCACGCCCGAGTTGCGCATGGAAGTCGCCAAGGCCTTGTGCCGCGATTGCATCGACGTTCTGGGCTTGCGTGAAGACCGGCTCAACGTCGAATTCACCCAGCACAGCGGCGACGAAATGTACCACCCGACCTTGGGCGGCTACAGTCCCGAATGGACCGCCGGCGAAGCCGCGCCGGATAGCTGATTAGCGGATTAGCGGATTACAGCGCTGATCGCCTCGCATCGGCACCCGCCGAAAAATTATCCCGGTACTGTTGCGCACTGATGCCGAGCCGGCGCTGGAATACCACGCGCATGTGGCTGGCGTCGCGGAAACCGCAGCGATAAGCGACCGTTTTCAATGGCGCCGCCGAGCTCTCCAACATCACGCGCGCCGCATCGACGCGCGCACCCTCGATGAATTCCGCCGGCGTCATGCGTGCATCGCGTGCGAACACGCGCGCGAAGTTGCGCGGGCTGCTCGACACCACCTTGGCCAGCACGTCGACGCTGAGCTTTTCCTGCAGATGCTCGCGCACGTAATGCTGCACCTGGCCGACCAATGAGGTTTCTTCCGCATACGGCGTGAGGTAGGGGCTGAACTGCGATTGTCCGCCGCTGCGCTGCATGAACACCACCAGCCGCTTGGCGACGTTGAGGGCGACTTCCTGGCCGGCGTCTTCAGCCAGCAGCGCCAGCGACAGATCGATGCCGGCAGTCACGCCCGCCGACGTCACCAGCTTGCCGTCGCGCAGATAGATGCGATCGGCGTCGACTTCAACCTCGGGAAAATCACGCGCCAACGCAGCAGCGTCATTCCAATGTGTGGTCACGCGTTTGCCATTGAGCAGCCCGGCATGCGCCAGTAAAAATGCGCCGTTGCAGATCGAGCCGTGGCGGCCGGCGCGTTGCGCGGCTTCGGCCAGCCAGTCGCTCAGCAGGGCGTCGCGCTCCTGCTGCGGCAAGCCGGGACCGCCGGCGGCGAGCAGCAGGTCGTAGTTTTCACGCGCCGCGCTGTAATGCAGGTGCGGCACGATTTGCATGCCGTTGGAACAGACGACAGGAGCGTGGGTGCTTCCTACTACGCTGAGATGATAGTGCTGTTGCGGCAACAGGAAACGGTTGGCCTCGGCGAAAACATCGAGCGGGCCCGAGACGTCGAGCGCCTGGACTCCGGGAAACACCAGCAGGGCGACAGTAGGCATGGCAGCAATCGGCAATGGAAACGATAGACGGCATGATAGCGCCATCCGGATCGCAGCCTCGGCGCATTTCCGATCTCCTGCATCGGGGGCGCGGTCACCCTGTGAAGCATGGCCGTGCAGCGAGCGACCGCTGCGCTTAAATTTCCTCGCCGAGGAAACCGCCGCTCTGATGCGACCACAGGCGCGCATACAAACCGTTATGCGCCAGCAGTTCCTGGTGGCTGCCTTGCTCGACGATGCGACCCTGGTCGAGCACGATCAGGCGGTCCATCGCCGCGATGGTCGACAGGCGGTGGGCGATGGCGACCACGGTCTTGCCTTCCATGAGGCGATACAGGCTTTCCTGGATTGCCGCTTCCACTTCCGAATCGAGCGCACTGGTGGCTTCGTCCAGCAACAGGATCGGTGCGTCTTTCAACATCACGCGCGCAATCGCGATGCGCTGGCGCTGGCCGCCGGACAGCTTCACGCCGCGCTCGCCGACGTGGGCGTTGTAGCCGCGGCGGCCATGTGCATCGGCCAGGTTGCCGATGAAGTCGTGCGCTTCGGCGCGGCGTGCGGCGGCGATCATGTCGTCGTCGCCGGCATCGGGACGGCCGTACAGGATGTTGTCGCGCACCGAGCGATGCAGCAGCGAGGTGTCTTGCGTGACCATGCCGACTTGCGCGCGCAGGCTGTCCTGCGTGACGTGCGCGATGTCCTGGCCGTCGATCAGCACACGGCCTTGTTCGACGTCATAGAAGCGCAGCAGCAGATTGACGATGGTCGACTTGCCGGCGCCGGAACGACCCACCAGGCCGATCTTTTCACCGGGGCGGATGTTCAGGTTGAGCTTGTCGATCACCTGGCGCGCATCCGGTCCGGTGGCGCCGTAGGCGAAGCTGACATTCTCGAAGACCAGCTCGCCGCGCTTGACGGCCAGCGGTTGCGCATCCGGCAAATCCTTCACGTCATGCGCGCGCGACAGCGTGTTGATGCCGTCCTGCACGGTGCCGACGTGTTCGAACAGCGCCGCCATTTCCCACATCACCCAGTGCGCGATGCCATTCAGGCGCAGCGCCATTGCGGTGGCTGCAGCGACCGCGCCGATGCCGAGCTGGCCTTGGGTCCATAGCCACAAGGCCACGCCGGCGGTCGACAGGATCAGCACCATGTTGAGCGAGTGATTGACGATTTCAAAGCCGCTCACCAGGCGCATCTGGCGATTCACCGTGACCAGGAAATCCTGCATCGCGCTGCGCGCATAACCGGCTTCGCGACCGGCGTGCGAGAACAGTTTGACGGTGGCGATGTTGGTATAGGCATCGGTGATGCGTCCGGTCATCAGCGAGCGCGCATCGGCCTGGTTGCGCGCCACCTTCGACAGGCGCGGCACGAAGTAGCGCAGCGCTGCCATGTACAGCACCAGCCAGCCGAAGAAGGGCAGCAGCATCCACATGTCGAAACCGCCGACCACCGCCGCCATGGTGACGAAATAGATCATCACGAACACCAGGATGTCGCCCATGATCATGCACACGTCGCGCACCGCGAGCGCGGTCTGCATCACCTTGGCGGCGACGCGGCCGGCGAATTCGTCCTGATAGAAACTCATGCTCTGGTTGAGCATCAGGCGATGGAATTTCCAGCGCAGCATCATCGGGAAAGCGCCCGCCAGCGTCTGGTGCTTGAAGAAGGTCTGCAGCGCGATCAGCAGCGGACTGCCGGCCAGCACTACGGCCAGCCACATCAGGCTGCTGCGTTCCTGCGTCCACAACTGCGACGGCGCGATATGGCTGAGCCAGTCGACGATGCGGCCCATCATCGCGAACAGCAGCGCTTCGAACGCGCCGATGACCGCCGTCAACGTGGTCATCGCCACGATGTAGCGGCGCAGGCCCTTGGTACAGGCCCAGATGAAGGCGGTGAAGCCGCGCGGCGGCGGCTTGATGACGTTGTCGGGGTAGGGGTGAACCAGTTTTTCAAACCATGCAAGCATGCAATCTCCAGAGTATCGCCAGATCGTGAGCACGTTCGGCACCGAGGTGTGCATGACACAACTCATGTGGTGGAATCGGTGCGGCGAAGAACAGAGATTCTAACCCGTTCACCAAAACAGGGCGGGTAGCTTGCTGAAGCCTGACGAACGCAGCCGGCATGCCTCGATTGCACGCGTGGTTGCACTTGGTTGCATTTATTCCGCAACCGAAAACCGCCGGATTGCTTATCATCGCGGATGATCCCGTATCGAACTCCTCCGGAAAATCCATGACAGCCAACAAGAAAAACGCCGACGCAACCTCTTTCAACCGCCGCGCCGTCTGGCGTCTCGTCAAACCATACTGGATCTCGGAAGAACGCTGGAAGGCGTGGAGTCTGCTGGCGCTGATCATCGCGCTGGTGCTGGTCATGGTCTACATCAACGTACTCCTCACCGACTGGAATCGCACCATGTACGATTCCCTGCAGAACAAGGACTACACCGCCTTCAAGAGTCTGCTGTGGCAATTCAGCTACCTGGCCTTTGCCTACATCGTGGTCGCCACCGCGCGCATCTACCTGACGCAATCGCTGCAGATCCGCTGGCGCACCTGGATGACCGACAAGTACATGGGAAGGTGGCTGGAGCATCACGCCTACTACCGCATGGAGCAGGGCCGTATCGCCGACAATCCCGACCAGCGGATCGCGGAAGATTTGCGCTCGCTGACCTCGAACACCATCAGCCTGGTGCTCGGGTTCATCTCCAGCCTGGTGACGCTGGTGTCCTTCGTCGGCATCCTGTGGGCCATCAGCGGCCCGCTGTCGTTCGCCTTCATGCAGTACGACTGGGTGATCCCGGGCTACATGGTGTGGTTCGCCATCGCCTATGCCGGCGTCGGCTCGTGGATCATCTGGTGGATCGGCAAGCCGCTGGTGGTGCAGAGCTACAACCAGGAACGCTTCGAGGCGAACTATCGTTTCGGCCTGATCCGGATTCGCGAACATGCCGAAGCCATCGCCTTGTATCGCGGCGAGCGGCGCGAACGCGACGAACTCAACCTGCGCTTCGAAGACATCCGCCGGAACTGGTGGGACATCATGCGCACCACCAAGAGCCTCAATATCGCGAGCAATTTCTATGGCCAGTTCGCGATCATCTTCCCGATGCTGGTGGCGGCGCCGCGCTATTTTTCCGGCGCCATGTCGCTGGGCGTGCTGATGCAGCTCAGCAGCGCCTTCGGCCAGGTGCAGGATGCGTTATCGTGGTTCATCAATGCCTTCACCACACTGGCCGACTGGAAGGCCAGCATCAACCGTCTGGCCGGTTTCAACCTCGCGGTGGAACAGGCGCAGAAGCAACCCGCCAGCATCTCGGTGGCACGCAACAACGTCGGCGCCATTTTGCTCGACAAGCTCGACCTCGCGCTACCCGACGGCCGTACGCTGATCGGCAGCGTCAATAGCGCGATTCATCCGGGCGAACGCATCCTGGTCAGCGGGCCTTCCGGCTGCGGCAAGTCGACGTTGTTCCGCGCCATCGCCGGCATCTGGCCGTATGGCGGCGGCGACATCCAGATTCCGCACAAGGCGAAGCTGATGTTCGTGCCGCAATCGAGTTATCTGCCGATCGGCACGCTGCGCTCGGTGCTGGCTTATCCGGCCGACGAAAGCGCTTATACCGACCTGGCGATCTGCCACTATCTCGAACTGTGCCGCCTGCCGCATCTCAAGGACCAGCTCGATGTCTACAACAACTGGGGCAATCGCCTGTCGCCGGGCGAGCAACAGCGGCTGGCGTTTGCACGCGTGTTCCTGACGCGGCCGGAAGTCGTTTTCCTCGACGAAGCCAGCAGCGCCATGGATGGCGAGACCGAAGAAGCCTTGTACGCATTGTTGCAGCAGGAATTGCCCGCCGCCGCCGTGGTCAGCATCGCGCATCGCGAAACAGTGGCGCGCTATCACCAGCAGCGCTGGCATTTCTCCAACCGCGACAATGTTCCCGGCGACAGCGTCAGCCGTCTCAGCATCCAGCCGCTTTGACAACTGGAGGGTATCGGGCGACGCCGATGAGCGGCATCGCCCGATGCCGACTTTGCATAACGGCCTGCACGGGTCTGTGCAAGAATGTCTCTATTCCGCAATCCCTGTCTCTTTGAACTTCCACCACAAGACCAAGCCATGAACGATCCCATCGTGTACCTCAACGGCGACATGACGCCACTCTCCGAAGCTCGCATCCCCGTGCTCGACCGCGGCTTCATCTTCGGCGACGGCGTCTATGAAGTGATCCCGATGTATGGCCGCAAGCCGTTCCGCGGCACGCATCACATCGCGCGCCTGTTCCGCAGCCTCGGCACCATCGGTATTACCAATCCGCATAACGAAGCCGAATGGCTGGCGTTGATCGGGCGCGTGGTGCAGGCCAACGATCTCAACGACCAGATCGTCTACATCCAGGTCACGCGCGGCGTTGCCAAGCGCGGCCATGCGTTTCCCAAGGATCCGGTCACGCCGACGGTATTCATGATGACCAGCCCGCTGGCGGTGCCATCGGCCGAAGTGCGCGCCAAGGGCGTGGCCTGTGTCACGCTGGAAGACAAGCGCTGGCTCAATTGCCAGATCAAGTCGACCTCGCTGCTGGGCAATGTGCTGGCGGCGCAATACGCGGCCGAGCATGAAGTTACCGAAGCGATCCAGTTCCGCGACGGTTTCCTCAGCGAAGCCTCGTCGTCCAACGTCTGGATCGTCAAGGACGGCAAACTCTCGGCGCCGCCCAAGGACAACCTGATCCTCGAAGGCATCCGTTACGGCCTGATCGAAGAGCTGTGCAAGTCGCAGGGCATCGTGTTCGAAGCGCGCCGCATCACGCGCGAAGAAGTCTTCGGCGCCGATGAAGTGCTGCTGTCGTCGGCCACCAAGGAAGTCCTGCCGGTGGTCGCCATCGACGATCAGCGCGTCGGCGACGGCAAGCCCGGTCCGGTGTTCGGCAAGCTGTACGCGGCGTATCAGGCCGCCAAGGCGGCGCTCTGAAGCTGGCCGTATCCTGAGCAAACGCATGTCTTGTCGCGCGGCAAGACATGCGCAGGCGGGCGGCGAGTGGCGTAAAATACGCAGATCGCCACAGAAGTTTTCAAAATACCGCCATGTCATTACCTAACGATCCCGTTGATCCCGCCGCGCCTGCGATGCCCGTCATTCCTCCGGAAGAATCGCTGATTGAATATCCCAGCGATTTCCCCATCAAAGTCGTCGGCATCATGCACGACGAACTCACCGATACCATCGTCAACATGGTGATCGAACATGACCCGACTTTCCACGCCGGCAAGGTCGAAACACGGCCCTCGACACAAGGCAAATACCTGTCGCTGACGGTCACCGTGCGCGCCACCAGCCGCGAGCAACTCGACAATCTCTATCGCGCGCTGTCGTCGCACGAGATGGTCAAGTTCGTGCTGTAACCAACGATTTTTGCCTCTCATCGGGCGTAAAAAAACCGGTTCGTTCTCGCAAGAGGCGAACCGGTTTTTATTTGACGCGACGCCGCCGCGCGCTAACGATCCAGCTTGAACACGCTGACCACTTTCGCCAGGCGTCCAGCCTGATCCTGCAGCGATTGTGCGGCGGCGGCCGCCTGCTCGACCAGTGCGGCGTTCTGCTGGGTCGACTCATCCATCTGCGTGATGGCCTGTCCGACTTCGCCGATACCGGCACTTTGCTCCTGGCTGGCCGAACTGATTTCACCGACGATGTCGGTCACGCGCTTGACGCTGGCGACCACCTCGTCCATGGTTGCACCGGCCTGCTGCACCAGCTTGCTGCCGACGTCGACCTTGGACACCGAGTCGTCGATCAGCGTCTTGATTTCCTTCGCCGCCGCCGACGAGCGTTGCGCCAGGCTGCGCACTTCGCTCGCCACCACCGCGAAGCCGCGGCCTTGTTCGCCGGCGCGCGCGGCTTCCACCGCCGCGTTCAGCGCAAGGATGTTGGTCTGGAAAGCGATGCCGTCGATGACGCTGATGATGTCGACGATCTTGCGCGACGATTCATTGATCGAACCCATCGTGTCGACCACCTGGCTGACGACCGCGCCGCCCTGGATCGCGACTTCCGATGCGGATACTGCCAGCTGGTTGGCCTGGCGTGCATTGTCGGCGTTCTGTTTCACGGTCGAGGTCAGTTCTTCCATCGCCGAGGCGGTTTCTTCCAGCGAGCCGGCCTGTTGTTCGGTGCGGCTCGACAGGTCGAGGTTGCCGCTGGCGATTTCACTCGACGCCGTGCTGATGGTGTCGGTGCCGACGCGCACCTGGCTGACGATATTGAGCAGGTTGTCGTTCATGGTCTTGAGCGCGGTGAGCAACTGGCCGGTCTCATCCTTGCCGCCGGCCACGATGTCCGAGCTCAGGTCGCCCGCCGCCACCGTCTCGGCTATGCCCACTGCTTGCGTGAGCGGGCGCGTGATGCTGATCGTCAACAGCCAGGCAAGCGTGCCGCCCAGCACCAGCTCGACGATGCCGAGAATGAGCAGCATGTTGCGGCTGGACGAATAGTCGTTGGCGATCGCGGCGGCCGAGGTGGTGATTTCCTGACGCTGCATGTCGCGGAATTTGGCGACTGCTTCTGTGTAGGAGGCATACAAGGGCATGAATTTTTCTGCGGTCATCTTCTTGACCTCGTCCATGTTGCCGGTTTTTTTGAGCTTGAAGACATCGTTGCGAACCGCCTGGTAGGTATCGCGCACCTTGTTGATCTCGGCCAGCTGTGCAACCTCTTGCGGCGATGTGTTGACCTCTTCGATCTTCTTGCGCATTGGCGCAATGCGGGCCGACTCGGCGGCAATCTGCGCCGTGAAGTATTGCTGCGCATCGGGATCTTCCGTCTTGATCACGGCCAGCGTGCGAATGCCGCTCTCGCGGATCACCGCCAGCCATTCGACCGCGTTGCGCTCGTTGGTGACCGAGTCGGAGGTGATCGCCACCACGGCGGAATTGATTTGGTGCAAGCGCCAGACGCTGATGCCGAGCATCACGACCATGAGCATGAGGATGACGACAAAACCGATGCCGAGGCGTGTGCCGATTTTAAGATTTTTCATAAGTGACTCCTGGCGAAAATAATATTCAACGCGACTTCAGACGAGTCCGGCCGGCAAGACGGCGGCAATGCTCAGGTAAGCTCAAGCGAGCAGTAAGCGAGCAGTAAGCGCGCAGACAAGATCGGACTTCGTCTGCGCGGGCGATGCGCATACGTTGCGGATAGCAACTCCATGCAGCAATGTGGGGAGGGGATTTCATCGGCATCCGCGGTCGGCGGATACCTGTCGGCAACTGTTCATATCGTTCGCCGCTCCATACCTGCACGATAGGGCATCCGGCGTTTTCCAAGCAGTCGAACAGAGAGGTTTTCGGGCGGTATTTGCCGGTTACGGACCGGGCCAGCGTTCATTCGATTTGAACAGTGCGATTTCTTCCTGCAGCCAGGTGCGGAAATGCCCGACCTGCGGCTTGCCCAGCGTTTCCGCATGGCACACAAAATAGTAGGCGCGCTCGCTTTTCCAGGCGATGTCGAACAGGCGCACCAGTTCGCCGGCGGCGATTTCCTGGGAGGCGATGGCATGCCGCGTCAACGCCACGCCGGCGCCCTCGGCCGCCGCGCGCAAGGTCAGCGACGAATCCTGCGTCACCAGGCCGCCGGCCGGATCCTGCAGATCCAGCCCAGCCAGCTTGAACCACGGCAACCAGGATTCCTGCAAGCCGTCCATGCGCAACAGCACGCAGTCGCGCAATTGCTGCGGCGACGACGGCAGGCGACCCTGGCGATAGTGGGGGCTGGCTACCGGATAGTAGAAATCTTCCATGATCAATTCAGCTTTCAGGCCGGGATAATTTCCCAGCCCGAAGCGCACGCCGACGTCGATGCCGTCGCGCGCTAAGTCGTTGAGATGGCTGCTCGATTGCAGGATGACTTCGATGTCCGGATAGCGGTCAATGAACTTCCACAGCCGCGGCGCCAGCCAGCGCGACGCGAAGGAGGGCGGCGACGAGACGACCAGGCGTTGCCGGCCGCCCTGTTCCTGCAGCATTTCGGCGGCGGCGGCGATTTCGGTCAAGGCATTGCGGATGGTGGCGGCGAAACGCAGGCCGGCTTCGGTGATGGCGATGCGTTTGCCGTTGCGGGTGAACAACGGCAGACCCAGTTCCTCTTCCAGCGCGCGGATCTGGTGGCTGATCGCACCTGGCGTGACGTGGATTTCTTCGGCCGCGCGCGAAAAGCTGTCGTGGCGCGCAGCGGCCTCGAAGGCGCGCAATGCAGCGAGATTGGGCAATTTACGAAAGTCGGCCATGGCATGTGAGTAAAACTATCAAGAGATGCCAATATATATCGTTTTGGTTTGCCTGTGGTGCTGACTAAAATGGCTTCACGGATCGCACAAAAGTGCGCGTACGCCGGGACAGCAGGGTATGTTGCCCAAGCTTTCCCGGCACAACCGAGAGAGGCCATCATGCAAAATATATTCACTAAGAAAAACATCCGCCTACAAGCCGGCGACCTCATGTCGCTGCAGGTCACGCGTCCGCTCTGCCTGCAAGTCGACAGTGGCCGCGTCTGGATCACGGTCGAAGGCGGGCGCACCGATTACTGGCTGGCCGGCGGCCAGAGCCTGGGCATTCCCGGCCAAGGCCTGGTGGTGATCGAGTCGGTCAAGACGACCAGCAAGCTGCAAGTCGGACTGTGCCGCCGCCATTGGCTGATGCGGCTGGCCGACGGAATGCGGACGCTGGCCCGGCGCTTGCGCGGTCGCCGGACGGTGTCGCCCGTCGCGGCCGGAACGGCAAGCAATTGCGGGCAATCTTAAGTTTCTTCGAGGCATCTCAGTCGACCTTGCACCCGGTGCACCTCGGCGCAATCCGGCGATTTTCGTTACACTTGCGGGCATATGCATACCGCACCACAAGCTCCACCGGCCCTCCTGGCTGCCTCGACGCCGACGGCGCCGCAAGTCGTCCGGCGCGGCGTTGAAGACTACCAGGTCAGTTTCGACGCCATGCGCGCGTACACCGACAGCCGCACCGCAGACTCCCCCGACCAGCTCTGGATTGTCGAACACCCGCCGGTGTTCACGCTCGGCCTGGGCGCCGACATCGCCCACGTGCTCAATCCCCATGCCATTCCCGTGGTCCAGACCGATCGCGGCGGCGAAGTCACTTACCACGGCCCCGGCCAGGTGGTGGTCTACCTGCTCATGGACCTGCGCCGCAACCATCCCGGCGCGCGCCTGTTCGCCCGCGAATTCGTGCAAAAGATCGAACAGGCGGTGATCGACACGCTGGCGGCGTATAATCTCGCTGGCGAGCGCAAGCAGGGCGCGCCCGGCATCTACGTCAGCGCAGGGCCGTGGCAAGGCGCCAAGATTGCCGCGCTGGGCTTGAAAATCCGCGCCAACGGTTGCACCTATCATGGCGTATCGCTCAACGTGGCGATGGACCTGGCGCCGTTTTCCTGGATCAACCCCTGCGGCTACGAAGGCCTCGCCACCGTCGACATGCAGACACTGAACGTCGACGCCCCGCTGAGCGACGTGCAGACGCTGCTTGCCGACAAACTCGTTGCGCATTTTGCTATGGCGCCATCGCCTTGATGGCAAAAGAAATCACTACTATGACTACCGAAATCACTCCAGCCGCGCCGACGCTGCGCAATGCCACCGACAAGCAAAAGGGCGCCGGCAAGACGGCCTGGATCCCGATCAAGATCATGCCGGCGGAAAAGCTCAAGAAGCCCGACTGGATTCGCGTCAAGGCCGGCTCGCCGACCACCCGCTTCTACGAAATCAAGGACATCCTGCGCGCCAACAATCTGGTGACGGTGTGCGAAGAAGCGTCCTGCCCCAACATCGGCGAATGCTTCGGCAAGGGCACCGCGACCTTCATGATCATGGGCGACAAGTGCACCCGCCGCTGCCCGTTCTGCGACGTCGGCCACGGGCGTCCCGATCCGCTCGACCCGAATGAACCGGAAAACCTGGCCCGCACCATCGCCCAGCTCAAGCTGAGCTATGTCGTCATCACCAGCGTCGACCGCGACGACCTGCGCGACGGCGGCGCCGGCCACTTCGCCGCCTGCATCCAGCGCGTGCGTGAACTGTCGCCCGAGACCCGTATCGAAATCCTGACCCCGGACTTCCGCGGCCGCATGGATCGCGCGCTGGAAATCCTCAAGATGGCGCCGCCGGACGTCATGAACCATAACCTCGAAACCGCACCGCGCCTCTACAAGGAAGCACGTCCCGGTTCCGATTACGAATATTCATTGAATCTGCTCAAGCGCTTCAAGGACCTGCACCCGAACACCCCGACCAAGTCCGGCATCATGGTCGGCCTCGGCGAGACCGACGAAGAAGTCCTGCAAGTCATGCGCGACATGCGCGCCCACAACGTCGACATGCTGACCATCGGCCAATACCTGATGCCCAGCGGCGACCATTTGCCGGTGCGCCGCTACGTGCATCCCGACACCTTCAAGATGTATGAAGAAGAAGCCTACAAGATGGGCTTCGTGCACGCCGCCGTCGGCGCCATGGTGCGCTCGAGCTACCATGCGGATCAACAGGCGCACGGCCTGGTTGGTTTGTGAATTCCAACGGCAACGATAAACGCAACTGAACAATGATCGTCGCTACTCTACAAAGATAGATGCAACCGTAGAGAGCGACGATGCAGTCACTGCCTGAACTCTCCAATCTCACGCCCGGATAACCGGGTGTGGCGATTCTCCGACCAGGCCGCGCTTCCGAAGCCTTCCGCCACCGCTCACCAGCAACCAGTCTCCAATTACCGATGGTGCATCCCGGTACAGTCAGTACCGAATGAGACACGCAATTGCATGATTCCTGTGCAGGAAAAACAAAAATAATATATGATAGTCATCATGCAAAATAAGCCAGCCAAAACCGCAACCAGGAAACGTAAGGAAATCTCGCACGATCGTATCGTGGAGGTGGCGGCGCGCGC
>NZ_AJHH01000086.1 GCF_000256565.1 Herbaspirillum lusitanum P6-12 | reverse complement strand
AATCTCGCACGATCGTATCGTGGAGGTGGCGGCGCGACGCCTTGCTGGCCGAGGCTTGGAGACATGCGGGGGCCGAATCGGCTGCTCTGGCGGCTCGGGTGACCTCCGCTGCGCCGCCAGGGCAGGCAATACAGGCAATGATGCAGGCGTATTTATCGTCCGAGCATATCAGTGCTATTGAGACTGGGTGCCCGGTGTCGGCGCTGGGCTCGGAAATGCCGCGCCAGTCTCCCGAGGTGCGGCGTGCCGCAACGATACATATCAAGGAGATGATCGATTTGATTGCCCGCCAGCTACCGGACTGGGGGCAGCCGCAGGCGCACCAGCAGGCGATGGCGCTGCTGTGCGCCTTGATCGGCACCACCGTGATCGCGCGGGCGGTTGACGACCCTGCGCTGTCCGAGGCGCTGCGCGCGCAAAAATTTATACCATCCGTCGTAGTGGCTATGCGGGTACCGGCCTGGCTGACATCATGAAGGAAGCCGGCCTGACGCACGGCGGTTTTTACGCGCACTTCAAGTCGCGCGACGCCTTGCTGGCCGAGGCTTGGAGACATGCGGGGGCCGAATCGGCTGCTCTGGCGGCTCGGGTGACCTCCGCTGCGCCGCCAGGGCAGGCAATACAGGCAATGATGCAGGCGTATTTATCGTCCGAGCATATCAGTGCTATTGAGACTGGGTGCCCGGTGTCGGCGCTGGGCTCGGAAATGCCGCGCCAGTCTCCCGAGGTGCGGCGTGCCGCAACGATACATATCAAGGAGATGATCGATTTGATTGCCCGCCAGCTACCGGACTGGGGGCAGCCGCAGGCGCACCAGCAGGCGATGGCGCTGCTGTGCGCCTTGATCGGCACCACCGTGATCGCGCGGGCGGTTGACGACCCTGCGCTGTCCGAGGCGCTGCGCGATTATCATATTTATGCCTTTTGTTCGCTGGAAATCCAGTACAGCAGTGCTAACTCTTTAAGGATCTACGATGTCAACATCCACACGAAAAATCGCCGTGATCACCGGCGCCTCGTCGGGAATCGGCGCAGTCTATGCCGACCGTTTCGCCAAACGCGGTTACGACCTGGTATTGGTCGCCCGGCGCGCCGACCGGCTGCAAGCGCTGGCGGCGACGATTTCCACGACGCATGGCGTCAGCGTCGAGACGCTGGTCGCCGATCTGGCCACGGATGACGGCCAGGCCAGCGTAGCGCAAGTCCTGACGACGAACCCGGCAGTCAGTGTCCTGGTGAACAACGCCGGCATTGCACGGCTCGCGCCCATCGCCGGCGGCGCTCTGGAAGATTCCACGTCGCAAATTGCGCTGAACATCACCGCGCTGACGCGCCTGACGCACGCGGCCTTGCCTGGCATGAAGGCGCGTAACGAAGGCTTGATCATCAATATCTCCTCCGCGCTGGCGCTGCATTCTTTACCGATCAGCTCGGTGTACAGCGGCACAAAAGCGTTTGTCCTGAGTTTCAGCCGCGGTCTGCAGCAAGAGCTGGCCGACACGGCGGTCAAGGTGCAGGTCGTACTCCCGGCCGCCACAGCCACGGAGGTCTGGGACCAATCCGGCGTACCGCTCTCTGCCCTGAATCCCGATACGGTCATGCCGACGGAAGCGATGGTCGATGCGGCCCTGGCCGCGCTGGACCAAGGTGAAAGCATCACATTGCCCGCAGTGGCTGACGCGGGTGCCATCGAGCGTTTTGAATCGGCGCGCGCTGCGCTCTTTGCGGGTACCCAAACCGGCAAGGTCGCACCCCGATTGCTGCCGGCCTGAGCTGCGCCCATAGCCGCGCCGGGTATCCTGGCAGCGGTTGTCATTGAAGTCATGTTCACGCTGGCGTTGCTGCATGTCGGCCGGCAATCGTCGCAGACCCGGGGGCGGTGAGGACAGGGTTAACCCCGCGCGGCAGGTCGATGCAAGGACCGCCGCCGTACATGGAAAGAAAAAGAGGGAAAGCATGAAAGCACTCGTCCTGAAAAGCTATGGCGGACTCGACAAGGTCGACTTCGCCGAAATCCCGCGACCAGTGATCAAACCAGATGAAATCCTTGTTCAGGTGCTCGCTGCCGGGTTGAATCCTATCGACTACATGATCGCGAAGGGCACGTTCAAGCCCATCTTGCCGTTGCGACTGCCCCACACAGTCGGCAGTGACCTGGCAGGGATCGTGGTGGAAGCGGGAAGCAAGGTAACGCGCTTCAAGCCGGGCGACGCCGTGTTCGCCAGCATCTTTGACCTTCCGGGCGGCAGCCTCGCCGAGTTCGCTGCCGTGCCTGAATATGCAGCCGCGCTCAAGCCGGCCAATCTGGACTTTGTACAGGCGGCTTCGATCCCGATGGTTGGCCTTACATCGTGGCAGGCGTTGCATGAGCGCGCGCAACTTAAACCAGGGCAGAAGGTATTCATCCCGGCGGGTTCGGGCGGTATAGGCACTTTCGCTATCCAACTGGCCAAACATTTTGGTGCGACGGTGGGTACCACGACCAGCAGCGTCAATGTGAACCTGGTGCGTAGCCTCGGCGCGGACGAGGTGGTGGACTACAAAAAGCAGGACGTGGAGAACGTGCTGCGGGGCTACGATGCCGTGCTGGGCACCGTCAGGGGCGACGCGCTGGAAAAGTCCCTGGCGATCCTGAAACCCGGCAGCAAGGTAGTTTCGTTGATAGGGCCGCCGGACGCCGCCTTCGCCCGTGCGCGCGGGATGAACTTTCTCATGAAGGTGGTGTTCAGCCTGTTGAGCGCGAAGATCATTCGCCGCGCAAAAAGGCGCGACGCCAGCTATTCCTTCCTGTTCGTCCGCCCAGACGGCGGCCAGCTTGCCGAAATCGGTGATTTGCTTGCGAGCGGGCGAATCCGCCCCGTGATCGATAGGGTGTTTGCGTTTGATCAGGCGAAGGATGGGCTCGTCCATCTTGAACAAGGCCGTGCCAAAGGCAAGGTGGTAGTGCAGATGAAGCAATAACGCGGCCGCCGCGTGCTTGCGTGCAGCGCAACGGATTTCAAATTAAAGCAAAAGGAAAAATGATGGCGACCTCAAAAGTTGTTTTGGTAACCGGTGTCTCATCCGGTATCGGTCGGGCGGCGGCCGAGCAATTTGCACGGCAGGGATGCGAGGTATTCGGCACCGTCCGCAATATCTCCACGGCGGCGCCATTGCCCGGCGTCACCCTGATTGAGATGGATGTCCGCAACGACGACTCAGTGCTCCATGCCATTGCCGAGATCGTGGGCGCCGCCGGACGCATCGATGTACTCGTCAACAACGCCGGGGTGAATATGATCGGCGCGGTGGAGGAGACCAACATGACCGAGGCGATGAGTCTATTCGAGACCAATGTCTTCGGCATCATGCGTACCTTGCAAGCCGTTTTGCCGCACATGCGGAAACAGCGCTCGGGAAGAATCGTGAACGTGAGTTCCGTGCTTGGATTCCTTCCTGCGCCCTACATGGGGCTCTATTCGGCATCGAAGCATGCGATCGAGGGGCTGTCGGAAACACTGGATCACGAAGTACGACAGTTTGGCATTCGTGTCACGCTGGTGGAGCCGGCCTACACCAGAACCAGCCTGGAGACCAATTCACCGCAGGCCAAGTCCACTCTTGCTGCCTACGACCGGGAGCGCAATATTGTGGCCGCCGCGGTTGCCCGCGCTACCAACGAGGCGCCTGAGCCCTATGCCGTTGCCACGACAATCGTTGACGCAGCGCTTGGCAAATGGCGCATGCGCCGCACGCCTGCCGGCCAGGCCTCGCTGTTGGGTACATTACGCCGATTCTTGCCGGCAGGGCCGGTGGACGCCAGCTTGAGAAAACAATTCGGGCTTTCCTGAAATCTGCCTGCGAGAGCGTGATCAATGCGCTCAGTGAGAATTACCATCCCACATCCAAGCCCACAGCGGCGGCAAATGCAGAGGCCTGGAACGGTCCGTGACCGTGCGCGCCATCACCGCCCGCCGCAATGCCGCGCTGTCGTCGTAGAACGGCTTGGCGGCCACTCTCAGGCCGGTTTCCTGCGCGCTGTCGAGCAGGATCTGCATGTACTCCAGCATATGGCGCGAGGTGTAGCGGTTGAGATCGTGGAACGTGACTTCCACCGGGATCACGCCATCCACCGTCGGCAGCTCGCCGTTGGCGATGCGCTCGCGCACTTCCGACAATTGCCGCAGGATATTCGAACGGCGGCGCAGGCTGAAGTTGTAGCCCCAGATCTTGCCGTCGTTCAGGCTGACATCGGTCATCAGCACATGAAAGCCGTGCTGCTGATAGGCGGCGAAGGTGCGCTGATCGAAGTTCCAGAACGGCGGACGCAAAAAAGTCGGTGCGGCGCCGGTGATGGCGGCAATATCGGCACTGCCATCGGTGAGCGACTGTTCCAGCGCCTGCGGGCTCAGGTCGCGATGATTGGTATGTCCCGGAGTACTGGTGTGGAAGCCAAGAATATGTCCTTCCGCATGCTCGCGCCGCATGATCGCGCGACCAAGTTCGCTACCGCCTGCACCGCTGGCGCGCGTCTGGACAAAGAACACCGCCTTGACGCCGGGCACGTGCGGGTTGTTGGCGAGATCGTCCAGAATCGACAGCGTCGGATTGGCAAAGCCGGATGCACTCGGACCGTCGTCGAAGGTCAGCAGGAAACGAATCGGCGCCAGCACATTGAGGCGCTGCTCGGTCAGCGGCGTCAGCGCAATGGGCGGGGCAATGCAGCCGCTCAGGCCAAGCGCCAAGGTGACTGCCGATAAAGTGGAGAAGATGGTTTTCAAGCTGCGGACCGGTCATGTGTTGCAGTGTCGACAAATCCACGGAAGAGCCGCACAGAAGCGGCCCGATTATACCTGAGCGCGCGCCCCCAAATTAAAGGGACGCGGCAGCCGGAAAGCCTTTGCGCCGGGCCAGCCACGCCACTGCCAGCGTCGGCGCCAGCAGCGCCAGCAAGGCCCACGGAAACGATGCCACCCCGACGGTATCGAGCAGCACGCCGCCGACAATTCCGCCGCCGGCAATGGCCAGGTTCCACACCGTCACGATCATCGCCTGTGCGAGGTCAGCCGCGTCGCCGGCATTCTTGGCCGACGCCGTCTGGAACAGGGTCGGCACGCCGCCATACGCCAGTCCCCACGCCGCTACGCCGGCATACACCATCGCCGGGGCGCTGCCCCATATTCCCAGTGTCGCCGCAGCGAAGCCGAACAGCACGATGCTGATCAGCACCAGCGTGCGCAGCCGGCGATCAATCAGGGCGCCGGTGACCCAGATCGAGGCCAGTGCGCTCACGCCGAAGATCAGCAGGATCGCACCGACCTTGTCCGCCATGCCGGCCCGCGCAAGGAAAGGCGCGATGTAGGTGTACAGGATGTTGTGCGCCAGCACGAACGCCAGCGTCACAAACAACACGGAACGCACGCCGGGCAGCATGAACACCCCGGTGATCGACAAACGGCTGTCGCTTTTCTGGCCAGGAAAATCCGGCACCCGGGCAATCGTCCAGACGATCAGGATCAGCGTCATCGCGCTCATGATGCCGAAGCTCAGGCGCCAGCCCACGCTCGCGCCGAGAAACGTCGCCGCAGGGATGCCCAGCGACAGCGCAATCGGGATGCCGGCCATCGTGACGGCGATGGCGCGGCCCTGCAAATGTGACGGCGCCATACGCGCCGCATAGCCCGCGATCAGCGCCCACACCACGCCTGCGAACACGCCGGCGAAGAAGCGCGCCGCCAGCGTCAGCGGATAGCTGGTCGATACTGCGGTGATCGTGTTGACGATCACGAAGCCGACGATGGCCGTCATCAGCAAGGGTTTGCGGCGCCAGCTCTGGGTAGTTGCCGTGAGCGGAATGGCGGTGATCATCGAGCCGATCGCATACAGGGTCACGAGCTGCCCGATCAGGGATTCGGACACGCCCAGGTCGGCGCTCATCTGCGGCAGCAAACCAGCCGGCATGGCCTCGGTGAGGACGGTAATGAACGCCGCCATGGCCAGCGCCAGCAAACCTGCAAGCGGAAGTTTGCCGGCGGTTTGGCTGATCGTGCTGTTTGCCGGGTGAGGCCGCGCAGATGCCGGCGCAGGGGTGTCGGGGTTGGAGCAGGTCGAAGAAGTCATTTTGGAGGTCCGGTCGTTGTCCAGTGAAGCAGCGGCAAACGCCATTGCGTGAACAACCAAGATAAGGCTTTCAGAGACTGCGGACAATTGGGCTATAGTTCCAATCACATTGGATCAATATGTCCGTAATTGAAACCGGACACCACGCGCGAAGGAGCGCCATGGATAGCCTCAACTCGCTCAACGCCTTCGTCCAGGCGGCGGAAGCGCGCAGTTTTACCGCCGCCGGGCATCAGCTCGGCGTGTCGTCCTCGGCCGTCGGCAAGTCGATTGCGCGCCTGGAAGAACGGCTCGGCGTGCGACTGTTCCACCGTTCCACGCGTTCGGTGACGCTGACGCCGGAAGGCGCCGCCTTCCTCGAGCGCTGTCGCCGCATCTTCGCCGAAGTCGAAGCGGCCGAGCAGGAATTCGCACACAGCCTGGGCGCGCCGCGCGGCAAGCTGCGCGTGAGCATGCCCATCGTCGGCATGCTGATGATGCCGGCGCTGAGCGCCTTCA
>NZ_AJHH01000085.1 GCF_000256565.1 Herbaspirillum lusitanum P6-12 | reverse complement strand
CATCGTCGGCATGCTGATGATGCCGGCGCTGCGCGCCGCGCGCGCGCATCCCGAGATTGAACTGGAACTGGATTTCACCGACAGACTGGTTGACGTCATCGCCGAAGGCTTCGACGCCGTAGTGCGTTCCGGCGAAGCAGTCGATTCGCGCCTGGTGGCGCGACCGCTCGGCAAGTTCAGGTTCCGGCTGGCGGCGTCGCCGGCTTATCTCAAGCGTGCCGGCATGCCGCAGACGCCCGACGATCTGCTGCAGCACGCCTGCCTGCATCACCGCTTCGCCACCAACGGCAAGCTGGAGCGCTGGCCCCTGCGGGGCGGCCGAGGCCGCAAGGACCTCACGCTGGACTTGCCGACCACCGCCGTGGTCAACACCATCGAGCCGCTGATCCACATGGCCGAGGCCGGGCTGGGCATCGCTTGCCTGCCGGATTTCTCGATTCGCGAACAGGAGCGCAAAGGCACGCTGGTGAGCGTGCTCGACAACTACATCCATCACTCGGGCACCTTCCGCATGCTGTGGCCGTCGAGTCCCTATCTCTCGCCCAAGTTGCGTGCGTTTGTGGATTTCATGGCGGCGCATTTGTTCGGGTGACGGACATATGAAATTCAGGTGAAGAAATTCAGGTGAAATTCGCGCCCCTCCGGTCTTCCTGCAGGCGCTTCTTTCCAGGCGTCTTTTTACCGGATCATGCGGCATCGCTGGCGCACAAGAGAACGTAGCCGGCAGCATCAGCGAGGCGGGAGCGCTATACTTTGGGGGCCATACCGGAGACCGGCACGCACGGTGGTCTCCTTCCTGTTCAGCGCTGTATCGCCTCGGAAAACCGCTATGCCCGTCTCCTATCTCCGCAGTCTCGCCGGCAAGAACCGCACCCTGGCCGCCAACCGGCATCTGGCCTTTGTGTTGTCCGCGATTGCGGGCGCGATCAATGCCGGCGGTTTCCTGGTGGTCGGGCAATTCACTTCGCACATGTCCGGCATCCTGTCGATGATGGCCGAGGACGTCGCCATCGGTGCGATCGGCTTGTTGTTGTCGGGCGCGGCCAGCATGCTGTTCTTCATTGCCGGCGCGGCCAGTTCGGCGGTGCTGATCAACTGGGCGCGCAAGCGTCGCCTTGAAGCCGAATACGCCATGCCGCTGATCGCCGAAGCGCTGCTGCTGTTGTGCTTCGCGCTGCTGGGCGGCAACATCACCGGCATCGAGTGGCTGTTCGTGCCGGTCACGGTGCTGTTGCTGTGTTTCATCATGGGCTTGCAGAACGCCATGATCACCAAGCTTTCGCGCGCGGAAATTCGCACCACCCACGTCACCGGCATGGTCACCGACATCGGCATCGAACTGGGCAAGGCGCTTTATTGGAACAGCAACCGCCATCCCGACATGCATGTGCGCGCGGACGTCGCCAAACTTCGCACGCTGACCACGCTGGTGGCGCTGTTCTTCACCGGCGGCGTGGTCGGTGCGCTGGGATTCAGGCACATCGGCTTCATATTCACCTTGCCGCTTGCCGCCACGCTGATCTTCGTCGCGCTGGTGCCGGTGCTGGATGACGTACGGCGCGCGCTGGGTCGGCGGCCGTAACGCAGCAATAGCGCAGCAACGACGACGCGCCATGAAAAAGCCCGCCACCGCGCAATGCAGGGACGGGCTTTGCGCCAACCACAGCGCCTCCTCAAGTCAATTCAATTACAGGTACTGCACTTCAATCGTGGCCGAGCCGTCGAGGTCGATGTTCTGCGTCAGCGGCAGGTTGTCGCCCTTGTCCAGCACGGCGGTCACGCCGAGGTTGCCGGAGATGGTCTTGTACGAACCCGGCACGGTCGAACCGGTGGCGGCGAACGACTGGCGCGCGCTACCGTCGGCGTGGAAGCGGCCGTAGGTCGACTTGGTCCAGGTGTTGTTGTTGGCGGCGTCGGCCACCACGTCGGGAGTAGCGCCATCGGCCGTGAACGAACCGACGATGGTGCGCACGCTGTAGGCGCCGATGTTCTTGCCGCCCGCTGCGCCCAGGCCGTAGGCATGCTTGTCGGTCAGGTTGGAGTTGATCGCGGTCATCAGGCCGTTGACGACGGTCGATGCCTTGTTGTCGATGGCGCGCACGGCGACCTTGGTTGCTGCATCGCAAGTCACGGTAAAGGCGATGGTCTTTTCAGGCAGCGGATTCGCGGCTGTTTTCTTCAGGCCGGCGCCGGAGATGGTGCCGTAGTCGACCACGTTGGTGCCGGTGAAGCTTGGTGTACAGGCCGAAGGACGGATCACGCCCTTGACCTTCAGTTCGGCGGTCTCGGCGGCTTGCGCGGCGAAGGACACCAGCAGGGAAGCAGCCAGGGCGGAGAAGAGGGCGATTTGCTTGCTCATGATCGTTTCCTTAAGTAGTCAGATACGATGGCCGCATTGCGATGCGTCGCCGTCCAATGGCGCGTCTTCTTCCACGCCTGCACATACGGGAAGCGTCCCGCCGCCTTGAAATCCGGCTCCACACAGTTCCGGCCGAAGTCCGCCGAGAACGGCACGGCTGCACCTTCCTTCACGTAGCGGCGATACGGCACGGGGGCCAGCGCCGCATCGTAGTAGACGAAGCCGGTGCCCTGGCACAGCACCGCGGCGAAAGCCTGCGAGCGCGCCGGCAGTTCGTCGGCCGACTTCATGATGTAGTCGACGGCGATGTTGCGGTAGTGATAGCGCTGGTTGGGTTTGCTCTCGCTGGCGGCATAGCGCTTGCGC
>NZ_AJHH01000084.1 GCF_000256565.1 Herbaspirillum lusitanum P6-12 | reverse complement strand
CCTGCCTTGAGGAATGCCGGCAAGATGTTTAATTCAGTGCTTCCTTGGCGGCTTCTTCCGGCGTCAGGCCGTCATAGAACAGGTCGGTGAACCATTCGACTTCTTCCTCGATGTGTTCTTGCGCCTGCTCCAGCGTGGCGCCGCCTTTGACGAGGAATTTTTCGACTTCGGTACACCACTGGATCAGGGCTTCGGTTTCCGGATCGAGCTTTTCTTTCTTGGGCATGATGATTTCCTTGTTTCGTTGTTGCAGGGCGGTGTTATCCGGATGATCTTGCAAGCATAAGCCAAAGCGCGCCGGGGCGCTGCAGCCGCTTCAGCCCAGCGCCGCCCACAGCAGCGACAAACCAGATGCCAGCAGCAGCAGGTCCAGCAGGCGCTGGAAATTGGCTTCGCTCATTTTCATGACGAAGACCTTGCCGAGGAAAGTGCCGGCCATCAGCGACGCCCCCACCAGCAAACCTTGCAGGAATACCGACAAGGGCATCGCGCCGAGCTCACGGAAGGTCAGCACCTTGCTGACATACAGCAGCAGCGAACTGGCCGCTTCGGTGGAGAGGAAGGCGCCCTTGCTGAGGCCGTAGGCGGTGAACACCGGTACGCTGAGCGGTCCGGTCGACAGCACGATGCCGGTCAGGTAGCCGATGACAGCGCCGGCCAGCGCCAGTTGCCAGAGGCGGACACTGAAGTTGCGCTTTCTGATCCAGTGACGGAACGGGATCATGGCGATGAAGAACAGGCCAAGACTGATGTCGATGAAGTGCGGAGGCAATTCCAGCAAGGTGCGCGCGCCGAGCGCCGCCGCCGGCACGCCGGGGATGGCATACGCCAGGAAGGCGCGCCAGTCGACCACGCGCCACCACGCCAGCACGCGCGACAGGTTGGCCATCGCGGCCGCCACTGCCATGATGGGGACCGCCTGCTTGGGGCCGAAGTTGTAGACCAGCACCGGCAGCAGCATGATGGAAGAACCGGTGCCGATGATGCCGCTGACCATGCCGGCGATCAGGCCGACGCTCAGGACGAAGATATAAGCTGCCACAGGGTGTTCTGAAGAATTTTTATGGAATGCCGCGGCGGTATTGTACGCCGTCGCTCGACACCCCGTGGCGGCCTTGTTGCTGTGGGCTATGGCCGTTCGCCGGCCTTGAGTCGCGCGGCGATGGCGTCGAC
>NZ_AJHH01000083.1 GCF_000256565.1 Herbaspirillum lusitanum P6-12 | reverse complement strand
TCGCGCGAGGCGGCGCCGTCGATGGCTTGGGAGTATTCACCGACCTTGGCGATCTGCATCGGCATGAAGCGCGCATAGATGGCGTCGACATCGGCGTCGCCCGGCAGAGCGCCGTGGCATTCCTTCCATTGACGGGCGATTTCAGGGTTGTCGAGCAGGGTGCGGATGTGCTGCCACTTGGACAGGCCCATCGGACCGCGCGCCTGTTTCAGCGAGATATTCATGTCGAAGCTCTTGAAGGCATCGACGAAAATCTGCGTCGGCGCCAGCGAGCCGAAATCGACCAGCGTGCCGGCCCAGTCGAAGATCACTGCCTGCAGGTCGATGGGGGCATGGAGGGGACGTGTCATGGGAATTCCTTTGCGGTCAAAAATGCGATCAAGAGTGGAGGGCGGCGATGAAGTTGCGTCCGCGCGGGCCTTGCAGCGCGCGTTGCACCAGCGCATCCCAAGCTTCGGCGACGCCGTAATG
The DNA here is from genome assembly GCF_000256565.1 of Herbaspirillum lusitanum P6-12. Classification (GTDB taxonomy): domain Bacteria; phylum Pseudomonadota; class Gammaproteobacteria; order Burkholderiales; family Burkholderiaceae_D; genus Herbaspirillum; species Herbaspirillum lusitanum. The sequence continues at coordinate 7,868 of NZ_AJHH01000083.1, read as the reverse complement.
CGATGGATCGGTACTGACGCCGAGACGTTCGAGGAACGCCGACAGCACGGCGACGGCTTGCTGCGCATCGGCGGCGTCGAAGATGTCCAGCAGCAGGGCGTCGACGGCCTCATCGTTGCCGAAGGCCAGCGCCATCACGTGCGGCAGCGAGAACGAGCAGGCGATGCCGTGGGCAACGCCGTGGTGCAGCGTGATGTCGTAGGACAGCGAATGCGCCAGCGCAGTCTTGGTGTTGGAGAACGCCAGGCCGGCTTGCAGCGCGGCGGTGGCCATGCGTTCGCGCAGCGCAAGGTCGTGCGGATGCGCCATGAGGTCGGGCAGCGTCGCCACGATGGTGCGTGCGGCGGCGGCGGCCAGGCTGGACGAGACCGGATTGCGGTTGACGTTCCAGATCGACTCCAGCGCGTGCGACAGCGCATCCAGGCCGCTGGCCAGCGTGATGCCCGGCGGCAGGCTCAGCATCAGTTGCGGATCGATGATGGCCGCCGCCGGCCAGGTCCATGATTGATGCAGCGAATACTTGCTGCCGGCGTCGGCATCCCAGATGGTGGCCCAAGGCGTGACTTCGCTGCCGGTGCCGGCGGTGGTGGGGACGGCGATCAGCGTCTTGGCGCCTGCGCCTGACAAAGCGTCGCCGTCGCGCAGATGTGCCAGCAATTCATCGAAGCGTCCCGAAGGTGTGCGCGTCAGCATGGCCTTGGCGCAGTCGATCACGCTGCCGCCGCCGAAGGCGACGATGCAATCGACGTCACGGTGTTCGCGCCACACGCGCTCATACATCGCGGCGAGCCAGCTGACGTCGGGATTCGGTTGCACGGCGTTTTCAATGCCGGCCAGTTGCGGGCCGAGCAATTGCGCGATGCGCGCTTCCAGTCCGAGCGCGGCGGCTTCGGGGAACGTGATCAGCAGGGCGCGCCTGCCGTTGAGCAGCGCCGGCAATTGCGCCAGGCTGCCGCTGCCGGCCTGGATGGCGACCGGGTTGTGATATTTCCACATGGGTTTCTTTGCTAAAAATGGGAGCGTGAAAATTAATGGACCTTGCCGTCCTGGATCATCTGGCGCAGGCGGCTGGAGATGGTGTCGGCAACCACCACCATCAGCGTCACGACCACGATGCAGGTGGCGGTGTCCTGGTACTTGAACAGTTTGAGGCTGCTGACCAGTTCGAAACCGAGGCCGCCGGCGCCGACCATGCCGAGCACGGTTGCCTGGCGCAGGTTGACCTCAAAGCGATACAGCACGGTGGCGATCCAGGCGGTGATGACCTGCGGCAGCACGCCGAAGACGATCACCTGCAGCGGACGGGCGCCGGTGGCGCGCAGGGCTTCCAGCGGGCCGTCGTCGATTTCCTCGATGCTTTCGGCAAAGAACTTGCCGACCATGCCGATGCCGTGCAAGGCCAGCGCCAATACGCCCGGGAAAGGCCCGAGGCCGACCGCGGAGACGAACACCAGCGCCAGGATCAGCTCGTTGATGCTGCGCGTGACGTTGAGCATCTGGCGCACGGCCTGATAGACGACACGGTTGCGATTGAGGTTGCGTGCCGCGAGGAACGACACCGGGATGGCGCCGATTACGCCCAGCAACGTGCCCCAGATGGCGATTTGCACGGTTTCCACGGCGGGGCCGACCAGATTGCCGAGGATCTTCCAGTTGGGCGGGAAGGAGCGGCTCAGGAAGTCTCCGATCTGCGGCAGGCCGTCGGCCAGTTCGCCCCAGCTCAGTTGCGTGCCTTGCGCGCTCCAGGCGAGGATGAAGGCGACTGCGGCCACGGCGGCGATCGACAGCAGCCAGGAGCGCAAGGTCAGCGGACGGGCGCCGGTCCAGACGTAGTCGTGATAGCTGGCGCGGTCCATGTTGGCAGACAAGGGCGTGCTCATGACAGGGCTCCTTCCAGGATCATTTCCGACGGTGCCGACGGTGCCGACGGCGGTCGCGCGGCGTCTGTTTCGTCCTGCGCCTTGACCTGATCCAGGCCGGAATAGATGAGATTGAGGTGCGACTCGCGCAGCTCGTCGCCGCGGCCGTCGAACACCAGCTTGCCGCCGGCCAGCCCGACGATGCGGTCGCCGAATTCGCGGGCGTAGTCGACCTGATGCAGGTTGCAGACCACGGTGATGCCGAGTTCGCGGCAAGCGGCGCGCAGGTATTGCAGCACCAGGCGCGAGGTTTTGGGATCCAGGCTGGCGACCGGTTCGTCGGCCAGGATGACTTGCGGACGCTGCGCCAGGGCGCGGGCGATGCCGACGCGCTGGCGCTGGCCGCCGGACAGCGCATCGGTGCGTTGTTCGGCCTTGTGTTCCAGTTCGACGCGGCGCAGGCAATCCATCGCCAGCGCCACATCCTGGCGGCTGAACAATTGCAGCACCGAACTCAGCGTCGCGGTCTGGCCGAGCCGGCCGGTCAGTACGTTCTTCAGCACCGACAGGCGCGGCACGACGTTGTGATGCTGGAAGATCATGGCCACTTGCTGGCGCAACTTGCGGATGTTGCCGTTGCGCGTATCGGTGGCGTCGAATCCGGCCGCCACCAGTTCACCGGAAGTTGGCGTGGCCAGGCCGTTGATACAGCGCAGCAAGGTCGACTTGCCGGCGCCGGACGGTCCCAGCACGACCAGGAATTCTCCGGGAGCGACATCGAGGTCGATGCCGCGCAGTACGGCATTGCTGCCGTATTGCTTGGTGAGCGAACGGATCCTGATCATTTCATTGCCTTGAGGTCGAGATTGAGGATTTTGGCGGTATCGCGCACGACGTTGTAGGCGGCGTCGTTGGTCGGCACGAAGCCGTTCAGCACGCCCTGGTCGCCCCATTCGACGTTCTTGATGTTGGCGAAAGCGGCGGCGACCTTCTTTTTCAGTTCGGGATCCAGATCCTTGCGCCAGACCATCGGCGATTCAGGAATGTCCGGCGAGGTCCAGACGATGTTGAAGTCGCTTTGCTTGACCACGCCCTTGGCGATGGCGGCGGCCAGGATGCGGTCGGCCACGGCGGCGGCGTCGACCTTCTTGTTGGCGACGGCGAGGATGCTGGCGTCATGCGAACCGGAGAAGATCACGCGGGAGAAATACTTGTTCGGTTCGACGCCTTGCTTTTGCAGGCCGGCCGTCGGGAACAGATGGCCGGAAGCCGACGACGGATCGACGAAGGCCATGGTGCGGCCCTTGAGTTGCGGCACGGTTTCGATGCCGCTGTCCTTGCGTACGATGATCAGGCTCTTGTAGGCGCTCTTGCCGGTCTTCCTGGTTTCGGCAACGGAGAAGGCTTCGACGTTGGCGATCGAGGTCGCCAGCACATAGGAGAACGGGCCGAGGTAGGCGACGTCCAGTTTCTTCGAACGCAGCGCTTCGATGATGCCGTTGTAGTCGGTGGCGATGAAGGGCTTGACCGGCATGCCCAGTTGCTCTTGCAGGCTGTCGATGACCTTCTTGCTGTTTTCCAGCATGGCCTGGGAATCTTCGGCGGGGATCAGGCCGACGGTCAGCTGTTGGGGCTGGGCGGCGAATGCCGAGCTTGCGGAAATCAGGCTAAGGCACAAGGCCAAAGGACGGAAAAGGGCGGAGAGACGTTTCATGATGCTCCTGGCGGCGGTGAGTGAGGTCCGTCCTGTGAGGACGGGCTTGTGTTCATGACTATTAACTGACCCTAAGATTAGGGAGGTTTTGTGACGTCTTTATTATCGATATAATCAGGAGATTGACGATTACCTATTGATTGGATCTATAGATGACGCCTTCGCAACTCCGTGCTTTCCTCGCCGTTGCCCGCAATCGCGGTTTCAGCGCTGCGGCGCGCACGCTTGGCGTCAGCCAGCCAACGCTGACGTCGCAGGTGCAGGCGCTGGAGCGCCAACACAATGTCGAACTGTTCTATCGGCGCGGTCGCCGTCTCGACCTGACCGATACCGGCCAGCGGCTGTTGCCGATCGCCCAAAAGATCGCCGAGCTCGAACTCGACGCCTACAACCTGCTGTACAACTCCGGCGTGCTCAATATCGGCCACCTGAAGCTGGGCGCGGTAGGGCCGTTCCATGTGATCGAAATGGTCGATGCCTATCGCCGCAAGTTCCCCAACGTCGAGCTGTCGATCCGCATGGGCAATTCAGCCGAGACCATGGCCGATCTCGAGAATTACGTTACCGACGTCGCCGTGCTGGCCAGCTTCAACGACGATCCGCGCTTCGTGGCGGTGCCGTATGCCGATCACGCCATCGTGGTGTTTGCCCACGTCGACCATCCGTTCGCCAGGCGCGATGCAATCAGCTTGCAGGAGTTGCATGGCCAGCCGATGGTGATGCGCGAGCAGGGTTCAACCACCCGGCTGGCGCTGGAGAAGGTGCTCAAGGAAGCTGACGTCATGCCGCGCGTGGTGATGGAGATCGGCAGCCGCGAAGCGCTGCGCGAGGCGGTGGCGCGCGGGATCGGGCTGGGTGCGGTGTCGGAGGCGGAGTTCGTGCCGGATCCGCGTCTGAAATTGCTGCGGATCGAAGGAAACCCGGTCAGTACTCATACCTATATTTATTGCCTGGCCGATCGCAAGGACAGCCGGCTGGTGGCGTCCTTCCTGGAGCAGGTGGCGACGCTGTAAGGGTTCAGGCTGCGGTGGCGGCTATTTCTGAGATTCTGCGATGCGTTCCAAAACGAATTGGCGCATCAGGTCGAGCACCGCCTGCGGCTGTTCATGATGCGGGGCGTGGCCGCAATCGGGGAGCATGGCTTTGTGCGCGGGTGCGCCGTTTCCCTTGGCGATACCGGACACAATGGCGTCGACCTGGGCCGGCGTGCCGTACTGGTCGTCGATACCTTGCATCACCAGGGCAGGACAGTCGATGCGCGGCAAGTCCGCCTCGATATTCCAGCCGGCGAAGGCAGGCGAGAGCCAGGTGTCGGACCATGCCTTGAAGATCTGTTCGGTCTTGTCGCCATGATATTTTTGCAATCCCTTCAGCTTGCCGTCGGCATAGGCGCGGTCGGCTGCCCGGATGCCTTCCAGCGTCACCGATTCGACAAAGACGTGCGCGGCTTCGGTGATGATTGCCTGCAGCAGGGGCGGACGTTGTGCGGCATGCAACAAGGCGATGCTGCCGCCGTCGGAATGGCCGATCAGGATGCAGGCTTGTCCGGGCAACAAGGCGGTCAATGCCTGCGGCAGTTCATCGACCGCATAGCGATGCAGATAATCCGGCTCACGCCTATGTTGCAGTGCGTCGGAAAGACCGTAGCCGAGACGGTCGTACAGCAGCCCGCGACAGCCCGTCGCCTTACACAAGCGTTGCGGAAAATCCTTCCACATTGCAGTGCAACCCAAACCTTCGTGGAGGAACACCAGCCAGGGTTTTACGCGATCGCCGTCGATGATTTCGTAGTGGATTCGTTGTCCTTTGTTGTTCGTCAGGAAAGGCATCGGGACCGGGTTTGCGAGTCGAAAGAACAGCTAGTTTTTCATGTTTTCAAAACGCAGTGCAAATATCTTCAAATCTCTCCCGCGCAGAAAAATAAATCTGCTATCTTTATAAACGGCACTGACCTGAAACCACAAGGAGACGCATATGGATTTGGTTGAAAAATTCGACGCCAAAGGCAAGACAGGAGGCGCTTATCACGTCGAGGTGTACCAGACGGAACTGGAAGAAGCCGACAAGGCCGCTCCGCCCGGACTAAAGACCTACAAGCTGGCTGACGGCCGTGCGCTTGATCCCTTGTCGGACGCCAAATTCAAGATTGTCCAGACCGGCGAAAAGATTTACCGGGTCTGACAGGATAAAGAAGCGCGCGCAAGCGCAAAAACTCAAACGGCAGACTTCGCGTCTGCCGTTTTTTATTATTGGATCAAGCCAACCGGGTTCTTAACCTGAGGTCGGCTTGCGGTAACCGCCCTCGACCCAACGCTCGGCGCTGGCGGCGCTCAGTTTGAAGTTCGGCGCCACCTGCGCCTTGGCCAGCATCTCGCCCATGTCGTCCCAAGCCTTCAGGTCGGCATACGGAAAGTCGTCATCGGGCACGATGTCCAGCGTCACCTTGATACTGCCTTCCGGACCGTCGACGGTGACGTGCTTGTGCAATTGCGCATGCAGCTGCTGCTCGCTGCGGCGACGGAATTCCGAAGCGGTCTTCACCAGCGTGTTGAAGGCGTTCTTGTCCATCGGTTTCGGGTTCTTCTTGTCGCGGCCCATGGTCCACGGACCGATCAGCGTCGGTTCACGTTCGCCTTCACGCGTCATTTCCACCGCCCAGCCGTCATCGTCGTCGTTCTTGATGATGCGCGCGGTCCAGCCTTCATCGCGCCACAGGCGCGGCTCCTGGATGACATCGGAAATGTCGGTGACGGCTTCTTCGGTATCGGTATCGGTATCGGGGGATTCTGGCGCAAGGTCGGACATGAGAGGCTCAATGAAGCAAAGTCCGCCATGATACGACAGGTTTGCAGATAAACTCCCGGACATGGAAATCGAACTCAAACTATTGATCGCCGCCGAGGACGTGGTTGCTTTCTGCGCCTTGCCCTTGCTGCAGCAACACGCCGTCGGCGCCGCCACATCCCAGGACTTGTTCAGCACCTATTTCGACACTCCGACGTTGCACCTGAAGCAGCACCGCTCGGCGCTGCGCGTGCGCAAGGCCGGGGCGTTGTGGATCCAGACCTACAAGGGCGGCGGCAGCGTCGCGGCGGGCCTGCATCAGCGCCACGAATGGGAATGCGAAGTGGCCGGCCCACGGATCGAGTTGGACAAGCTGCTGCCGCTGGTCGACAACCCGGCCGCCCGCGCCGCGCTGGAATTGCCCGGGCTGGCAGCGCAGTTGGAGGCAGTCTTCGCCACCAGTTTCCGTCGCACTGCCTGGCAATTGCGCTTGCCGCAGGGGACCGAAGTCGAGCTGGCGCTGGATCAGGGCGTGGTCGAAGCAGACGGTCGCACGTTGCCGATCTGCGAGATCGAGCTGGAGCTGAAATCGGGCCAGACCGACGAACTGCTGGCGTTTTCGCAGGCGCTGCGGCAGGCGATTGCCTTGGCGCCGAGCAATGTCAGCAAGGCCCAACGCGGTTTCGCCTTGCGCTTCCCAGGCAAGGACAGTTCGCTGTAACGACGCCCCGGCTGCGTTGCAAGGCCTGATCAAGGCTGCAACATTTTCTCCCGACAATTTTCCCCGACATTCGGATGAGGTCCCGTTCCGGCAGTGGCATGGATGCTGCTTGCCTGGAAGAGGACGGCGAACTTCGCTGATTTGCACAGCAGTGGTGCAAATCGAGAGGAGCCGTCACGGATTTGATTCATCCAAGACAGGGGAACCCATGAACACCATCGCCGCAGCCGCGCCTGCCAATATCGACACCGCCGCGGAAGAACGCGACGTCACTTTCCGTCGCGTCGTCTGGCGCATCGTCCCGTTCGTCACGCTGATCTGGTTCCTGGCCTGGGTCGACCGCGTCAATGTCGGTTTCGCCAAGCTGACCATGATGAGCGACCTGCAATGGTCGGACGCCGTCTACGGCGCCGGTGCGGGGATTTTCTTCATCGGCTATTTCATCTTTGAAGTGCCGAGCAACCTTGCGCTGCAAAAATTCGGCGCGCGCAAGACCATCATGCGCATCACCATCGGCTGGGGCATTACCTGTGTGCTGATGGCGTGGGTGCAGACCGCGACGCAGTTCTACTTCCTGCGTTTCCTGATGGGCGCGTTTGAAGCCGGCCTGCAACCCGGCGTGATCCTCTATCTGACCTACTGGCTGCCGACGCACCGGCGCGGCAAGGCGCTGGGGATCTTCGTCTCGGCCTCGGCGGTCTCGCTGGTGGTCGGCAGTCCTCTGGCCGCCTACATCATGGAGTTGTCGCAGGGCCTGGGCGGTTTCAAAGGCTGGCAATGGCTGTTCGTG
>NZ_AJHH01000082.1 GCF_000256565.1 Herbaspirillum lusitanum P6-12 | reverse complement strand
ACGCCGGGGGCCGGGCCGGCGCGGCGGCGTATTTCCTGCTGACCGATCGCCCGCGTGATGCGCACTGGCTCAATGACCGCGAAAAGGAACACGTCGAAACCGAACTGGCCGCCGAAGACCAGGCGCTCGGTCCGCGCGAGCACAGCTTCTTTGCCTCCCTGCGCAGCGGGCGCATGTGGGCGCTGATCATGGTGTTCTTCTGCATCATCGCCGGCAATGCCACGCTGGTGTACTACGGCCCGAGCCTGGTCAAGGAAGTCGGCTTTACCGACATCAAGACGCTGGGCTGGGTGATGGGCGGGATTTATTGCTGCGGCTGGCTGGGCATGCTGCTCAACGGCTACTTGTCGGACCGCAACAAGGAAGTGCGCATCCACACCGCGGTGGCGGCAGCGATCGGCGCGCTGGGTTTGCTGCTGGCGGCGTATTTCCTGGGCGAGAAGAGCGCCGCCGGCGTGGTGTTCGCACTGGCGCTGTCATCGGCCGGCACGATGGGCGCGATTCCCGTGTTCTGGCAATTGCCGGGACGTTTCCTGTCGGGTACGGCGATCGTGGTCGGCCTGGCGGTGATCAATTCGGTGGCCAATCTGGCCGGGTATTTTTCGCCGCAGCTGCTGGGTTATCTCAAAACCACCACCGGGCAATACGGCAAAGGCCTGACCACCATCGCCATTGTCGAACTGATGGCGACGGTGATGATTTTTGCCTTCATCAGCAAGACCTCGAAACTCGCAAAATAAGCGTCGGAAACCAAGTGTCGGAAACGCTCACAGATCCGGCGGTGGCGGCGCCAGCACATCGCGGCTGCCGCTTTTGGACATTGAGGACAGGATGCCGGCGGCTTCCATCTGTTCCACCAGGCGCGCGGCGCGGTTGTAGCCGATGCGGAACTGGCGCTGCACCGAGGAGATCGAGGCGCGCCGGCTGCGCGTGACATAGGCCACCGCTTCGTCGTAGAGCGGATCGGCTTCATCGCCGGGTTCGCCGAACATGTCGGTTTGCTGCGGCTCTTCCGAGGCCGGACCGGCCAGGATGGCTTCCTCGTATTGCGGCTCGCCGTGGGCCTTCAGGTGCTCCACCACGCGATGCACTTCCTCGTCCGACACGAACGCTCCATGCACGCGCTGCGGATAACCCGATCCCGGCGGCAGGAACAGCATGTCGCCGTGGCCCAGCAGGGTTTCCGCGCCCATCTGGTCGAGCACGGTGCGCGAGTCGATCTTGGACGACACCTGGAAGGCCACGCGGGTCGGAATGTTGGCCTTGATCAGGCCGGTGATCACGTCCACCGAGGGGCGCTGCGTCGCCAGGATCAGGTGAATGCCGGCGGCGCGGGCCTTTTGCGCCAGACGAGCGATCAGCTCTTCGATCTTCTTGCCGGCCACCATCATCAGGTCGGCCAACTCGTCAATCACCACCACGATCATCGGCAACGGATCGAGCGGCTCGGGCGCGTCGGGCGTGAGCGAGAACGGATTCTTCACGCGCTTCTCGGCGGCGATGCCGTCGGCGATCTTCTGGTTATAACCGGCCAGGCCGCGTACGCCCAGCGCCGACATCAGGCGATAGCGCTTGTCCATTTCGGCGACACACCATGACAGCGCATGCGCGGCCAGCTTCATGTCGGTCACGACCGGCGCCAGCAGGTGCGGAATGCCGTCGTAGACCGACAGTTCCAGCATCTTCGGATCGATCATGATCAGGCGCACGTCGTCAGGCGTGGCCTTGTACAGCAGCGACAGGATCATGGCGTTGATCGCCACCGACTTGCCGGAGCCTGTCGTACCGGCCACCAGCATGTGCGGCGCACGGGCGAGGTCAGTCGCCACCGGGACGCCGGTGATGTCCTTGCCCATCGCCAGCGTCAGATGCGACGCCGAGCGCGCATAGGCTTCGGACTGGATGATTTCGGCCAGGCGGATCATTTGGCGCTTGGGGTTGGGCAGTTCAAGACCCATGCAGGTCTTGCCGGGAATGGTTTCCACCACCCGGATCGAGGTCAGGCCGAGCGCGCGCGCCAGATCCTTCATCAGGTTGACGATTTGCGCGCCGCGCACGCCCAGCGCCGGTTCAATTTCAAAACGCGTGATGACCGGGCCGGCGTAGGCGCCCAGCACGGTGACGGGGACCTTGAATTCCTTGAGGCGTTGCTCGATCAGCTGGCCGATTTCCAGCAGCTGGGTTTCGTCCATCTCGACCGGCATGTCGCTGCCCTGGTCGAGCAGTTCGATGCCGGGCAGGGGAACCTCGGTCGGACGATACGGACGAGCCGGAGCAGGAATTGGCGCAGCCGGCTGGGCTGCGGGCGCTTGAGTCCAGGTGCGGATCTGCATGGGCGCAGCGGCAACAACTGGTTCCTGGATCGGTTCTTCAAATAGCAAAGCCGGAGCCGGTGATGGCGTAGCGTAGGCCGGTTCAGGGATTTCGATGACGTCCGGTTCAATGCGGGTGTCGATGATGTTGAATGGCTCGGGCGCGGTCATGACTTCCGGCTCCGGCGCGACGGGATGGAAGGCGGCGGTCTGGGGCACAGTCGGCGGCAGGACCGGCATAAGACCCGGAGCAACCGGAGGAGCAATGGCCGGCTCGACAGGCGCTACCGGTTCACGCGCGCGCAGCGAGGCGCTCAGCGACGTCGGAATCGCCTGGCTGCGGTCGCTGGCGGTGCTGATGCGGACCTTGGTATTGCTGCCGGCGATGGGTGTGATCTTCGGTTTACTGATGAGGCTGGTGGCCAGAGACGGCTTGGGTGCCGCATTATGGGCCCGGGCCGGAGTTTCGGCTTGCGGGATGGAAGCCGAGCGCGCCAGCATGGCCTGTGTCGGGCGCAGCGATTCGAACGCGGCCCATTCGGAGGCAGGACGCGCCGGTCGTTTGGGCGGTTCGGCCTTGTGTTGCGAAGCGCCGGGCCAGTTACCGGCGGGATTGGCGGCGCGTGGCAATTCATTGGGCAGCGGCCAGGGATCGCGCTTGCGGGTCAGGTTGCCGAAGGCCGGCGAGGCAGGCGAGCCAGGCGGCTTCGGTTGCGCAGGTGGAGGGCGGTGCGATTGCGCGGCCGGCATGTTGCGAATGGTGGGGGCGATATTGGCCTGGGTGCGGCGCGGCACCGATGCCTGCAGCGGCAGGGAACTGGTATCGGCATCGAGGTCGGGCCTGGTCTTGCGGCGGCCGAACAGCCAGAACAGGCCGATCAGTCCTGTTGTCAGCAAGGCAATCACCGCGATCAGCTTGCCGAAGGCGGCGGTGACGTTGCGTGCGAGCGCCTGGCCGAACAGGTCGGTTTCCAGAATGGCATCGCCCTGCGAGCGCAGCATGGCCTCGATCGCGCTACTGGCGCACAGGACCGCCAGGGTGCCCAGCCAGATGCGGATGGAGCCGCGTCCGCGCAGGCCTTTTCCGGACAATAAAGACAGTAATACTCTGCCCAGCAGGGGCAGTATCCACAGGAACGACCAGCCGAACCAGTCAAGTAAAAATAAGCGCATCCCGCAAGTTTACAGGAAGCGGGCGCTCAAGCTGAAATTTAAGCTGAAACTTAAGATGAAAAAATCCCGCTTCCCTGACCCAAAGCCAAGGAAGCGGGAGTGCGGCCGCAAGGATTTACTTTTCCAGCGGCACCGTCAACGGCTTGCCGTCCTGCACCAGCGACCAGACCAGCAACTTCGCCGGTTTGGTGGCGCTGGCGTTGCGCGACACCAGGTGCGGCGTGTCCGGCGCTTCATACCAGGACTCGCCCGCCTTGTAAGTCACCGGCGCGCCGCCCTGCAGTTGGGAGACCACTTCGCCTTCCAGTACGTAGGCGAAGATCGAGCCGGGATGGCGGTGCGCCACCGAGCTTTGGCCGGGACCGTAGGCGACGACCGCCATGACGCCGCTTTTGCCGGGCGCATCGGACAGGGCCTGATGCTGCAAAGGCGTGACGACTTCATCGCCATGTTTGCCGTCGTGGGCGCCGGCGCTGGCCACCATGGCCAGCAAAACGATTAGAAGCGCGCTTTTCGCTGTAGAAATGAATCGCATGTCAGGCTCCTTGTCCGTCGCTGTTTCAGGCGACCGGCATCTTGCGGAAGCCGATGGCGAAACGGTTCCAGGCATTGATGGTGTTGATGGCCAGGGTCAGGTTGACCAGTTCGGCATCGGTGAACTGGGCGCGCGCCAGGGCATAGTCCTCGTCGGGAGCGCCGGTTTGCGAGATCAGGGTCAGCGATTCGCTCCAGGCCAGGGCGGCGCGCTCGCGCTCGGTGAAGAACGGGGTTTCGCGCCAGACCGGCACGGCGTACAGGCGGCGTTCGGTCTCGCCGGCCTTGCGGGCGTCGGCGGTGTGCATGTCGACGCAGAAGGCGCAACCGTTGATCAGCGACACGCGCAGCCGGACCAGTTCCAGCAGGGAGGTTTCGAGGCCGAGCTTGCCGACCACGTTTTCGAGGGCGATCATGCCCTTCAGGACTTCAGGGGATGCTTTGTAGAAATCGACGCGTTGTTCCATGGCGATGCTCCTTGGTAAGTTAAGTAAATTAAATCAGTCAGTGAAATCGTTGTGGCCGGTGTGTGTTTGCTTGGCCAGTGACGTCATCATAAGGAGACCACTCCCGGTCGCGGATAACCAATTCCTCGAAAAAACAGGAGACCACTTTCGATCGCCCGGCTAGAATCGCCGAGGAAGCGCAAGCAGCGACAAGTCGCAACAAGCAGCGAACAACAAACAAAAACACAGCAGGGAGCAGCCCGCATGGAATTGCACATCGTCATCGAAGGCAGCAAGGATCTGGCCGGGCAGGTTTATCGCCAGCTGCGCGACGCCATACAAAGCGGCCGCCTGGCGCCGGGAGAACAGGTGCCGCCGTCGCGTCTGTTGGCAATACAACTGGGCCTGTCGCGCAAGACCGTATCGGAAGCCTATAGCCGCCTGACGCTGGACAAGCTGCTGGTGGGCCGGACCGGCAGCGGCACCTTCGTCAATGCGCCGCCCGAGCCGAAATCCAAGCCGAAACGTTTTGAAAGCGGCGACCTCGCCTCCGGCAAACTGATCGCGCATTGGCTCGATCAGTCGTTCCCGCTGCTGATGCGGCATGTCGGTCCGGAAACGCGCTCGCAATACGATTTCATGGGCGGTATTCCGGTGCGCAGGCAATTCCCGCAGGAAGAGTGGCGTCAATGCGTGCTGTATGGCTTGCGCCAGATCAGCGAATCGTGCGGCTTCTATGCCGAGACCGAAGGCTTGCCGGCGTTGCGTGAAGCGATCGCACGCCACGTCTCGTTCTCGCGCGGTGTGCAATGTACGGCCGCCGACGTGCTGGTGACCAACGGCGCGCAGCAGGCGCTGGACCTGATTGCGCGGGTGCTGGTGGAGCCGGGCAGCGTGGTGGCGGTGGAGGATCCCGGCTACCCGCCGGCGCGCATGCTGTTCTCGGCGCAAGGAGCCCGGGTGGAGAGCGTGCCGGTGGACAGCGAAGGGATGCGGGTCGATCTGATTCCGGACGGCACGCGGCTGATCTACGCGACGCCGGCGCATCAGTTCCCGCTCGGCATGCCGATGAGTCCGGCGCGGCGTGCGGCCTTGCTGGCGCGTGCGCGTGAATTGCGGGCCATCGTCATCGAAGACGACTACGACAGCGAGTTCCGCTATGAAGGCCGGCCGATGGATTCGCTGCAAAGCATGGACCAGGATGGGCTGGTGGCCTTTGTCGGCACCTTTTCCAAGTCGATGAACCCGGAGTTGCGCGTCGGCTACGTGATTGCGCCGCCCTCGATTTTGCGCGCCATGACCGTGGTCAAGGGCCTGTCGGACTGGCATACGCCGACCATGACCCAATGGGCGATGGCCAGGTTCATCGACGAAGGCTATCTGCAAAAGCATATCCGACGCTGCCACGGCATCTACGTCGCGCGGCGCGAAAAGCTGCATGCCGCGCTCAACGGCACGCTCAAACCCTGGATGTGCGCGGTGCCGACCACCGCCGGCTTCCACCTGGCGGCGCGGATGACGGCCGAGGTCGACATGACGCAACTGCTGCGGCTGGCGCGCCGGGTCGACGTCGCACTGTACACGCTGGACGAGTTCTACTACCGGGTCAAGCCCGAGCCCGCGCTGTTCTTCGGCTATGGCGCCATCGAGTCGCTCGACATCGAGACGGCGCTGGGACGCGTGAAGACGATCCTGGAAGAACTTGGCAATTGAGCGGCGGTTAAGCAGCAACTACGCAGCAACTACGCAGCCAACCCTTCAGGCCCTGCTCAGACCTTTTCGATCATCGGATAAAAATCGCGGTCCTCGCGCTGCATGCGGTCGAACAGGACTTTCAGTACCTTGTTGGCGTCACTGCGGAAACCGCCCGGATCGGCAGCAACGTGGCCGGCGTCATTCCATTTGCGCGCAAATTCGCCATAGGCTTCGGCGATGTGCGTCATTTCATGCTGGTATTGCTTGCCCATCATGGCCAGGCGCGGATTATTGGCCTCCTGCAAGGCGGGATAGAGGAATTTGTCCTCGATCGACAGGTGGAGCTTGATGACCGAGCTCATCTTGATCACTTGTGCAGCGATGTCGGCGGCGTGTTCGGCGATGCCCAGATGGGAAAACTCCTTGAGCTTGCGGATGTTGTCGAAGATGACGCTGTGCTGGTGTTTGTATTTGTCGATGTCCATGGAGTTTCTATCGGTATCTCATTCTCGTCAGGTCTGAAACGGCGCCGGACTGCCTTCAGCCCGGCGCGCGGTGCTTAATCCAGCGAAGAAGCCGGGCCGAAGAACTCGTAGCGGGCCTGCGCCGCCGGAACGCCCAGCTCGTGCAGATGGCGCTTGACGGCCTTCATGAAGGACTTGGGACCGACGAAATAGGCGTCCACGTCCATCGACTCAGGCAGCCAGCGGGACAGCTTGTCGCGGTCGAGGTAGCCGGTCGCATGCGGGGCCGGGTCTTGTTCGCGCGTTTGTTCGTAGCAGAAGAAATGCTGCAACTGCGGATATTCCTGCGCCAGGTCGGCGATCTTCTTGCCGAAGGCGTGCACGCCGCCGTGGCGCGCCGCATGGATGAACACCACCGGGCGCTTGCCCGGCAGCGCCGCGTCCAGCATCGCCAGCATCGGCGTGATGCCGACGCCGCCGCTGATCAGCACCAACGGGCGCTCGCTTTGCGTCAGGGTGAATTCGCCCGACGGCGGCATCAGGTCGATCTGCTTGCCGACGGTCATGTGGTCGTGCAGGAAGTTGGAAACCTTGCCGTTCGGCTCGCGCTTGACGCTGATGCGGTACATCTTGCTGTTCGGCGCGGCCGAGAGCGAGTACTGGCGGCGCATTTCTTCGCCGTCGACGGTGACGCACAGGCCGATGTACTGGCCCGGGTGGTATTCCAGGATGGCCTTGCCGTCTTCCGGCGCGAAGTAGAAGGAGGTGATTTCCTCGCTCTCGTCGACGCGGCGCACCACGATAAACTTGCGCAGGCCGCGCCAGCCGCCGTCGGCCTTTTCGGTAGCCTGATAGATGCCTTCCTCGGCGCCGATCAGGATCTCGGCGAGTTGGCCGTAGGCGGCGCCCCAGGCTTCGATGACCTGGTCGGTGGCGATTTCCGCGCCCAGCACTTCACGGATGGCGCGCAGCAGGCAGTCGCCGACCATCGGATAATGTTCGGGCTGGATCTGCAGGGCGACGTGCTTGTTGATGATGGTGGTGACCAGGCCGCCCAGTTGTTCGAGCCGGTCGATATGGCGCGCGTACATCAGCACGCCGTTGGCCAATGCGCGTTGCTGATCGCCGCTGCCTTGATGGGCTTTGTTGAACAGCGGGATGACTTGCGGGTAGTCGCGCATGAGCATCTTGTAGAAGTGCGTGGTCAGCGCTTCGCCGCCGCTTTCGAGCAGGGGGACGGTGGATTTGACAATGGCGCGGTGGACGTCGGAGAGCATGGCGATACCTTTCAGGGTTGAACAAGTGGGACCGAGGTCAAGAATCCTCGTTTTTTGCATCTTCTTATCCCTTCTTAATCAAACTCCATGCCAGACTAAAAATCTTTTATAATCAGTCACTTAAAAAATGACCGAGTCGAATAGACCCGAGTCATAACGACTCATAAGGGTAAAAATGACTCCGAAGCTCATGCTGGACGCATTGATTCCGCTGATGGCCGATCTGTCCAGGGAATTGCACGACAGCGAGCGCTATCGCCGCCTGCTGGACACGTTGCGGATGCTGTTTCCCTGCGACGCCGCCGCCTTGCTGCGGCTCGACGGCGAGATATTGGTGCCGCTGGCGATCAACGGGCTGAGCAGCGACACGCTCGGCCGGCGCTTCCGCGTGAGCGAACATCCGCGCTTTCGCGTGCTGTTGTCGAACGTGCCGCCGACGCGTTTCCCTGCCAACTCGTCCTTGCCGGATCCTTACGACGGCCTGGTCGAAGCGCATTCGGGCGAACTTCATGTGCACGATTGCATGGGCTGCCAGATCAGCATGAACGGCCGGCCCTGGGGTTTGCTGACGCTGGACGCGCTCGGTCCCGGACGCTTCGATTCGGTCGACACTGCCTCCTTGCAGGCTTTCGCCAGTCTGGCGGCGGCCACCGTCAATGTCGCCGAACGCATCCATAACCTTGCCGAGACCAGTGAGCAGGAACGCCAGCGCGCCGAAGCCTACCGGCTCGCCGCCAACCAGAGCCGGCGCGAGCTGATCGGCCAGAGTCCGGCGCACAAGCGCATGATGAAAGAGGTGCGGCTGGCCGGTCCGAGCAACATGACGGTGCTGATTACGGGGGAAACCGGCACCGGCAAGGAGCTGGTCGCCAACGCCATCCACGCCGCCTCGCCGCGTGCGCGCAAGCCCATCATCAGTCTCAACTGCGCCGCCTTGCCGGAAACCCTGGTCGAGAGCGAGCTGTTCGGCCACGTACGGGGCGCGTTTTCCGGCGCGGTCAGCGACCGGCGCGGCAAGTTCGAGTTGGCCGACGGCGGCACCTTGTTCCTCGACGAGGTGGGAGAGTTGTCGCTGACGGTGCAAGCCAAGTTGCTGCGCGCGCTGCAGAGTGGCCAGATCCAGCGCGTCGGTTCGGACGAGGAGCATAAAGTGGACGTGCGCGTGATCGCCGCCACCAACCGCGATCTTGAGGAAGAAGTGCGGCTGGGCCGCTATCGGTCCGACTTTTACCATCGCCTCAGCGTCTACCCGCTGGCGGTGCCGCCGTTGCGCGAGCGCGGTCACGACATCTTGCTGATCAGCGGATTCTTCCTGGAAGAAAACCGTTTCCGGCTGGGTTTGCTGAGCCTGCGCCTGGCCACCGATGCCCAGGAAGTGCTGCTCAATTACCGCTGGCCTGGCAATGTACGCGAGCTGGAACACGTGATCGCGCGCACCGCGCTCAAGGCGCTCGGCAAGCATCCCGAACGGCCGCGCATCCTGACGCTGGCGGCCGAGGATTTCGATCTGTCCAATGAGAAGGCGAACGCGCTGTCATCGCACGAGGGATTGCATGAGCAGCAAGTCCAGACCGAGCTCGACCTGCAGAACGCCAGCGGCCTGCGCGACGCCGTGAGCGCCTACGAACGGCGCCTGGTCAGCGCCTGCCTGGCGCGCAACGGCGGCAACGTCGCCTCGGCCGCGCGCGAACTGGGTGTCGACCGCGCCAATCTCAACCGGATGGCGAAGCGGCTCGGGCTGAAGTAGCGCCGATCACGTCAAAACTGTTCCCACGAGCCTGCGTCGTCGTGCGCAGGCGCTTCGCTGGCGATGGTTTTTTTCACCGCAGCAGTCTTGGATGCGGTCTTGACGTTTGTTTTGGCAGGCAGAGACGCCGGCTCGGGCGTGATGTTCACGGTGCGCTTGGACGCTGTGGCCGTGTGTGTCTGGCCTTGCGGCAAGGCATGGCGATCCAGCTTGAATACGCTGACGATCTGTGACAGGTTGCTTGCCTGTTCCTGAAGCGACTGGGCCGCGGCAGCGGCTTCCTCCACCAGCGCAGCGTTCTGTTGCGTCACTTCATCCATCTGGGTAATCGCGCGGTTGATCTCATCGAGGCCGACGCTTTGCTCATGGCTGGCAGCGGTGATTTCACCGACGATGTCGGTCACGCGTTTGACGCTGCTGACCACTTCGTCCATGGTCGAACCGGCTTGTGCGACCAGCTTGCTGCCGATATCGACCGTGGTGACGGAGTCGTCGATCAACTGCTTGATTTCCTTCGCGGCGGCGGAAGAGCGTTGCGCCAGGCTGCGCACTTCGGAGGCGACCACGGCAAAGCCACGGCCTTGCTCGCCGGCGCGCGCGGCTTCCACGGCAGCATTAAGCGCCAGAATATTGGTCTGGAAGGCAATGCCGTCAATCACGCTGATGATATCGACGATCTTGCGTGAAGATTCGTTGATCGAACCCATGGTATCGACCACCTGACCGACCACGTTGCCGCCCTGGATGGCGACTGCGGAGGCGGACGCCGCCAGCTGGTTGGCCTGGCGTGCATTGTCGGCGTTCTGCTTGACGGTTGACGTCATCTCTTCCATGGCGGAGGCGGTTTCTTCGAGCGAGCCGGCCTGCTGCTCGGTGCGCGAGGACAGGTCCATGTTGCCGGTGGCGATTTCGCTTGATGCGGTCGCGATCGTGTCGGTGCCGGTGCGTACGCTGCTGACGATGCGCAGCAGGTTGTCGTTCATCTGCTTGAGCGCACCGAGCAACTGGCCGGTTTCGTCTTCGCTGTTTTGTTGGATATCGGCCGTCAGGTCGCCGTCGGCAACCTGGCGGGCGATCTTGACGGCTTGCGTCAGCGGCCGCGAGATGATGCGCGCCACCATGATTGCCAACGTCATCGCCGCAATGATGCACAAGGCCAGCATGGCGATGATCCACAGTCGCCCGTTATGGTAAGTGTCATCGGCCAGCTTGTTCGATATGTCCGAGCCACGCTCATTGACGGCGCTCAATTTGTCGAGGATCTCGATCGCCTTGCGATAGCTTTTGGTCGATTCGCCCTTCATGAGGGCGCGTGCCTCGGCGTTCTTGTTGTCGCGCGACAGGGCGATGATCCTGGGATGTTCGGCGACCATGACGTCCAGCGTTTTGCCGAGTTCCGGGTAGAGGGCGCGTTCTTCCGGTTCGGTGATCTGGCTCTCGTACAGCTTGCGCGATGCGGCAAGGGCGTCGAGTTGCCTGTTGGCGTTCTGCTCGATTTCCTCAAACTCCTTGGCGTCGGCGGCAAGAATATGCTGCTGCTCAAAGCTGCGGATGCGCGAGGCCGTGAACTTCAGCTGGGCGAGGGTACGGATGGTCGGCAGCCAATTGGTGGCGATGTCGGTAGAAGCGCGGTTGACCTTGTCAAGCTGGCTGATGGCGAAAACGCCAAGTCCTGTTGCCAACACGATCACGGTTAAAAAGGTGGCGATCAGCTTGGTGGCGATCTTCAAGTTGTAGAACCATTTCATTGCGTGTCTCCCCGCTTTTTGTGAATCGGCGCATCGCATCTTGATTTCCGATGGTGCTTTTCTTCCCGCCCGCAGCAGCGGCCAGTTCCTCACAGAATTGCATGGAAGATAACTTTATTCAAACAAAAGCCGTCGTTATTCGTGTATTTATTGATAATTTTTCTTCTTGTAATTCACGAGGGATATGCAGGTGCTGACAACAAGCTTGCGTCGTTGCAGAAGCGTTTTCTTGCGGCGTGCAGAGGGAGGATCGCGGCTCAGGCCAGCGTGATCTCGATGCCTTGCGCCTGGTAAGGCGCAATCAGTTCGGCGGCGGTGTCGCGATTGAGTACGATGCGGCTGACCTCGGCCAGCGGCACGATTTCGAACGGCGAGGTGGTGTCGAGTTTGTCCGGCGACGCCAGCACGACGGTGTCGGCTGCGGCGCGGCTGAAGGCGCGCTTGATGCCGGCTTCGTCGAAGTCGAGTGAAGTGATGCCGGTGCGCGGATGCAGGCTGCACACGCCCATGAAATACTGGTCGGCGCGCACTCGTGCGATCTCGTCGATGGTGCCGCTGCCCATCGCCACGACCGAATGCTTGAACAGCTTGCCGCCGATGATGATGACGTCGATATGCGCATGGTTGGACAGCTCGACCGCGATCGACGGGCTGTGCGTGACGACGGTTGCCTTCAGGTCCGGCGCCAGATGGCGCGCCAT
>NZ_AJHH01000081.1 GCF_000256565.1 Herbaspirillum lusitanum P6-12 | reverse complement strand
CCCGGGCGCGGCCGATGTCGGCCTTGGCGCCGGGTTCGATGTGCTGGCGGTTGGCGAACATCACCAGCGCCGGCGTGCCGAGCAACGGCAACGCGCCGCCATGTACGCGTCGCAGCAAGCCTTCCCTGGCCAGTTCACGCAGATCGCGTCGGATCGTGTCTTCGGACACCTCCAGTTGTTCGCTCACCGGTTTGGCGACGATGCGTCCGTCGCGGTTGAGCAGGTCGAGCAGGTGTTTCTTTCGTTGGCTGGTCAGCATGCTTTTGGTCCGGCGTTGGCGGGTGGTATTGGTAAGGTCGGGAGTGTACAAGACAACGCGCAAATTCGTGCAGTTTCACGGAATAAAGGTCGTAATTCTGCACGAATATTCTTGATTGTTCTTGATATTGCATGATATTTTAAATGAAGCGTGCAATACCGGCAAAAATGATTGCCGGGTTGGCCGCCTTACGAATTCACTGCACAGGAGCAAAACGATGGAAAACGAGCGTGTCCGCATCCGCAATGTCGAAGTCTTGTCCGACGATTGGTATCTGCTCAAGAAGACCACCTTCGACTATCGCCGCGCCGACGGCG
>NZ_AJHH01000080.1 GCF_000256565.1 Herbaspirillum lusitanum P6-12 | reverse complement strand
GGCGCCGCGCGCGCGCGCGCGCGCAGGCGAGGGCGGCGGCAATGTCGCCGAAGGGGAGGATATCGAGGTGATGGAAGTGCCGATCCAGCAGGCGCTGATGATGATTGCCGAAGGTGAAATCGCCGACGGCAAGACCATCATGTTGCTACAGTACGCGCAGTTGCACCTGTTCGGCGCAGGGCCGAACTAGCGCAGGTAAATCAGGACGGTCGGGCGACGCGCCATTGACGCCACACATGACGCGTCACGACCGCCACCGGAATCCCCAGGCCCAGCCAGCACAGCCAGTCCCAGATGCCGTCGCCGAAAATCCCCGCAGCCAGTCCGCCCAGCGACAGCGCTCCCAGCAGCAGCGGCATGGTCCATGTTCCCTTCATGCTTTTTCTCCCAATAAGCTCAGTTCGATCCACGAAGCCGGTCATGATGGCGCCGGCGGCGGTTGCGATTATTGTTGATTCTTGATGACGTTTTCGTGCAGGCGATTATAGATGAAAACAATTCTTGTTTATATTCGATGATCAGCAATAAGGGGCTATCAAATCATCGATATCGCCGTCCAATGAACATCGATTTGAAGCGACGAATGTGTCTGGGGATTGTGGCGCGGCGTCGGCATGGATTAAAATGAGAAGCATTCTTATCAACGCCGAAATCCCTCCGTGGCCGAATCCACCCTCCAGCCGGACATGCATTCCTTTTACAGCAGCCATCACGGCTGGCTGTTTGGCTGGCTGCGCAAGAAACTGGGCTGCACGCACAACGCCGCCGACGTTGCGCAGGATACGTTCGTGCGCATCATCGCGT
>NZ_AJHH01000079.1 GCF_000256565.1 Herbaspirillum lusitanum P6-12 | reverse complement strand
CGCCGACGTTGCGCAGGATACGTTCGTGCGCATCTTGCTCGGCGTGCAGGAGCCGCGCGCCTACCTGACCGCAACGGCCAAGCGACTGTTGGTGGACCGGGCGCGTCGCCAAATGATCGAGCAGTCTTACCTGGCGGAACTGGCGCTGACCATGGAGCAGACTGAAGGCTATCCGGGTCCCGAGGAAATCCTGCTCGCCGTGGAAGCTTTGGAGCAGATCAGCGCCGCGCTGCAGTCCGTCGCCGCCAAGGCACGCGAGGCTTTCCTGTTGCATTATCTCGACGGCCGGACGCATGCAGAAGTGGCCGCTGCGCTCGGCGTGTCCACCCGAATGGTCGGCAAATACCTGGTGCAGGTGCTGGTCAAGTGCCGCTTGGCGCAGGCATGAGGTGCGTGCTATGAAGCGTGACCTATGAGGTGCGACTTATGAAGCGCGACCCCGAATTCGACGTCTCGGAAGAAGAGCGCATCGCCGGGCAGGCGGCGCAGTGGATCGTGCAGCTGAGCGCTGACGACGAAGCGGCTCGCCTCACCGCGCAACGCGATTTCGACGCCTGGAAAGCCGCCGATCCGCGCCACGCAGATATGGCCGCACGGTTGGAAGGGTTCATCGGTCGCGTGCAGGGCTTGCGCGGGGCAGGCGGCAAGCGGCATCAACCGGCGCGCGCGGCGCTCAATGCGACGTTTACGCTTCAGCACCAACCTGGCCCCCGTACTAAGCAGATCAAGCAAATCAAACAAATCAAGCAAGTCAAACGCATCGGCGCCGCCGTGGCGATCGCGCTGGCGCTGGGTCTGCCGGCATGGGTCGCGATCAAGGCATTCCCGCCGGCCTATCTGGCGGCCGATATGCGCACCGCCACCGGCAAATGGGAAACCCGCGTACTGGCCGACGGCAGCCGCATTACCTTGAACAGCGCCAGCGCGGTCAATCTGCATTTTGATGCCGCGCGTCGCACGCTGGAACTGGTGCAGGGAGAAATCCTGGTCGAGGTCGCCAGGGATCCCGCACGTCCTTTCGTGGTGGAGACGGCGCATGGCAGCGTGCGCGCGCTCGGTACCCGCTTCGTGGTCAGCCGCGAGGCCGATGCTACCGTGCTCAGCATGCTGGAGTCGCGTGTGGAAGTGCGTACGGCGCAGCAAGACCCGAATCATCCAACGGTAGTGGCGGCCGGCCAGCGCCTGCGCTTCACTGCCGACAACATCGGCGCGATCGACGACATCGATGCCCGCAGCATTACCGATGCCTGGAAATTCCATCAACTGGTCGTGCGCAACCAGCCCCTCCCGGAGGTGCTCGACGCGCTCGACCGCTATCGCCCCGGCGCCATCAGCTACAACCGGGAGCAGATCGCCGCCATCAATGTGTCGGCGGTGCTGCCGCTGGACGACACCGGCCGCGCACTGCAATTGCTGGCCAACAGCTTCCCGGCGCTGCGCTTCCGGACCCTGTCGCCGTATCTGGTGCGGGTGGATGCGCCTGAAGCGCCCTGAACGATGGCAAATTTTCATGTGCATTTTCAATCTTGTTTGTGAACACCGGTTCCACTTTTCGTTTCTCGTGCGTCAAGGGGGTATGACCAACGAAAAGGAAGTCTTCATCATGCGGCACCACGACGTTCATCCATATCGCCGATTCACCCGACTTCCCCGCCATACCGCCCGGGTGTCTTCCCGTTTCAACCTGCAACCGCTGGCGTTTGCGATCCGCATCAGCCTGCCGGCCCTGCTGTTGAGCGGCATGGCAATGCCGGCGCATGCGCAAACGGCGGTACAGACGGCGGTACAGACGATTTCCTACGACGTCCCGGCCGGTCCGCTGGCCGATGCGCTGAATCGCTATGCGCAGCAATCGGGTATTTCGATTGCGGTCGACGCCGACAAGGTGGCGGGCAAGCAGAGCGCCGGCATCCGCGGCAACTACGGCGTGGACGAGGGTTTCCGCGTGCTGTTGCGCGATACGGGATATGAGATGCGCAAGACCGATGCCGGCTACGTCCTGGTCGCTCCGGTTGCGGACAACCGCAGCAGCGGCAGCCTGCCGGCCGTGAGCGTGGTCGCGGCAACCGATGGCGGACTGCATCTCGGCGAACGCGTGAGCAGCGGTGCGCTCGGTACGCGCTCGCAGCTGGACACGCCTTTTTCGATGGCCGTGATCAAGGCCGACGACCTGGCCGAGCGCCAGGTCGTCAAGCTGGGCGACGTGTTTGCATTGGATGCCTCGGTCACCGACAACAGCGGCGGCTACAGCAGTTGGGCCAGCTACGTGACCGTGCGCGGCCTGCCGCTGGACTGGCAGAACGCCTACCGCATCGACGGCCGGCCGTTCATGAGCTATGCGATCACCTTGCCGTATGAGCATTTCGAGCAGATCGACCTGCTCAAGGGCTCGTCGGGCTACATGTACGGTTTCGGTGCGCCGGGCGGGATGATCAACTACGTCACCAAGCGTCCGACCGATGAACCGGTGCGCAGTATCGAAGTCGGCTTCAAGTCGAACAACATCTGGAGCGAGCATGTCGACCTCGGCGGACGCTTCGGCCAGGACGGCATGTTCGGCTATCGCGTCAACGCCACGCACGAACAGGGCCGCACCTTCAACGACGGCAATGTGGTTCGCGATACCCTGTCGCTGGCGCTGGATGCGCGTCTCACGCGCGACCTGAGCTGGGAATTCCAGTCCATGTACCACAACCGCAACTCGGAAAACCAGACGCCCTCGATCAGCACCGGCAAGCTGGTCGGCAACGTCCTGCCGGGCGTGCCGGCCGGCGACGACCAGTCGCTGCAAGGGCGCGGCCAGCATCTGAACACCAATTTCCAGTTCTATTCGACCGGCCTGAAATACGCCATCAATCCCGACTGGAAGCTGAGCCTGAACTACAGCCACAGCACCTCGCGTCGCAGCCGCAATGAGTCGTCGCTATACCTGGCCAACGCCGCCGGCGACTACAACGACACGCGTTCGGACAGCCGCGAAGGACATACTTTCGACTATTGGCAGGGCATCCTGGAAGGCAAGGCCAGGACCGGCTTCATCGACCACCAGATGGTGTTCGGCGCCTCCTGGCAAAAGCAGGTCAACGACTATACCGTCAGCAGCTTCTACCAGTCCATCGGCAACGGCAACCTGTATCGCCAGAACTCCAACGACTACGTCAGCGCGACCGACCTGCGCACTTACCACGACTCGGATATCAAACAGCAATCGCTGTTCGCCAGCGACACGCTGGCATTTTCCGAGCAATGGTCGCTGCTGGCCGGGCTTCGGTATACCAATTTCGAGCAAAACAGCTACGGCCTGACCGGCGCGCGCACTGCGCAATACAAGAAGGACGGCGTGGTCACGCCGACCGTGGCGCTGATGTTCAAGCCGGAGCCGAACACCACGATCTACACCAGCTATGTCGAATCGCTGGAGCAGGGCGGCATCCCGACCATCGACAATTCCAACTACCGCAGCACGCTCAACCCGCTCGTCAGCAAGCAATATGAATTCGGCGTGAAAACCGAGCAGGACCGCTGGAGCGCCACGGCTGCAGTGTTCCGCATCGAGCGCGGCGCCGAATACACCAATACCGTCACCAAGGCGCTGGTGCAGGACGGCGAGTCGGTCTACCAGGGCCTGGAGCTGGGCGCGGGCATGAAGCCGGGGCGCGACTGGAAGGTATCGGGCAACCTGATGTTCCTCGACACCAGATACAAGAAGGGGCTCACTTATAATGGCAACCGTGTCGCCGGCGCGCCCGATTTTGTCGCCGCCGGACAAGTGGCTTACCAGGTCCCGCAGATCAGCGGCCTGAAGTTGTCCACCGACGCCAAGTACACCGGCACCACCATGCTGCGCGCCGCCAACGACATCAAGCTGGCCGGCTACACGCTGTTCAACGTGGGCGCCAATTACACCACCCGCATCGGAAATGTCGACACGACTTTCCGCGCGGCCGTCAACAACGTGACAGACAAGCGTTACTGGGAATACCAGTACGAAAACTGGATCAAGCCGGGCGACCCGCGTACCTTCAGCCTCAGCGCCAAGGTGGATTTCTGATTCACCTGCAATGCGGTTGAACAGGGTTTAAGTGCGGTTTGATTGATTTAACCTGCCGGCGGTCTTGCTCCGATAGCGGAGCAGGGCCGCTTCGGCGTTTTTTTGAAGCGACTTCATGCGTGCTGTTCTCGTCCTCCTTCATCGCTGGTTCGGTCTCGGCGTGGCCGTGTTCCTGTTCATTTCAGGCGCCACCGGCGCGATCATTTCCTGGGACCATGAACTCGACGCCGCGCTCAATCCGACCCTGTTCCACGCCAATAGCGCCGACGCCGGCACCGTAGCCGGCGCGCCCAAACCGGGCCTGGAACTGGCCAACATCGTCGAAGCGCGCGAGCCGAAGCTGCGCGTCACCTACGTGATGAACGAGAGCGAGCCCGGTCACACCAGCAGCATGATGGTCGAGCCGCGCCTCGATCCGGTTACCGGCAAGCCTTATGAACTGGGCTACAACCAGATCGCGGTCGATCCCGTCACCGCCGAAATCCAGGGCAAGCGGATGTGGGGCGCGATCTCGCTGAGCCGCGAAAACCTGTTGCCGTTCCTCTACAAGCTGCACTACACCATGCATCTGCCGGACGTCGGCGGCATCGAACTGGGCATCTGGCTGATGGGCATCATCGGCATCGTCTGGACGCTGGATTGCTTCATCGCGCTGTGGCTGTCTTTCCCGAACCGGAAGAGCTGGCGCAAGTCGTTCGCCTTCCGCTGGAAGGACGGCGGCCACAAGCTCAACTTCGACCTGCATCGCTCGGGCGGTGTCTGGGTGTGGGGGTTGTTGCTGGTGCTGGCGGTGACCTCGGTGTCGATGAACCTCAACAACCAGGTCATGACGCCGATCATCAAGATGTTCTCCACGGTCACGCCGACCGCCTTCGACACCCGTACGCCGGTCGCACCGGACAAGGTGGCGGAGCCCCGGATGTCGCGCGAGCAGGTTACCCGGCTTGCGATCGAGGAAGGCAAGCGTCGCGGCTTCGAGGCGCCGGCCGGCGGCGTGTTCTATTCATCGATGTTTGGGTTGTATGGCGTCGGGTTCTTCGAAGCAGGCAACGATCATGGCGACGTCGGCCTCGGCAACGCCTGGCTGTACTTCGATGCCGCCACCGGCGCACCGGCCGGCACGCGCATCCCGGGCACTGGCAGCGCCGGCGACCTGTTCATCCAGGCGCAATTCCCGTTGCACTCGGGCCGCATCCTCGGCTTGCCGGGCCGTATCTTCATCTCATTCATGGGCGCGCTGGTGGCGATGTTGTCGGTGACCGGCGTAGTGATCTGGATGCGCAAGCGCAAGGCGCGCGTGGCGCAGAAGCGCAAGGTGAAGGAAGATGCGGGTTCAGGCTCACCTCAGCCGGCACTCGCCAAACGGTGAAACAGGCGGACGGGCGCGAAAGCAGGTCGCTGTCGTAAAGAGATAATGAGGGGGCGAGGATTATTCCAGCATTGCATCCAACCCCGCCGTCAATTCCTTCAACGGCGGCATTGCCTTGTCGGCATGATCCTTCGCACTTGCCAGCGCCCAGCCGGTGTCCAGGCCCAGGCGCTTGGCGACGGCCGCGGGATAGCTCGCCGCCATGTCTTCATCGCTGTGGTCCAGCACTTCTGCACGGGCGCGCCACGCGCCCAGGTGGACCCAGGCGGCCATGCGGTCGAACGGCGTCGACGCCAGCGGAGCAGGAATATCCTTGAGCGCGCTGGACAGGGTTTCAGGGAAATTCCAGATCTTCGCCAGTTCGGCCGAGACGTCGGCGAAGTGGAAGCCGAGTTTCTCTTTTTCAAGTTCGGCGCGGCCGGCGTCGAGCACGTTCAGTTGCTTGTCCAGCAACGCCACTTCGGCCGCGGCGACTGCATGCAGCTGCAACTGGCCGATGCCGTGCATCATGCCCAGCGTGAAGGCGGCGTCGCCGTTGTCGCCGCCCTGATGCGCCAGCCAACGTGCGGCGCAGGCGGTGTAGAGGTTGTAGCGCCAGAACTGCTGCAATTCCATGCCCTTGGTGTTCTTGAAGGCGGCCACCATGCCGTTGCCCAGCACCAGGTTGCGCACCATCACGAAGCCGAGCATGCGCAGCGCGTCGTCGACCGTGCCGACCGTGCGCGAGACGTGGAAATAGGCGGAGTTGGCCAGCCGCAGCAGCTTGGCCGACAGCGCCGGATCGCCTGCAATCAGGTGGGCGATCTCGATTGCGGAGATGTCTTCGGAGTTGAAGCTCTCGATCAGTTGCTGGACGACTTTGGGGACGGTGGGCAGCTTGTTGGGCTGGTCGACGAGGCTCTTGAGTTCCATGCGTTGTTCCCTTGTGTCAATAAACGAACTGCGGCGGCAGCGCGTTCAATGTAGCAATACAAATTTCATCGTCGCGAACCGAAGCGGGAGCTGGCATTCAATTCGACGAATTGCGGTTTTATTGTCGCAGAGATCAGGGGCTGTGATCACGTCTTTCTCGGTATCATGCAAGATAACGTTGCATATCCCATCACCAGGAGCTGACTCATGGCCACGCGCAAGACCCCGGCGGCAACGCCTGAAGACCGAGCAGCTACGCCGCAAGCCGCTCCCGTGATGGGGATCCCTCAGCTGGGCGACGTCAATGCCTATCTGACCGACGCCATGCAGCGTACCTACCTGTTCCTCGATACCTTGCTCGATCGCGGCAACAACTATCTTGAACACCTGGACCAGGGCACGCCGCCGCTGCTGAAGTTCGAGCATGAAGTGGTGATGGACGGTCACGACCTGCCCAATCCCTGCAATTACGCTTTGCTGCGGCTGCAGCCGCCGGCCTCGATGCCGGTCAAGCAGGAGGCGCGTCCGGTGGTGGTGGTCGATCCGCGCGCCGGCCACGGCCCCGGCATCGGCGGCTTCAAGTTCGATTCGGAAGTCGGCATGGCCATGCGTGCCGGCCACACGGTATATTTCGTCACCTTCAGGCCCGAGCCGGAAGACGGCCAGACCTTGCTGACCGTGATGGACGCCGAAGCCTTGTTCATCGAAGAAATCATCAGGCGCCATCCGCAATGCCCGGCCAAGCCGGTGGTGATCGGCAACTGCCAGGCCGGCTGGGCCATGATGGCCCTGAACGCGCGACGGCCGGAACTGTTCGGCCCGCTCATGATTGTCGGCGCGCCAGTGTCGTACTGGGCCGGCAGCTCGACGCTCAATCCGATGCGTTACAGCGGCGCACAACTGGGCGGTTCCTGGCTGGCGTCGATGACCAGCGATCTTGGCGCAGACCGTTTCGACGGCGCCCATCTGGTGGAAAACTTCGAGAAGCTCAATCCTGCCAACACGCTGTGGAACAAGTATTACAACCTCTGGGCCGGCGTCGACACCGAAGCCGAGCGCTTCCTCGAGTTCGAACGCTGGTGGGGCGGCTACTTCCGCATGACCGGCAGCGAGATCGAATCGATTGTCGAGAACCTGTTCGTCGGCAACAAGCTCGCGCGCGGCACCATGATGGCCGGCGACAAGGCCATCGACCTGCGCAACATCACCTCGCCGATCGTGGTGTTCGCCTCCTGGGGCGACAACATCACGCCGCCACCGCAGGCGCTCAACTGGATCATCGACACCTGGGGCGACGAGCGCGCGATTGCCGCCGCCGGCCGCACCATCATTTACGTGCTGCATGAAAGCGTCGGCCACCTCGGCATCTTCGTCGGCGGTTCGATTGCGCTCAAGGAGCACGACCAGCTGGTGACCTCGCTGGACGTCATCGAAAGCCTGCCGCCCGGCCTCTACGAGATGAAACTCGAAGCCAAGGCCGGCAAGGATGAACAGCGCTGGGATCAACTGGAACCGGGCGATTACACGGTGCATTACCAGCACCGCACCATGGAAGACATCCGCAAGATCAATCCGGAAGGGCGCGAAGAAGAAGAGATGTTCTCCACCATCGCGCAGTGGTCGGAGTTCAACGCCAACCTGTACAAGACCTATGTGCGCCCGTGGATAAAAATGAGCGCGACGCGCGAGATGGCCAATGCCATGCTCAAGATGAGCCCCTTGCGCATGCAGCGACAGCTGTTCTCGGACAGCTTCTTCATGGCGCCGTTCATCCGCCAGAAGGCCGCCGAAGCGCGCGCCGAGCGGGCCACGGTTGCCGACGACCATCCGCTGAAACAGCTCGAAAAGAAGATGGCGCAACAGATCACCGACGAGCTCAACCTGTACCGCGACCGTCGCGACGAACGCACCGTCAAGATGACGCGCCAACTGTTCGGTCCCAAGGGCATGGGCGCATGGCTCAAGCCGCATGAGCCGGACGCTGTCGTCGCCCATGAACGCGCGCTGCGCGAGCTCGAGATCTATCGTGAGAAGGCCCTGGCGCACATCGCGGAAGGCGGCTTTGCCGAAGCGGTGTGCCGCATCGTGGTGGCAGGGATGATTTCGATCGGCGCCTTCGAGCGACGCAGCCTGCGCCTGGCGCGCCTGCTGGCGCAGTTGCCGATGCATGCAAGCGTGTCGTCCAAGACCAACTGGGTGCAATTGCTGAAGGATCAGGCGCGCCCGGTGGCCGTGGCGCCGGTGGAAGCGCTCAATGCGCTGGAACAATTATTGCCCGATACGGCCACGCGCGAGCGTGCGCTGGCGGTGTCGGCGGCGGTGATGATGATCGAGCCGACGCTGGCCAATCCTCGTTCGGAAATCATTGAATTCCTGATCGGCACCCTGGGCGTCGATCCGCAACGCGTGATCGGCTTGGCGCGCAAGCTGACGGATGCGCTGGAGAAACCGGAGGCCAAGCCGGCTGCGGCAAAACGCGCGACCAAAACGACAGCCATGAAAAAAGCTGCCGCCAAGCCCAAAACAGCAAAGAGCAAGGCGACAGCAAAGGCGGCTTAACGCCTTCGAAAATTGCTAAGCCGCTTCCACAACTGCTCTTTGCACGACCGCCCTTAACGGCGTGCTGGTCGGACGTCCCTTGAAGTCCGTCCAGCACAGGCGATCGAAGTCATACAGCTTGCAGCGCCGTGCCGTATCGAAATACCAGCGCCACGAAAATTGTTGGATCACGATGCGGCCCGGCAGCATCGTCTCCAGCAGTTTTTGCGCCTTCTTCAGGCGATACAGCGGCACGCTCATGTCGACGTGATGGGCGGTGTGCTCCATGATGTGATGCAGCGCCGCACCGATGCCGTGGCGGAAGGTCAGGTGCACCGTGGTCGAGACGAACGGCTGCGCTGCCGACCATTCCGATTTGTCCTGGTACCAGGCCACGCCGACGTGGGTGTGATGGACGTAGACCACGAAACCGATCATCGCTTTCCAGAACAGCACCGGCACCACGAACGCGGTCAGCAGCAGCGTCAGGAACGATTGCCCACCGGACTGCGCAGCCCATGCCAACCCGCCGATCCAGACAGTTGCGGCGACGCTGACCAGCACGCCGTCCCAGATGAACTCCGCACGGCGCGTCGGCATCTGCTTGCGCGACGGGAAGTACATCTTCTTCCACCACATATCCACCGTGTAGTACAGCCACGGCGCCCAGCCGCTGCGATACAGGCGTTCGAGCTTCTGGCGCCAGCGCGGCAGCGCCCGGAACTCCTGCAGCGAATGCGGCTGCCAGACGAAGTCGAAGCCTTTCAGGTTGGTATAGCCGTGATGCACCACGTTATGCCCGACCGCCCACAGGCTGTAAGGCGTCAGCGACGGCATGAACACCAGCCGGCCGAGCCAGGTGTTGAGACGGCGGTTGGC
The DNA here is from genome assembly GCF_000256565.1 of Herbaspirillum lusitanum P6-12. Classification (GTDB taxonomy): domain Bacteria; phylum Pseudomonadota; class Gammaproteobacteria; order Burkholderiales; family Burkholderiaceae_D; genus Herbaspirillum; species Herbaspirillum lusitanum. The sequence goes on along the minus strand of NZ_AJHH01000079.1, from coordinate 4,722 downwards.
GGTGAAACTCTGGTGGCAAGCGTCGTGCCCGAGGATGAACAGGCGCCCGATGATGAAGCCGGTCAGCATGCCCAGCGCCACCTTGGCGAGAATGTTGTCGACCCGGATGGTTGCCGCCAGCGCCAGGCCGAACAGGCAGAAATCCAGCACCACCAGCGCAATCGCCAGCGGCGTGCTGCGCGCGACGACAGGCGCCAGCCAGGAACGGATGACTTTGCGATGCGGCATGGGCGCATGCGGATCGACGGGCGTCAGGGTTGAGTCAGGATGCTGCATGGGATAAGAACCTTCAGACATGGTGATGGCGTTCAGCGGTGTTGTGGGCAGCCTCAGAAGCGATAACCGACGCCGACGCCGATCAGCCACGGATCAATCTTCACCGTGCTCAGCTTGGCGCCGTTGGCGGCCAGCACGTCGCTGCGGATCTGCACTTTCTTGACGTCGAAGTTGATCAGCCAGTGGCGATCCAGCTTGACGTCGAAGCCGGCTTGCAGCGCGCCGCCGATGCTGTGGCTTTCCAGGCGGGCGCCGCCGTTGAGCAGGTTGACGTCGGAGATGCGCGTGTAGTTGATGCCGGCGCCGACATACGGGCTGAAGGTCGAGGCGGGCGTGAAGTGATATTGCGCCAGCAGCGTCGGCGGCAGGTGCTTGAAGCTGCCGATGGTCTGGCCGTCGAGCCGCACGTCATGCTTTTGCGGGTAGGTCAGGATCAGTTCGGCGGCCCAGTTGGGCGTGAAGAAATAGCTGATGTCGACTTCGGGGATGGTCTTGGAACTGACCGTCAGGCGATCCGACGCACCGACGCCGCCGACCGGATCGGACTTGTTGTCCGGGCTCAGGTTGACCGCCCGCACACGCACCAGCCAGGGGCTCTCCTGCGCTGCAGCGAAGGGACCGGCGACGGACAGGGTGGCGGCGGACGCCAGCAGAATTGCGATCTTTTTCATGATGATTTCCCCGCGCTTACTCTCGATGAAAGCGCATTGTTGTGAATGAAGTTGCGATGCAGCGAAATGTACGCGGGATGGTGAAGGCGGGATTTGATGTCGATCAAAAAAGAAAAAAGAAGCGGATCGGGGACGGTGATGCGCATGCGTCCCGGAAGCACCGTTCGTCTGCGTTTACGCCCCTTTTGATGTAGGTCAAGGCATGGCGGGGCGCAATTCCCTAGACTTGCTTCGCCAGGGTCGCAGTCCGTCTTGCTTTTTCTCGGTCATCTCGCTTATCTCGCTTTTCTGCGGCCCGCCTCTGGAGCTAACAACATGGTGGTATCCGCAATGACGATGGTCGCCGAACCATCGGTCGAATTCGACGCTCAACTGATCCGCAAGCTGAGCCAGTCCGGCCCGCGCTACACCTCGTACCCGACCGCGGATCGCTTCAGCGACACCTTCGGCTACCGTGACTACCTGCAGGCGGTGGCGGGGCTGCGCACGCGCGGCAGCCGCAACCCCTTGTCGCTGTACGTGCACATCCCGTTCTGCGAAAACATCTGTTACTACTGCGCCTGCAACAAGATCGTCACCAGGAATCGCGACAAGGCCGGTATCTACCTGAGCTACCTGAAGCATGAGATCGAAATGCAGGGCAAGCTGTTCGACGGCATGAACCAGATCGAGCAGTTGCACCTCGGTGGCGGCACGCCGACCTATATTTCCGATGCGCAGATGGCCGACCTGATGGCGCATCTGCAGCGCTGGTTCCGCTTCGCCGCCGATGAAGTCGGCGAATATTCGATCGAAGTCGATCCGCGCACGGTCTCGGCCGAACGCGTCGCCAGCGAGGGTTTCAATCGCCTCAGCCTGGGGGTGCAGGATTTCGATCCGCTGGTGCAGCGCGCCGTCAACCGCGTGCAACCGGAGCACCTGACGCTGGACATCATCAAGGCCGCGCGCGCCCAACGCTACCGTTCGGTCAGCATCGACCTGATCTACGGCTTGCCGGGACAGAACGTGATCAGCATGGCGCAGACGCTGGGCAAGGTAATCCAAGCCGCACCGGATCGCATTTCGCTATACAACTACGCCCATCTGCCGCACCTTTTCAAGCCGCAGCGCCGTATCCTCGATGCGCAACTGCCGGGTGCGGAAGCCAAGCTCGACATGCTGTCGCTGGCGATCCGCCGCTTGACCGACGCCGGCTACGTCTATATCGGCATGGATCACTTCGCACTGCCGACCGACGACCTGGCGATCGCGCAGCAGCAGGGCCGGCTGCACCGCAACTTCCAGGGCTATTCGACGCACGCCGAGTCGGACATGGTGTCCTGCGGCGTGTCGGCCATCAGCGCCGTGGCTTCGACCTACAGCCAGAACGTCAAGACGCTGGAGGACTACTACGACGCCATCGACAGGAATGAGCTGCCCATCGTGCGCGGCCTGCGCATGAACATGGACGACGTCTTGCGACGCCTGATCATCCAGCGCCTGATGTGCAATTTCGAGTTGTCGATTGCCTCCATTGAAACCGCCTATCCGATTACCTTCGCGTCCTACTTCGCGGCCGAGCTGGACGGTTTGCGCGGCCTGGAACAGGACGGCCTGGTGATGATCGACGACGAATGGATCACGGTCACCATGAAGGGCCGCCTGTTGGTGCGCAACATCTGCATGGTGTTCGATCGCTACCTGCAATCGCGGCCGGCCGAGCAGCGCTATTCGCGCACTATCTGAGCAATCATGGGCGGCCTGAATCTGAATTTGAGTCTGATCCCGGTTTTCATGATCGGTCTGCTCGGCAGCGTCCATTGCATCGGCATGTGCGGCGGCATTGTCGGCGCGTTCTCGATGGCGCCTGCGTCGGTCCGGGCGAAACCGTTTCCGGTGGCCGTCAGCGTCATGAACAGCAAAGCGAACGGCGCGCTCCTGTTGCGTACGCTCTCTTACAATCTCGGCCGCATCGGCAGCTATGCCGTTGCCGGCGCACTGGCGGGCGGTCTTGCCGGCGGCGCCCGGCTGCTGGCAGGCATGCAAGCCTGGCAAGCCGGCATCCATGTATTGGCGCAACTGATGCTGGTCGCGCTGGGCCTGTATCTGATGGACGCCTGGCGCGGCCTCGCCAGGACGGAAACAGTTGGCAACATCCTGTGGCAACGCCTGCGGCCGCTGACGGACTTGCTGCTGCCCCTCGATAGCCCATTCAAGCTGGTGCTGGCCGGCGGGCTGTGGGGCTGGCTGCCGTGCGGCATGGTCTACAGCGTGCTGCTGACCGCGCTGCTGAGCGGCTCGGCAGCGTCCGGCGCCGCCGTGATGCTGGCGTTCGGCCTCGGCACCTTGCCGGTGTTGCTGACGGCCGGGATGTTCGGCGCGCAATTGCGCAGCGTGCTGCAACGGCGCGGCGTGCGCGTGGCGTGCGGGATGGTGGTTCTGCTGTTTGGCGTCTTCGGCCTGCTGCGAGCGCATCACGGTCTCACGCCTGACTGGTTGGCGGCCTTGTGCATGACGCCGCCGCATGTTGCCGGATCCGCGACGGGGCAGCCATGATTGCCGTCGGGCGCGGCGTGACCGACGCAGCCTGTTTCCATTGCGGCTTGCCGGTGGCTTCGGACACTGCATGGCGCGTGACGATCGACGGTGCCGAGCGCGCCATGTGCTGCCCCGGCTGTGAGGCGGTGGCGCGCAGCATCGTGGATAACGGCTTCTCCGACTATTACGCCTCGCGCAGCGGTTTTGCAGCCACGGTCCAGGAGCGGGAGTTGATGCCGCCTGAACTGCTGCTGTACGACCATGAGCCCGTGGCTGCTGCCGGCGATGCCTCTTCCGCAGTGGATGCGCATATCGCCGCAGCGATCTATACGGTGGCCAATATTCGTTGCGCTTCCTGCATTTGCCTCATTGAGTTGCGCCTCGCGCGCGTGCCGGGCGTGCTGAGCGCCGAAGTCAACGCCGTGACCGAACGCCTGCACGTGCGCTGGCGCGCCGATGCATGCAAGCCCAGCGACATCCTTGCCGCCATGCGGGCCATCGGATATCCGTCCTATCCCTACGATCCGGTGCGGCACGGCGAGCACGCGCGCAAGACGCTGTTTCGGCAACTCTTCATCGCCGGCTTGTCGATGATGCAGGTGATGATGTACGCCGTGCCCGCGTACCTGGCAGGCGAGGGCGGCATGGATGACGACATGGCAAGTCTGATGCATTGGGCTGCCTTGCTGATGACCCTGCCGGCGCTGGTGTATTCGGCGCAACCGTTCTTCCTCGGCGCCTGGCGCGACATTCGCAACCGCACGCCGGGCATGGATGTGCCGGTGGCGCTGGGCATCGCCGCCGCGTTTGCTGGCAGTGCGCTGGCGACGTGGCGCGGTGAGAGCGGGAGTGGGAGTGGGGGCGAAGTGTACTTCGACTCGGTGACAATGTTCATCTTCCTGTTGCTGTGCAGCCGTTACCTGGAACTGACGGCGCGGCGCAAGGCCGCCTCGGCGCTGGACCGGCTGCAACAGTCGTTGCCGTCCTCGGCGCTGCGCGTACTGGCCTATCCGCAGCCCGATGCAGAACTGGTGGCGGCCACGCGGCTGCGCGCCGGCGACGTGATTCTGGTGCGGCCTGGCGAGGCGCTGGCGGCAGACTGCATCGTGCTCGCAGGGGCATCCTCGGTCGATGTGTCCCTGCTGACCGGCGAAAGCCGTCCGGTGCACAAGAAGGCTGGCGACGCCATTCCCGGCGGCGCGATCAATATCGCGCAAGCGCTGACTGCCAAAGTCGTGCGCACCGCTGGCGACAGCGC
>NZ_AJHH01000078.1 GCF_000256565.1 Herbaspirillum lusitanum P6-12 | reverse complement strand
GGCCGCTCCGGCCGGAAGCGCAGGCGGTGGTCGCGCATTTCCAGCGGCAAGGAAAAAGCCTGGTGCTGCTCAGCGGCGATCGCCATGAGGTGGCGCAACGCGTGGCCGACCGGCTCGGCATCCCGACCGCGCTCGGCGATTGTCTGCCTGAAAGCAAGCTGTCATTCGTGCGGCGGCTGCAGCAGGGCGGCGCCATCGTCGCGATGGTGGGCGACGGCGTCAACGACGCCGCC
>NZ_AJHH01000077.1 GCF_000256565.1 Herbaspirillum lusitanum P6-12 | reverse complement strand
CCATCGTCGCGATGGTGGGCGACGGCGTCAACGCGCGCGCGTGGCCGGTGGCAATTGCGGTGCTGGTGGTTTCCTGTCCGTGTGCCTTGTCGCTGGCGACGCCGACAGCATTGGCGGCAGCCACCGATCGGCTGCTGCGGCAAGGCATCCTGGCGGTACAGCCGCATGTGCTGGAGACTTTGCATCGCGCCACCCACATCGTGTTCGACAAGACCGGCACGCTGACCGTCGGCAAGCCTGCACTGCAAGACATTCTGCCGCTGGGCGCCTTGTCCGCGGCTGACTGTCTGCGCATTGCCGTCGCCATGGAACGCGCCAGCGCGCATCCGCTGGCGCAGACTATCCTGCAGGCGGCAGCGGACAGGCAACTGCACGATATTCCGGAGGCAGGGACGTTGCGCCATGCCACCGGACAAGGCCTGGAAGCGACCGTTGACGGCGTGCTGTGCCGGCTCGGCAATTTCGCGTTTGTGCATGCATTGATTCCGACTGCATCGAGCATGCCGGCGGCCGATGCCGACGAGCATGCCGAGTCCAGTTATGTGTTCCTGGCGTCGAGCAACGGTTGGCTGGCGCGCTTTGATATTACCGACGCGCTCCGGCCGGAAGCGCAGGCGGTGGTCGCGCATTTCCAGCGGCAAGGAAAAAGCCTGGTGCTGCTCAGCGGCGATCGCCATGAGGTGGCGCAACGCGTGGCCGACCGGCTCGGCATCCCGACCGCGCTCGGCGATTGTCTGCCTGAAAGCAAGCTGTCATTCGTGCGGCGGCTGCAGCAGGGCGGCGCCATCGTCGCGATGGTGGGCGACGGCGTCAACGACGCCGCCGTGCTGCGTGTCGCCGACGTCTCGTTCGCGATGGGTAACGGCGCCGCGCTGGCGCAGACCAGCGCCGATTGCGTGCTGCTGTCGGGACGACTGTCGGCGCTGTGCGAAGCCGATCGCGTCGCCGCAAAGACGCTGGCGGTGATTCGCCAGAACCTGGCCTGGGCCACGCTCTATAACGTGGTGGCGATTCCGGCCGCGGCACTGGGCTGGATCAATCCGTGGCTGTCGGGCGTGGGCATGTCGCTGAGTTCGGTGGTGGTAGTGCTCAACGCGCTGCGCCTGCGCCGGGTCGGAAAGGAGAGTTGAGCATGGAAGCGCTCTACCTGCTGGTGCCGCTCAGCATCGCCGTCGTGTTCGCGGCGATCTGGCTGTTCTTCCGTATGTCCGACGACGGCCAGTTCGATGACCTGGTGAGTCCGGGTTGGCGGATCCTGCAGGATGACGATCGCGCGCCGGCCGATGAAAGTTCGATCGGCGCCAAGGCTTCCATCGACTGATCTCCTGTATTTTGATGCACATCAAGGACAGTCGCGCTCCGTAAAACTACTCTCCCATTGTCAAGGTCGTGCGCGTACAGCAAGCACGAAAAAATTCCGGGAGAGGGTGTGGACAGAGAACTCAATTACAACTACAGGATCGTGAAGCAATTCACGATCGCCACCGTGGTGTGGGGCGTCATCGGCATGCTGGCCGGCGTCTTCATTGCAGCGCAGCTGGCCTGGCCGGCGCTCAACTTCGACATTCCATGGCTGACCTACGGTCGCCTGCGGCCGCTGCACACCAATGCGGTGATCTTCGCGTTCGGCATCTGCGGCTTGTTCGCGACCTCGTATTACGTCGTGCAGCGCACCTGCCAGGTCCGGCTATTCTCGGACAAGCTGGCCGCGTTCACGTTCTGGGGCTGGCAACTGGTGCTGGTCTCGGCTGCGATCACCTTGCCGATGGGCTTCACGCGCGGCAAGGAGTACGCCGAGCTGGAATGGCCCATCGCCTTGCTGATCACCGTGGTCTGGGTGACGTATGCGGTGGTGTTCTTCGGCACGCTGATCAAGCGCAAGGTCAGGCACATCTACGTCGCCAACTGGTTCTTCGGCGCCTACATCATCGCGGTGGCGCTGCTGCACGTCGTCAACGGCGCGGCCATGCCGGTGTCGCTGTGGAAGTCCTACTCGGCCTATGCCGGCGTGCAGGACGCCATGATCCAGTGGTGGTACGGTCATAACGCGGTCGGCTTCATCCTGACCGCCGGTTATCTGGGCATGGTCTATTACTTCATCCCCAAGCAGGCCGAGCGTCCGGTGTATTCGTACCGGCTGTCGATCGTGCACTTCTGGGCGCTGATCTTCACCTACATGTGGGCCGGTCCGCACCACTTGCATTACACCGCGCTGCCGGACTGGACCCAGTCGATCGGCATGGTGTTCTCGCTGATCCTGCTGGCGCCGTCGTGGGGCGGCATGATCAACGGCATCATGACGCTGTCGGGCGCGTGGCACAAACTGCGTTCCGACCCGCTGCTGAAGTTCATGATCGTGTCGCTGTCGTTCTACGGCATGGCGACTTTCGAAGGTCCGATGATGTCGATCAAGACCGTCAACGCCTTGTCGCACTACACCGACTGGGGCATTGCCCACGTCCATTCGGGCGCGCTGGGCTGGGTCGGTTTCATCACCATGGGTTCGATCTATTACCTGATCCCGCGCATGTCCGGCAAGCGCGAGATGTGGAGCGTGCGCCTGGTCGACCTGCATTTCTGGGTGGCCACCATTGGCGTGGTGCTGTATATCGCCTCGATGTGGATTGCCGGCGTGATGCAGGGCCTGATGTGGCGCGCGGTGAATGCCGACGGCACGCTGACCTACACCTTCGCGGAAGGCGTCAAGGCGACCTATCCCTACTACGTGATCCGTTTCACCGGCGGCCTGCTGTACCTGACCGGCATGGTGATGATGGCTTACAACACCTACAGGACCATGCGGGACGGGCAGCCGGTCGAGGCGCGCATCCCTGTATTGACGAATCACGTATCAACCCACGCATGAGCAGGAGCATCGAATGAAATTTTCCCATGAATGGATTGAGAAGAATCCCTGGCTCCTGATCGCGCTGGTGGTGCTGGTGGTCAGCGTCGGCGGGCTGGTGGAGATCGTTCCGCTGTTCTTCCAGCGCTCGACCACCGAGCCGATCGCGGGTCTGAAACCATACTCGCCGCTGCGCCTGGCCGGCCGCGACGTCTACATCCGCGAAGGCTGCTACAACTGCCATTCGCAGATGATCCGGCCGTTCCGGGCCGAGACCGAGCGCTACGGCCATTACTCGGTGGCGGGCGAATTCGTCTACGACCATCCGTTCCAGTGGGGCTCCAAGCGCACCGGTCCGGACCTGGCGCGCGTGGGCGCACGCTACAGCGACGAATGGCATCGCATCCACCTGAACAATCCGCGCGACGTGGTGCCCGAATCCAACATGCCCGGCTACCCGTGGCTGGCGAAAACCAGGCTCGATCCGAACAGCATCGCGCCCAAGATGCGTGCGCTGCATCGCCTGGGCGTGCCGTACACCGACGAAGAGATCAAGGCGGCGCCGGCCGAACTGGCAGACAAGACCGAGGAAGACGCGCTGGTCGCGTACCTGCAGGGCCTCGGTACGCAAATCAAGACAAGAAACTAGGGGAAACACATGGCTATCGACAATTTCACGATCCAGGCCAGCAGCGTGATGACGGTGATCAGTCTGAGCACCTTCATCGGCATCCTGTGGTGGTCGTTCAGCGCGCGCCGCCGCGACGACTTCGCGGAGGCGGAACGGATCCCGTTCGCGGATGAACATCTCGACGATCCCTCCGATCTGTTGAAGGATACCGCGGAGAGCCGCCATGTCTGATTTCACGAGCGAGTTCTGGAACCTCTACATCGCCGGTCTCACCATCATCAGCATCATCGGCTGCGGCGTGCTGCTGTGGTCGCAGTCCAAGGTCAAGGTGGAAAAGAAGCCTGGCCAGGATCCGTCCACCGTTGGCACCACGGGCCACGTCTGGGACGTCGACCTGACCGAGCTCAATACGCCAATGCCGCGCTGGTGGATGTGGCTGTTCTACCTGACCATCGTGTTCGCGCTGGCCTACCTGTTCCTGTATCCGGGGCTGGGCAGCTATGCCGGCAAGCTCGGCTGGAAATCCAGCGAAGCCTATCAGCGCGAGTTGAGCAAGGCCGACGCCGACTACGGTCCATTGTTTGAAAAATACCTGCAGCAGGACATCCGGACGGTTGCCGCCGATCCGCAGGCGCACGTGATCGGCGAACGCCTGTTCCTGACCTATTGCGCGCAATGCCACGGCTCCGACGCGCGCGGCAGCAAGGGCTTTCCCAACCTGACCGACAAGGACTGGCTGTACGGCGGCGATCCGGAAGTGATCAGGACGACCATCCTGCACGGCCGCAACGGCCAGATGCCGTCGATGGCGGCGGCGCTCGGTTCGGACAAGGACGTCGAGAACGTCGCGCACTATGTATTGAGCCTGTCGGATTCGACGCATGATCCGATCAAGGCGGTGTTCGGCAAGTCCAAGTTCGCTGCCTGCATGGCCTGCCACGGTCCGGGCGGCAAGGGTAACCAGGCCCTGGGCGCCCCCAACCTGAGCGACAAGGTCTGGCTGTACGGCGGCGGCGTCGAAACCGTCATGGAAACCATTCGCAAGGGTCGCAACAACACCATGCCGGCGTTCCAGGCGTTCCTCGGCGAAGCCAAGGTGCAGGTGCTGGCGGCCTACGTCTGGAGCCTGTCGAACGCGCCGTCCAACGCCGACCAGAAGTAAGGACGCACGATCATGGATACGCCGCCGGATATTGCCGTCGTCAACATGTACGCCGCCCGCGCGGATATCTATCG
>NZ_AJHH01000076.1 GCF_000256565.1 Herbaspirillum lusitanum P6-12 | reverse complement strand
TAATGATGACCACGTGCATAATAAATATATTCGCGCGCGAAATCAAGGGGCGTTACGCCAGCCTGCGCTGGGTCTGCCTGTGGCTGACCCAACTGGTGTTCTACGGCTTGCCGTGGCTGCAATGGAATGGCCGCCAGGCGGTGCTGTTCGATCTCGGCGCGCGCAAGTTTTATATCTTCGGCATCGTGCTGTGGCCGCAGGACTTCATCTACCTGGCGGCGCTGCTGATCATCTGCGCCTACGCGCTGTTCCTGTTCACGGCGGTGGCGGGGCGGGTGTGGTGCGGCTTCTCCTGCCCGCAAACGGTCTACACGGAAATGTTCCTGTGGATAGAGCGCCGCATCGAAGGCACGCGCAGCGCGCGCATGCGTCTGGATCGTCAGCCGTGGGGCGTGCAGAAGCTCCTCAAGAAGAGCGCCAAGCACATCGTCTGGGGCGCATTGTCGCTGTGGACGGGGTTCAGTTTCGTCGGTTACTTCACGCCCATCCATGAGTTGATGGCGAGCGTCGCCGTCGTGTCGCCGGGGCCGTGGGAGGCCTTCTGGATCACGTTCTACAGCTTCGCCACCTATGGCAACGCCGGCTGGATGCGCGAGCAGGTATGCAAATACATGTGTCCGTATGCGCGCTTCCAGAGCGCGATGATCGACAAGGACACGCTGATCATCACCTACGACCGCGCACGCGGCGAGCCGCGTGGCGCAAAGTCCAAAGCAGCGCAAAAGACCGGCGACTGCATCGATTGCTCGATGTGCGTACAGGTCTGTCCGACCGGCATCGACATCCGCGACGGTCTGCAATACGAATGCATCGGCTGCGCCGCCTGCATCGACGCCTGCAATGGCGTCATGGCCAAGGTCGCGTTGCCGCCGGGGCTGATCAGGTATTCCACAGAGCACGCCATCACCTCGCATTTGTCGTTGCAAGAGATGCGTCGCCGCGTCCTGCGTCCGCGCGTGCTGGCTTATACAGCGCTGCTGGTGCTGATCGTGGCCGGATTCGGCACGGCATTGGCGCTGCGCACGCCGCTCAAGCTCGACATCATCCGCGATCGCGGCGTGATGGCGCGCGAAGTCGAGGACGGCATGATCGAGAACGTCTACCGGCTGCAGATCATGAACACCGGCGAGACCGCGCATCGCTTCCATATCGACGTGTCCGGTATCGACGGCATCAGGCTGGCGACGCCGGCGGAAGTCGAGATCGAAGGCGCCGCCATGCGCGCCGTCCCGGTCCGCGTGCGGGTGCCGCACGGCAAGGGCGAACACGGTTCCAACAAGGTGGCGTTCGCGTTGAGCGCCGTTGACGATCCGCAATTGCAGGTGCAGGAGAAGGCCATCTTCTTCGTGCCGCGCTGATGAGATCAACCAGCAATTCAAAAGGAAACGAACATGCAAGCAACGCCGACTTTACGTCCCTGGTACACCCATCGCTGGCCCTGGCTGCTGATGCTCGGCCCCGCGCTGGTGATCGTGGCCGGAACATTCACCATCTGGCTGGCGGTGACGCGCGAAGACGCCATGGTGGTGGGCGACTACTACAAGGAAGGCCGCGCCATCAACCAGGACCTGCGGCGCGACCGTGCCGCGACCTCGCTGGGCGTGGCGCTGCACCTCGGCTATGACGCCGCGTCGGGAAAATTGCTGGGCAACGTGCAGACCCATGCCGGGCCGCTGCAAGGCAAGCTGCAATTGCACCTGGCGCATCCGACCCGGCCTGAAAAAGATTTGCGTCTGCCGCTCGAGACCAACGCCCACGGCGACTTCGGCATCAGCTTGCCGATGCTGGAACTGGCGCGCTGGCAGGTGCTGCTGGAGAACGACGCGCGTGACTGGCGCGTGGCCGGCGTCTGGCATTGGCCGCAGCAACGCATGCTGGACCTGATTGCAGATCAGCCGGCGGCAAGTTGAGCCGCGGAATTCAAGAAGAGGAGATTGCCATGCAACGCATCGTGCCGAATATCCTGTGGGCCTCGTTCCTGGCGGCGATTGCGGCGGAGGGTTGCTTCTTCGCCTGGTTCGATCCGGACGAGCTGTTCCATTTCATCGGCCAGCGCGAGCGGCTGGCCGCGTATACGGCGGGATTCTTTTTCCTGTGGTTGTTCTGTGCGCTGTCAGGCGGGCTGGCCTTCCTGCTGAATCTGCCCGGACAGCGCGACTACCTGATCAGGCCATCGGACAAGTCTCGGTCCCGGCGGCAAGGGCCTTGATGCGGACCGGGTCGAGCAACTGGATCTCGCGCTTGTCGACGCCGAGCCAGCCGAGCTTGCGGAACTTCGACACCAATCGGCTGATGCTTTCGATGGTGAGGCCGAGGTAGTTGCCGATGTCTTCACGCGACATGCGCAACTGGAAGCTGGTCGATGAATAACCGCGCGCCGCATAGCGTGAGGAAAGGTTGATCAGGAAAGCTGCGAAGCGCTGTTCCGCCCGCATGTTGCCGAGCAGGAGCATGGCGTTTTGTTCGCGCGTGATTTCCTGGCTCATGATGCGATGGAAATGGCGCAGCAGCATCGGGATCACGCCGAATAATTCTTCCAGGCGCTGGAAGGGAATCTCGCACACCTCGCTGTCTTCCAGCGCGGCGACGTCGCAATGATGCTTGTCGGTGCTGATGGCGTCCATGCCCATCAGTTCGCCGGCCATCTGGAAGCCGGTGATCTGCTGTTCGCCGCCGGCATTGAGCTGGTAAGTCTTGAAATGCCCGAGCCGGATCGCATACAAATTCCTGAACGGGTCGTCCATGCGATACAGGCTCTCGCCGCGGGCCACCCGGCGGCGCCGTCCGATGATCTGGTCGAGCCGGTTCATGTCGGAATCATCCAGCCCCATCGGCAGGCACAACTGGTGCATGCTGCAATTGACGCAACTGGTTTTCATCGCGTGGTGGGGTGGCGGCAGGGGGCGCTGGATCTGTTGAAGCTGGCTCATGGCAGTGGACGTGTGGACGCCTGGTCGTTGTTTTGCTCAATATAGCCCAGGGCGACGTCCGGCAGACAACGTACGACGGGGTTTCTGGACACTACTTGATCTGGATCAAGGGAGGTGTTGTCAATCACCGGACATTGGCGCGCATTGGCCGGCGGTAATCCTGGGGCTTGCATCAATCCAATATTTCAATAATAATTGAATCATTGGATTGATCGGAGCCGCCATGGACAACAAAACTGCTATCACTGCACTTGCCGCGCTCGCCCAGGAGTCGCGCCTGGCCGCATTCCGCCTGCTGGTGCAAACAGGCCCGGAAGGCCTGGCCGCCAGCAAGATCGCCGAGCAACTGGCGGTGGCGCCGTCGGCATTGTCCTTCCACATGAAGGAGCTGTCGCACGCCGGCCTGGTCACTGCGCGCAGCGAAGGGCGCTTCGTCATCTATTCGGCGAATTTCGACAGGATGAACGGCCTGATTGGTTTTCTTACCGAAAACTGCTGCGGCGGCAATGTGTGTTCGCCGGTGCAGGAGTGCTGCCCCGGCACAGAAGAGAAATAGGGCGTGTCATGAGCATCCAACCTGGATTTGCCGACCCTGCGAAGGCAGCGATCATCCCGCTGAGCCTGTTTGAACGCTATCTGACGCTCTGGGTGGCGCTGTGCATCGTCATCGGCGTCGTGCTGGGGCAGGCGTTTCCGCCTACCTTCCGGATCATCGGCGGCATGGAGGTCGCCCGCGTGAACTTGCCGGTCGGCGCATTGATCTGGGTGATGATCATTCCGATGCTGCTCAAGGTCGACTTCAGCGCCTGGCGCCAGATCGCCGGACACGGCCGCGGCATTGCCGTGACGCTGTTCGTCAACTGGGCGGTCAAGCCGTTCTCGATGGCCTTGCTCGGATGGCTGTTCATCCGCCATTGGTTCGCGCCGTATCTGCCCGACACGCAACTGGATTCCTACATCGCCGGGCTGGTGTTGCTGGCGGCGGCGCCGTGTACGGCGATGGTGTTCGTCTGGAGCCGCCTGACCGGCGGCGACCCTTACTTCACCTTATCGCAGGTGGCGATGAACGATCTGATCATGGTGTTCGCCTTCGCTCCGCTGGTCGGCCTGCTGCTGGGTGTGTCGAGCATTACGGTGCCGTGGGCCACGCTGCTGACCTCGGTCGGCCTCTACATCGTCGCACCTGTCATCATCGCGCAGGTCTGGCGCCGGTCGCTGCTGCGCGGCGGGCAAGCGCGGCTGGATAGTGCGACTGCGCGCATACAGCCGTGGTCGGTTGCGGCATTGCTGGCGATGCTGCTGTTGCTGTTCGCTTTCCAGGGCGACGCCGTAATCAGGCAGCCGCTGGTGATCGCCTTGCTGGCGGTGCCTATCCTGATCCAGGTCCTGTTCAATTCCGCTCTGGCGTATTGGCTCAACCGTGCGGTCGGCGAAAAACACGCGGTAGCGTGTCCTTCGGCGCTGATCGGCGCTTCCAACTTCTTCGAGCTGGCCGTTGCCACCGCGATCAGCCTGTTCGGCTTCGAATCCGGCGCGGCGCTGGCGACCGTCGTCGGCGTGCTGATCGAGGTGCCGCTGATGCTGCTGGTGGTCGCCGTCGTGAACCGGACAAGGGGCTGGTACGAGGCCGGCGCCGGAGCGTCTTCACTTGAACATCATTCAACCCGGGAGCCATCATGACCGTCCGTATTTATCACAACCCCGCCTGCGGCACCTCGCGCAATACGCTGGCATTGATACGCAATTCAGGAGAGGAGCCCGAGGTCATCGAGTACCTGCTGCATCCGCCGGCGCGCGAGGTCCTGATCCAACTGATCAAGGACGCCGGCCTCACGGTACGGGAGGCAATCCGCCGAAAAGGCACGCCTTATGCCGAACTCGGCCTGGACAACCCGCAACTGAGCGATGACCTGCTGCTCGATGCGATGCTGGCGCATCCGGTGCTGATCAACCGTCCTTTCGTGGTCACGCCCAAGGGCGTGCGCCTGTGCCGCCCCTCCGAGCTGGTGCTGGACATCCTCCCCAATCCCCAGCAAGGTCCGTTCACCAAGGAGGATGGCGAAGTCGTCATCGATGCGGAGGGGCGCCGTGTCGCAACTTCCTGATTTGCCGAACATTGACGCGGCGTTGTTCCACGCGCCGCAGGCGAGCGACTTCGCCGCGGTCGGTCGCGCCACGCATGCGCCGCGATTTCTGCTGCTGTACGGATCGCTGCGCGAGCGTTCCTACAGCCGCTTGCTGACGTTGGAAGCAGCACGCCTGCTGCAGGCCATGGGCGGCGAGACGAGGATCTTCGATCCCTCCGGCTTGCCGCTGCCGGACAGCGCGCCGGACACGCATCCCAAGGTGCAGGAGTTGCGCGAACTGGCGCAATGGGCCGAAGGCATGGTGTGGTGTTCGCCGGAACGGCACGGCGCCATGACCGGCATCATGAAAGCGCAGATCGACTGGATTCCGTTGTCGTCCGGCGCCATCCGGCCGACGCAGGGCAAGACGCTGGCGGTGATGGAAGTCTCCGGCGGTTCGCAGTCCTTTAACGCCGTCAACCAGATGCGTATCCTGGGACGCTGGATGCGCATGCTGACCATCCCGAATCAATCGTCGGTGGCCAAGGCGTTCCAGCAATTCGACGAGGCCGGCCGCATGCATCCTTCCGCGTACTACGATCGCGTGGTGGATGTCATGGAAGAGTTGATGAAATTTACTTTGCTGACACGCGACGTCTCGCCGACGCTCGCAAATCGTTACAGCGAGCGGAGGGAGAGTGCGGAGATGTTGAGCAAACGGGTCAATCAGGGCGTCATCTGAAATCGCCGGCATAAAGTTCCTGCAGCATCGACCGTAAAGCAGCTAGCGGATGTCCTGATCCCGGATGTCCCTTGACGACTTTTTTGCTGCTACTTACCGATATGACAAACCTATCCGCAGTGAGCTCATCGGCGCCGTTGATATCGGCAGCGCCGGCGGCGGCGACACGAAGCGCCTCGACTCCGAGCGCCGCGTCGAACCAGGCTTCGACGCAATCCCATACCTCCGTCACGCTGGGCGGCAGCAATGCCGCCGCGAGCGCGCAGCTGTATTCCATGTCCGGCGCGGCGCCGTCGACGGACAAGTTCTTCTCCTGGCAGAGCAAATCCAACGATGCCGTCAGCACCATGATGGCGGGGAATTTTTCTTCGTCATCGCTGGGTGCGCGGTTCAAGGGCCTCGGCGCAGCGCTGTTGAATCGCTTCGACAGCGACAGCGCCGAAGGGTTCCGCGTTGGAAACCACGTTGCGGGCACAGACCGATGCCCAGACCGACAACAAGATTTCACTGACCATCGTGACGACCTCGGGCGCGCAAGTCGAGCTGACGCTGTCCAGCCAGGAAGACGGCCTGTCGGTGCAGGTACAGGTCGGCAAAGGCAAGCTGACCGACGCCGAACGCGGCGCGCTGCAAAAACTGTCGGATGGATTCCAGAGCGCCATTGACGGCATTGCCGCCAATCCGCCGGGTCTGAAACTGGATGGCTTGACGCAGTTCGACACCAGCCTGCTGGCGTCGGTGGACTTGCATGCGAGCGTGCAGGTCGGCGGCCAGACGCAGACCATCGGCTTCCATGCCGACAGCAAGCAGCGCACCGTGAGTGCGGCCGGACCTGCCGGCACGCTCAAGGTCAGCGTCGACCTCAGCAACCTGGCTATCGTGGGCACCGCCAAGCAGCAGGCCGAGGCCATCAAGCGCTATCTGAAGCAATTCGACGATGCCCAGAGCCGCGGTCATGGCGACGCCTCGCTGGTAGCGATGTTCAAGGACGCCTTCAAGGAAATGAACAGCAAGGTCACCAGTGCCGCGCAACAGGCACGCGAGCAGTCGCCGGCGGCGATCTGGCTCAACAAGGCTGACCAGAGCATGACGACCGGGCTGGCCGATTTCAACGCGTCGATGACGCAGGAAGTGACGTCGCCGAACCCGGCGCGCCAGAGCGAACACGATACTTTCTCGTACCAGACTTCGCAGAGCAGTAACGTCGGCAGTAACGGAGGCGGCCAACTCAATCGCGCCATCACGCAGCAGCAGGAATCGCATCTGAGCGCGAGCTACCATGAGTCGCTGCTGGCGGACGTGCCGCTCAGGCTGACCACCGACAAGAATTCGCAGAACTACACGTATCACCAGATCAAGGACGACGCCAGCAGCAAGGCGACGATCGCGTACGACAAGGGCGTGCTGGTCAAGGCCACGCTGGAGCAATCGGCCAGCCAGTCGACGCGTGTGCAGAAGTACATGATGGGCGAGCTGATCAGCGACAACACCACGCCGCAGAACGCGACGCTGTCGCGCGACTTCCTCAGCCTGCTCAAGCCGCTGCAAAAGAAAGAAGGGGCCACCAGCGCCGCCGATATCTCGGCACTGGATCAGGCACTGGCGACCATCAACAATCTGGTCTACCTGCAGCCCGATCCGCTGACGCTGCGCAACGAGCGCTAGTTCGCGTCCGCTCCTGCTGCGTGTGCGACCCAATGCCAGTCACCGGAAAGTCGCCAGCGCGTCGCGCACTGCCGCCAGCCACAAGGCGACGGCGTGGGCGCCGGGATCGGCGAAACCCAGCGCACGGTCGCCGAGATAGCTGGAGCGGCCGCGCTTCGGTGTCATCGAGGCGGTTTGGGCGGCGCCCTGGACAGCCGCTTCCACAGCGGCATTGATTGCTGCTTCCTCATTTTCCCCACCATCCAGCGCGGCTTGCATTGCCTGTGCCGCCGGGTGCAGCGCATCGATCATGGTGCGATCGCCGGGATGCGCGCCTCCCAGTTCCGAAACACCTTCGACGGCCGCGCTGAAGGCGGCGCTCCAAGCGCGTGCGTCGTTTGTCTTTGCGGCGTCGAGCGTTGCTGCGGCGCGCATCAGCAGGATGGCGTAGAGCGGACCGGAGGTGCCGCCGACCACGCGACGGATGGTGGCCGACATGGCGCGCAGTACTGCGGCCGGGTCGGTTTCCGCCGGCCATTCGTCGATTTCGTCGCGGATGCCTTGCGCGGCGCGCGCCATGCTGATGCCGAGGTCGCCGTCGCCGACACGCTGGTCCATCTCGGTCAGCACGGCTTCGGCGTCGGTCAGGCGGACGCAGACGGCTTCAATCACGCGGCGCAGGCGCGCATCGGCCGCCATGCGGTCGCTGCGTTTTGCATGCGGCGCGGACGGCGCCGGTTTG
>NZ_AJHH01000075.1 GCF_000256565.1 Herbaspirillum lusitanum P6-12 | reverse complement strand
GCCCGCGCACGGCCAGGCGCTGGTGACGGCGGGTGCGTCGAGCAGGCCGAGGCGGCGGTCATCCACGCGCAAGACGGTCAGCGATACGCCGGCCATGTCGAGCGCACTGAGGAAGGTGCCGGCCCAGGCGCGTTCGACTTCGACGCCGCGTACACGAAGGTCGCGCAAGGCGGCGTCGGCGACGATGTCGAGCTCGCTCGCGGGCGTGCCGCCGAGGTTGTTGACCAGCAGCGCCACACGGTCGCCGCGCTGGAGTT
>NZ_AJHH01000074.1 GCF_000256565.1 Herbaspirillum lusitanum P6-12 | reverse complement strand
GTTTCATGGCCGGCGCCGCCGCCCGAAATCAATGCCACTTCGCCGCGTCCCGCCGCCTGCGCCGCATCGGCCCGCACCACGATGGTCTTGCCTTGCAACAGCGCCAGATGGGGATTGAGCGCGACCAGGCCGTTGAGCATGTCGGGCACTACTTGCGAAACGTCGTTGATGAGCTTTTTCATGGGTCTCCAGTCGATGAAAGTGGGACGGCTGTTCTTGTTTTTTGCTCGCCGTGCATGCAGGGAATTTTATGCGATTCGGCGCTTGAAGGCCTGGTTGAACGCAGCCTCCGATTCCCGGTCGACGACTGTGGCGATCAATGCCAGTCGGCGGCAATGACGAACACCCATAAAAAAACCGAAGCCGCGG
>NZ_AJHH01000073.1 GCF_000256565.1 Herbaspirillum lusitanum P6-12 | reverse complement strand
TGGCAAGCGCCGCGGCTTCGGTTTTTTTATTTCAACAGCAGCAACCCGGCTCAGGTCGGCGCCGCGAAACGCACCGCCTGGCGCGCCAACAGACGCCATTGGCCGCCGGTCTTCTTCCAGACCATCAGGATCTTCAACGCGACATTGCCCGGCTTGCCGGAGTCGCTGGTCACGGCCGTCAGCGTGTGGCGGACCACGGCGACGTTTTCCTGCACGTTAACGGTTTGCGCCGTCAGGTCGATCTTGACGAAGGTCGATTCGCCGCTGGCCAGCTGGCCTATGAATTCGCCCTTGGTCTGCACCACGCCGTTGGAGTGGCCGTAGCTCAGTTGCTCTTCGGTCAGCGCATCCAATGCGCCGCGGTCGATCTGCGAGGTCATTGCCACGCGCAGTTTTTCGACCGCGGTCGCCACTGCCTGTTCGTCGGCGGTTGGGGCAGCCGCTGCGCCCTGAGCGATCACCATTGAGCATGCCATGGCGCTGGCCAGATACATCCATTTCCTGAACATCTTGTCTCCTTGAGTAGTTGTGATTGGGTAGGACTTTGAGTGGAAATCATTGCGGACCCAGCTTGGCAATCAGCGCGCCGAGGGCTTCGCATTCGGCGGCGTTGAGATCGGTCAGCGGGGCGCGCACCGGGCCGGCGTCATGGCCCACCAGGCGGGCGCCGGCCTTGACGATGCTGACCGCGTAGCCTTGCATGCGGTTGCGGATTTCGAGGTAAGGCATGAAGAATTCGCGCAGCAGGTGATGCTGGGTGGCGAGATCGTCCGCGGCGACGGCATGGTAGAACTCCATCGCAGTTTTGGGGATGAAGTTGAACACCGCCGACGAGTACACCGGCGTGCCCAGCGCCTTGTAGGCGGCGGCATAGACTTCGGCCGTCGGCAAGCCGCCGAGGTAGGCGAAGCGGTCGCCCATCTTCATGTAGATCGAAGACATCAGCTCGATGTCGCCGATACCGTCCTTGAAACCGACCAGGTTGGGGCAACGCTCGGCGAGACGCGCCAGCGTGGCGGGCGTCAGGCGGCATTGGCCGCGGTTGTAGACGATGACGCCGAACTTGACGCTCTTGCAGACCGCTTCCACGTGCGCGGCCAGGCCGTCCT
>NZ_AJHH01000072.1 GCF_000256565.1 Herbaspirillum lusitanum P6-12 | reverse complement strand
GCTGGCGCCGTAGGGAGCCAGCCATTCCAGCCGCTCGGCATAGCCGCGGGCGTTGAAGTCGCCATTGGCGTCGAAGTCGGTCAGGGGAAACGAAAGCAGGCCGGAGCCCATGATGGTTTTAAGTTCTTGTGGCGTCATGATGGCGTGAAGTTGGCTGAAGAAGTGTCTCGGAAGGTATTGTTATTATGCATCGCTATTATTTGTTATCAGTCATCATACAATGTGAATTCTGAATTTGCCAATGGCTACTGCAACTATTTTTGACGGGTGGAAGCAGCTGCGTCAGGGTAGGGTAGTGACTTGTGCGACGCGATAACCGACGCGAATGCGTGGCTTTAAAAATTTATCTTAAACATTAAATATACGTTTTAACTTATTGTATTTTAAAGATAATATTTTCGTGTTTAAGTTAATGTAATTTCTCATTGCGAGTTCGTTTCGAGACGTGCGCCAAGCGTCGGCTTGCTGCGCTGCGAAACTAACTATTTTCCGTATTCCTGTCGACTTCGTTTGACAAGGAAATGAGGCGAAGCCGATAATCCCTCCTCGCGTTATAAGATAACGTATCACGCAGCGTAGCGTCATCTCCTCCAAGCAGTGCGCTGCCAGGGACTTATTCATTGGAAATGTAGACATGGCCGACCAAGCA
The DNA here is from genome assembly GCF_000256565.1 of Herbaspirillum lusitanum P6-12. Taxonomy (GTDB): domain Bacteria; phylum Pseudomonadota; class Gammaproteobacteria; order Burkholderiales; family Burkholderiaceae_D; genus Herbaspirillum; species Herbaspirillum lusitanum. Next base: position 81 of record NZ_AJHH01000072.1, on the reverse strand, counting down.
ACAGGGGCAGCAGGCGCAGTATCAGCAGCTGCAGCACAAAACAGGAATCAACCCAAACTCGGCCGTCTGTTGCTGACCGGC
>NZ_AJHH01000071.1 GCF_000256565.1 Herbaspirillum lusitanum P6-12 | reverse complement strand
GACCCGGCTATTACGGCCTGTCGAAGTCCTACGGCGAAGATATGGCGCAATTCAATTACGACCGCTATGGCATCGAAACCGTCAGCATCCGCATCGGCTGGTCGTTCCCGGAACCCAAGGACCGCCGCTCGCTGGCCAGCTGGCTGAGTTATGACGACCTGACCGAACTGATGCGCTGCTGCCTGTTTACGCCGGATGTCGGCCACACCGTCGTATATGGGATGTCCGATAATCCGTCGACCTGGTGGGACAACCACTATGCGGCGCACCTGGGTTTCAAGGCGCGCGATACGTCCGAGATCTTCCGCGCCAAGATCGAGGCGCAGCCGCTGCCGCCGGCCGATGACCCGGTGCGGGTCTACCAGGGCGGAATCTTCACCATGACCGGTCCATTCGAGCCGAAGTAACGGATATCGGGATTGCGGCAAGGTAACGCGAAACTACAAAAAGTTATCCCAGCCGGCTTCACATTCTCGATTGTATGTTATCGTACATCCATGTTATCTTTGCTGCCGCCTGAGATCGTGAAACTGCAAAGCGCAGCGAGGGCCGCCATAAGAACCGGGTGTTTGAACAAGCGGCAGCGGCGGATGTGGCAATGGATACAGCAAGTGCAATAACAAGCAGCAAAGCATAAGCAGCACAGGCTGGTAACACGACAGCCGCCTTGTCCGGCAACCCGGCGGAGACAGCGCAACGCGCCGGCGTTGGACAAGGTGAAGGGAGACGGTAGTAGTGACGGTGAGCGACAGCAAGCAAAAACAATAACGCACACACCGCAGGCAGCGACGCCATTGCCAAGGTAAAGAGGTGGCAGCACAGACCTCGGTGCTTGATGATGACGCCGCAAGCTCAGGGAAAAATCGATTAGTTTCGTTCCACGGTGGACCGCCTTGTTTGTCGGTCGGCTCCTCGTGTCCTCCACTGTCATTACATCGCCGAATTAAACGCCACGTATAAAGGGCAACATCGGCATGGGTTTTACACTTAATTTCGCTCCTCTCGCGCCATACTGGCCGGTCTTCCTGACCGGCGCCTGGCTGACGCTGAAGATGACGACGGTCGCCATTGTGGTCGGCGTCGCTATCGGTACGCTGATCGCTTTCCTCAAGCGCGGCAGCAATCCTTATATCGCCAAAGCCTGTTCCGCCTACATCGAGGCGGTCCGCAATACGCCTTTCCTGGTGCAGATTTTCTTGCTGTACTTCGGCCTGGCCAGCCTCGGTATCCACATGCCGACATTCGCCGCCGCGGTGCTGGCGATGATCATCAACATCGCCGCCTATGCCGCCGAGATCATTCGCGCCGGCCTGGAATCGGTGCCAAAGGGCCAGATCGAAGCGGCCGAATGCCTCGGCCTGTCGCGCTGGCGCATCGCGTGGCACGTGATGCTGCAGCCGTCGATCGAGCGCGTTTATCCGGCGCTGACCAGCCAGTTCCTGCTGATGATGCAAGCCTCGGCCATGGCCTCGCAGATATCGGCCGAAGAATTGACCGCGATCGCCAACACCGTGCAGTCCGACACCTTCCGCTCGCTGGAAACCTATATCGTCGTCGCCTTCATGTACCTGGCGCTGTCGATCCTGGTCAAGCTGCTGGCCTGGGGCTTCGGCGAATACCTGTTCAAGCGCCGCCGCATCATCCGCCGCGCCGCACTGGAAGCCGCTCGTCGCCGTCCGCCCGCGATTCCGCCGTTCCAGCCGGTCGCCGCAACTGCAGCCGCTACAGCTGCGAACACTACCAACGGGAGCGCATCATGATCGGCAGTTTCTCCTGGGGACATTTCCTCTATCTGGTGCAGTCGATCTGGTGGACGCTGGTGCTGTCCGGGCTGGCCTTCATCCTCGGCAGCATCGGCGGATTCGGGGTGATGCTGGCGCGCATTTCGCCGCGTCGCTGGTTGTGGATGCCGACGCTGGTGTACATCGAGTGCATCCAGGGCATTCCGCTGCTGATCCTGCTGTTCATCGTTTATTTCGGCCTGTCGGTGTACGGCTTCGCCTTGCCGGCGCTGGTCGCGGCGGGGCTGGCGATGATGGTCTACACCAGCGCCTATCTGGGCGACATCTGGCGCGGTTGCGTCGAAGCGATGCCGCGTCCGCAATGGGAAGCCGCCGAATGCCTGTCGCTGACGCGCTGGCAGACGCTGCGCCTGGTGATCATTCCGCAGGCCTTCCGCCTGTCGCTGCCGCCGACCGTGGGCTTCCTGGTGCAGGTCATCAAGATGACATCGCTGGCGTCCGTGATCGGTTTTATCGAACTGACCCGCGCCGGTCAGATCATCAACAACTCAATTTTTCAGCCTTTCCTGATTTTCAGTCTGGTAGGGGCGTTCTATTTTGTACTGTGCTACCCGCTCTCGCGCTGGAGTGAATCGATGGAGAACAAGCTCAATGTCAGCAATCGTTAAACTAGATCAGATTTACAAGAGCTTCGGCTCCAACCAGGTGCTGAAGGGCGTTTCCTTCGAGGTGCAAAAGGGCGAGATGATCGCCATCATCGGCGCCAGCGGTTCCGGCAAGAGCACCGCGCTGCGCTGTATCGACCGCCTCGAGAAGATCGATTCCGGCGCCATCGAAGTCTGCGGCATGCGCGTCGACGACCCTGCCATCGACCTGCACAAGCTGCGCCAGGAAGTCGGCATCGTGTTCCAGAGC
>NZ_AJHH01000070.1 GCF_000256565.1 Herbaspirillum lusitanum P6-12 | reverse complement strand
TGCACAAGCTGCGCCAGGAAGTCGGCATCGTGTTCCAAGATGCGCTGGTGGCGCTGCCGCTGGACAAGATCAAGGGCCGCGAGGGGAAAGATATTGCCTGGGCCATCCGCGCGTTGGTGCTGGCCGCACGCGACAACAATTACCGCTCTGACGTCCTGAAGAGCAAAAAAGATCCCGCCCCGACCGGTGTGAAGAAGATCGCCGTCGCAGTTTCCACCGCCGCCGCTGTCGCCGCCAAGACCGGCCTGGCCGAAGCCGTAGCGCTGGCCAACGGCATGGAACTGAGCAAGGACCTGGCCAACCTGCCGGGCAATGTCTGCACCCCGACCTACCTCGCCAACAGCGCCAAGAAACTGGCCAAGGAATACAAGCTCGGCGTCGAAGTGCTGGACCGCAAACAACTCGAAGCGCTCAAGATGGGCAGCTTCCTGTCCGTCACCAACGGCAGCGACGAGCCGCCGAAATTCATCGTGCTCAAGCACCTCGGCGGCAAGTCCAAGGATGCACCGATCGTCTTGGTCGGCAAGGGCATCACCTTCGACACCGGCGGCATCTCGCTCAAGCCGGGCGCCGGCATGGATGAAATGAAATACGACATGTGCGGCGCCGCCTCGGTGCTCGGCACCTTCCGCGCCATCGCCGAGCTGCAACTGAAGCTCAACGTCATCGGCGTCATCCCGACCTGCGAAAACATGCCGTCGGGCCGCGCTACCAAGCCGGGCGACATTGTGACCTCGATGTCGGGACAGACCATCGAAGTACTCAATACCGACGCCGAAGGCCGCCTGATCCTGTGCGACGCGCTGACTTACGTCGAGCGCTTCAAGCCTGCGGCCGTGGTCGACATCGCGACGCTGACCGGCGCTTGCGTGGTGGCTTTGGGTCATCACAACACCGGCCTGTTCACGCGTGAAGACGATGCCCACGATCAGCTTGCCAACGACCTGCTGGCAGCCGGCAAGGCCAGCGGCGACACCGCATGGCGCATGCCGGTGCAGGACGTCTATCAGGAACAGCTGAAGTCGAACTTCGCCGACATCGCCAACATCGGCGGTCAGCCGGCGGGCAGCGTGACGGCGGCGTGCTTCCTTGAGCGCTTCACCAAGAAATACACCTGGGCGCATCTGGACATCGCCGGCACCGCATGGCGCGGCGGCGCGAC
>NZ_AJHH01000069.1 GCF_000256565.1 Herbaspirillum lusitanum P6-12 | reverse complement strand
ATGACCTGTAGCGGCCGTGGCGTACCAGAGCTACAACCTGTTCCCGCATCTCACCGTGCAGGAAAACATCATGCTGGCGCTGCGCCACGTCAAGCAACAGCCGAAGGCGCAGGCCCTGGCCGTATCCATGGCCGCGCTGGAACAAGTCGGTCTCGGCAATAAAGCCGACGCCTATCCCGAGCAACTGTCGGGCGGCCAGCAAC
>NZ_AJHH01000068.1 GCF_000256565.1 Herbaspirillum lusitanum P6-12 | reverse complement strand
CCCGACGTCGAAACCGCCGAGCAATTCGCCAAGGACCTGGGCGTCAAGCTGGAAATCGTGCCGGTCACCAACGCCGCCCGCATTCCGACCTTGCAAGCCAACCGCGCCGACGTCGTCATCGCCGACTTGTCGATCACGCCTGAGCGCGCCAAGGTGGTGGACTTCTCCGTGCCTTACGCCGTCATCACCATCATCGTCGGCGGTCCGAAGAACATCCAGATCAAGGACTACAACGACCTCAACGGCAAGCGCATCGGTCTGACCCGCGCTACCGTCAACGACACGCTGACCACGGCGCAAGCCAAAGGCGCCGAAATCGTTCGCTATGAAGACGACGCCACGCTGATCACCTCGATGGTGACCGGCCAGGTCGAGATCTTCTCCAGCACACCGTCCAACCTGGGCGAAATGATCAAGCGCGCACCAGGCAAGAACCTGGAACTGAAATTCGCGCAAAAGGACTTCGACCTCGGCATCGCCTTCAACCAGAACCAGCCGCGCCTGAAGGAATGGATCAACAACTGGGTCCTGACCAACCACCGCAACGGCAAGCTGGATGCTATCTACGTGAAATTCCATGGCCGTCATCTGCCGGCAGCAGTCGCCAAGCAATAAGTGCTTGCAAACAAGTCATAAACGATAAAAACAGCCGTACCTTATTGTTTCCGCGTCGGCGGGGACGAACTGAAAGCCGCTCTTCGGAGCGG
>NZ_AJHH01000067.1 GCF_000256565.1 Herbaspirillum lusitanum P6-12 | reverse complement strand
CGCGTCGGCGGGGACGAACTGAAAAATGGCCTTCGCCAAGCGCGTGGCCGACCGCATCATCTACATGCACCAGGGCACCGTATGGGAAGTCGGCCCGGGTGAGATGCTGGACAACCCAAAGACACCGGAATTGCATGCCTTCCTCAATAACGGCCTGTAATCCATAGGTAGCTTTTCATTGCAACACAATCAAACCAAGGAGACCTGCATGAAACTGAATCACCGTTTAGGCCACGCTTTTGCTCGCACCTGCATCGCTGCGCTGCTGACCGCCGGCCTGGCCCACGCCGCCATGGCCGACCAGCTGGACGACATCAAGAAGGCCGGCAAGCAGGCGCACCGCTAGCGTGAGAGCAGCAACGGTGCTCGCAAGCCGATCGTTGGGCGTCGGCGCAGCCAGCCTTGCAGCAACGTCGCCAGCACCAGTGTTGGCAACGCCGCCAACAGCATGTTCAATTGCTCGCCATAGGATCGGAAATCAACCGGTCGCGCCAGATGGTACAGACAGTTGACCGCATCGCCGACCACGCCTAACAACGCCGGGCTTGCGATATCGGCAATCGTGGCGGCAATAAAGAACAGCAGGTGCGCAACGACCGTCAGCGTCGCCAGCGCAGCGCGGTTGGACCACGACAATGCCGCCGGGTCATCGCCACTCACCGCGCTTCCGAGCCTGCGCATCGCAGCCCGGAATCCCACCGAAGCAAGATACGGCGGGCCGCACAGGATCGTCGTCGCCGCCAGCGTGTGCCACAGGCTGCCGCGGTCTTTAAGCATGAGATGGTCGAGCGTCAGAATGAAAGCAACCAACCCGGCCGCCACTGCCCGCCAGCGACGACGGCGATACTGCCAATACAGCATTGCAGGCAGCACCGCACACAGCACTCCCATCAGCAAAAACTGCGCGACGCCGGTGGTGTAGGCGCTCACCGCCGTATCCATCCCGAAGAAATTCGGCAGCGTGAAAAATCCGCCGGGCGTCCGGCACAACGATGTTTTGAACGGTGGCATGGATATCCAGGTAGGCGGGATTCAGTCGTTTTTTTCGTCCAACTCCGGCCACAGCCTGGCCCAGTCGTCGGGGAAAAGGTCTTTACGGGTGATCAATCCCTGCGACGCGCTTTCCAGACAAACCGCAATCCGCGGTGAACACGAGCGGTTGCCATAGCCGATCTGGCGCAGGTAGTCGAACGAGGTCTCACAGTACGCGGCAAGTGCGGCGCGCCTGTCCATCGGAACGGAATTGAGATATTCAATCAATGTCATAACGACAATTTAGCATCTGCTACAGACAAGTCAAGCAAAAGCTAATTTACCAAATGCTAAATTTGCGTTCAAATGCAGGCATGGACATGCATGAACATCGACGGAAACGTTTGCTTGCGTTGATCGCGGATCGCTATGGCAGCGACCGCCGACGGATTTGCGACGACAGCGGCATGAGCGAGTCGCGCCTGGCGCAATTGCTCTCGTCGCGTTACCGGCACGGCCGGGGCTTCGGCGAGAAAGCCGCCCGCGCGCTGGAAGAGCGCCTGCACCTCGGCACCCTGTATTTCGACCAGTTTGCCGTCGGCGAGATGGCGCCGCCCTATCTCGTGCGCCAGACGTCCAAAACGGAAGCCGACGACGCCGTCACCATCCGGCAGGTGGTACTGAAGCTGACCGCAGGCTCCTCCAGCACAGGCAGGCAGGAGATCGCGCCGACGCTGTGCCAGTGGAAATTTCCAAAAAGCTGGCTCAAGGCGCACGGCCTGCGTGCCGATGAATTGTTCGCTGTCGCCGTAACCGGCGCCGGCATGGCGCCGCGTCTGCATGAAGGCGACGTCGTCGTGGTCAACAGCGGCGACACCGCTTTGCAGGATGGCGCGGTCTACCTGATCAACTACCGCGGCGAAGCCATCATCAAACGCCTGGCGCTGGACCTCGGGCGCTGGTTCATGACCTCCGACAACAGCGCCGGCAAGCGCTACCCTCGCCTTGAATTCGATCAGCCCGACTGCATTTTGCTGGGACGCGTCATCGTGCTCGCCAGCGCGCGGTTCTGAATCCCGGCTGCACTCAGGCGCGCGGCATGTGCCTCAGGCTCCAGCCCCAGAACAGCAAGCCGAGCACACTGACGCCGGCCCCCAGCATACACACGCCGGCCCATCCCCACGCAGCGAACGCCGCAGTCGACGACACCGCCCCAGCGCCACTGCCCACCGCATAGAAAATCATGTAGCAAGCCACCAATCGGCTATGCGCGGTAGCACTCGCGCGAAAAATCATGCTCTGATTCGTGACATGGATCGCCTGCGCCGCCAGGTCCAGCAGCAGCACGCCCGCCGCCAGCGCCCACAGGCTCCACGACAGCAGCGACAAAGGCAGCCAGGCAGTCGCCAGCAACGCCAGCGCCACGCCGCTGGTCCACTGACCGCGCCCGCGGTCGGCCCAACTGCCAGCCTTGGCCGCGCCCAGCGTGCCGACCACGCCAATCAGGCCGAAGGCGCCGATCGCCGCATGCGACAAGGAATACGGCGGCGCGCGCAGAGGCAACACCAGCGCGCTCCAGAAAATGTTCAGCACGGCAAACATCAGCATCGCGATGACGCCGCGAATTTGCAGAACGCGGTCATGCAGCATCAGCGTGGCCATTGACGCCAGCAGTTGCCCATACGACAAGCGAGCGGCGCCGCCATCCGCAGGACGGTGCGGCAGGCGGCCATGCAACAGCGCCAGCATCAGCAGGGCCAGTACCGCCGACACCGCGTACACCATGCGCCAGCCGGCAACGTCGGCGATCATCCCGGCCAAGGTGCGCGCCAACAGCAGTCCGATCACCACGCCTGCCTGCGCCGTGCCGACCACGCGGCCGC
>NZ_AJHH01000066.1 GCF_000256565.1 Herbaspirillum lusitanum P6-12 | reverse complement strand
CACCACGCCTGCCTGCGCCGTGCCGACCACGCAGTCGAGCCCGCTGTCGGGATCGGTGCCGCCGAACTTGTAGCGGATGCCGCTGGAAAGGCTGCTGAGCGCGTGGGCGGCGAAGCGCGCCGAAGACGCTGGGATTTCGCCAGCGCCAGCAGCGGCGTTGACGAGACACAGGATCTGCAACAGCCATGGACGTAGAAAAGACGGCACGAATGAACTCCCGGCGCTGTCCTTGGGGACGCGACCTGATGAAAGACGGACAAGTGGAAGGCGCATACGCGCCGGAGACGTAGAACGAAAAAATGCAGCGAACTGATGCGAGCGACTGCAGGCAGTGTAGGTGGACGGTTTCAGCCGAACAATAGGAAAACTCTTAAAGCAGCCCGGCGATAGTCATGGCGCACCGGAAACCGCAAATGGGAAAGCCGCCCTTGATGGACGGCTTCTTGCTATGTGGCATCCTCCGATTCCGGCGGCGGAGGATGTTGTCGGACCTGACAGAGAGACTCCGTGGCCGATGAAGCGGGTCAGGCCATCGTCGCCAGCATGGCGATCACGGCGACAGCCATGACAACCGTGGCGCACCAGCCGAGGACGCGCATTTTTCGCCCGATCACGAAGCGTCCCATGACCCCGGCGTTGACGGCCAGCAGCATCATGATGGCCATCACCGGCACGGCGATGACGCCGTTGATCACGGCGCTCCAGAACAGCGCCTGGATGGTGTTCACCGAAGAAAAGGCCAGCGCCGCGCCAATGATGGTCGCCAGGGCAATCACGCCGTAGAAGCGTTTGGCCGCGGCCGGCTTGTCTTCCAGGCTGTTGCTCCATTTGAAGGTGCCGGCCATGGCGTAGGCCGCCGATCCCGCCAGCACCGGGATGGCCAGCATGCCGCTGCCGATGATGCCGAGACTGAACAGGATGAACGCAAGTTGTCCCGCCACCGGCTTCAATGCCGACGCCGCGCGGGTGCTGCTTTCGATGTCGTGCACGCCGTGCTGGTGCAGCGTGATGGCGGTGGTCAGCATGATGAAGAACGCCACCGCGTTGGACACGCCCATGCCGACGCAGGTGTCGAACTGCATGCGCGACACGCCCGCGGCGGCTTCTTCCGGACGGCGCTTGAGCGCTTCTTCGGCGGGTGCGCGTTGCTGCTCCTCGACTTCCTGCGAGGCTTGCCAGAAGAACAGGTAAGGGCTGATGGTGGTGCCGAAGATGGCGACTATCATGGTGATGTAATCGCGGCTCAGGGTGATGTGCGGAAAGAAAGTGCGGCTCCAGACTTCGCTCCACTCGATATGCAGCGCGAACACCGTGCCGACGTAGGCAAACAGCGATAGCGTCAGCCACTTCAGCACGTTGACGTAGCGCTGGTACGGAACCCACACCTGCAGCAGGATGGAGGCGATCCCCAGCCCGAGCGCATACAGATGATGCGGCCCGCCGATCACCAGCGTCACGGCGTCGCCCATGGCCACCAGGTCGGCGGCGATGTTGATGATATTGGCGAGCAGCAGCAGGATCACGATGCCATGCAGCATCCAGCGCGGGAAATGGCGGCCGATGTTGGTCGCCAGGCCGTGTCCGCTGAAAGCGCCGATGCGCGCGCTGACCATCTGGATGCCGACCATCAGCGGATAAGTCAGCAGCACCGTCCACAAGGTATTGAAACCGAATTGCGCTCCCGCCTGGGAATAGGTGGCGATGCCGCTGGGGTCGTCGTCGGCCGCGCCGGTGATCAGGCCCGGCCCGAGCCGCTTCAACCACGAAATGGATTTGGACTTTCTCATTGTTGTATCGACCGGAGCCGGATTGTCGTTGGTGGTATGAATCCGTCGCCAGCTTAGCAATGCGTCCCGTGGCACACTGTCGGCGTGCAACTTGTTTTTGCGTAGGAAGTTGGGGAAATCGGCAAGGCGACGCCCGTAGCTGAGCAGAACAAGGACGTTTTCCCACGGTGCAATCAGCGTGCGCCTACAGCATTGCGGCGGAGCGCCAGGTTATGATCGATCATCGTCCACCCGATCCCGGCGCCATGTTTTCACAAGATCTGATTGTCGACCGCTTGCAACATTCGGCTTTCCGCCGCCGCTTCGTGCTGAAGCCGCCCGAATACCGCTACTTGCAAGAGCATGGTCTGGAAGAAGTACTGCGGCATGCCGAAAGCTTCATCGCCGCGCGCCTGGCGCCGGCCTATCCCGACAAGGACGGCAAGCAGACGCCGTTTCGCGGCCATCCGGTATTCGTGGCGCAGCATGCGACCGCAACCTGTTGCCGCTCCTGCCTGGAGAAATGGCACGGCATCCGCATGGGCCAGAACTTGACGTCATTGCAGACGCAGCACATCATCGACATGCTGGCGCGCTGGTTGCAAGACCAGAAGGCGCCGCTTGAAACGCAGCGTCCGACGCGCAAAAAATCCGAAAAACGCCCATCCCGCACCGCTGCCGATGAGCGTCAGGGCGTGCTGTTCTGAATCATCCTGAATCATCCCGGCCGGATCATCGTCGATATTGCGTCTTCCTCCTTTCCTTCCGCAGACCTCAACAATTCTGACGCCCGAACAGGGTATCCGCTTATGTCGCCGTCAGTGCTTTGCCGCTAGGCTCATCTCTGGCTGGCGTAGTGGCGCGTCTTCGTGGTGTGCATGCGCTGTGTGTTGAATGCATCCCATAAAGAGGTCTCATCATGGCAGGAAAGAAAACGGCAAACAGCGGCAATGAGGCAGCAGGCTCGGTGCTCGGCACCATGTCGGGGGCAGCGGTGGTCGGCGCCAACAGCGGCAAGAAGGTATTGCCGGCGGAGTTGCTGAAAAAAATCGTCGACGGCGCCAAGCTGGCTGGCGGCATCACCCACAACACCTCCAAACTGGACGAGTTCCTCCACCCCGGCGGTGAACCCCGGCATATCCCGGGCGCGGGTACCATCGCCAAGCCCGCGTCGCCGCAAGCAAGCGCCGGTACCGTCAGCGAAGCCATCGTGTCCGGCAAGACCGGCGGCGCGGCTCAACCCGGTCACAACGCAGTCGGCGGCAATCTCGACCGCGTGCGGGTCGACTCGGTCGCGCAGGCCCTGACCACCAATCAGGGCGTCGCGATCGCCGACAACCAGAATTCCCTGAAAGCCGGCGTGCGCGGACCGACCTCTCTGGAAGACTTCATCCTGCGTGAAAAGATCACCCATTTCGACCATGAGCGCATCCCCGAACGCGTGGTGCATGCGCGCGGTTCGGGCGCGCACGGCTATTTCGAATGCTACAGGGACCTCAGCGCACTGACGCGCGCTGCGCCGTTCTCCGGCGACGGCAAGCGCACCCCGGTGTTCGCACGTTTCTCGACGGTCGCCGGCGGCGCCGGTTCGGCCGACACCGTGCGCGACGTGCGCGGCTTCGCCGTCAAGTTCTACACCGATGAAGGCAACTGGGACCTGGTCGGCAACAACATCCCGGTGTTCTTCATCCAGGATGCGATGAAGTTTCCCGACCTGGTCCACGCGCTCAAACCGGAACCGCATTTCGGCATGCCGCAGGCGTCCAGCGCGCACGACACCTTCTGGGATTTCGTCTCGCTGATGCCGGAGTCGACCCACATGCTGATGTGGCAGATGTCGGACCGCGCCATCCCGCGCAGTTACCGCATGATGCAGGGCTTCGGCGTACATACGTTCCGCCTGGTCAACGCCGCCGGCGAATCGGTATTTTGCAAATTTCACTGGACACCGGTAGCCGGCACGCATGCGCTGGTC
>NZ_AJHH01000065.1 GCF_000256565.1 Herbaspirillum lusitanum P6-12 | reverse complement strand
ATTGGCGCGGCGCCGATCCCGACTTCCATCGCCGCGACTTGTGGGAAGCCATCGAGTCCGGTCACGCGCCCGAATGGGAGCTGGGCCTGCAGGTGTTTTCCGAAGAACAGGCCGAGGAGTTCGATTTCGACGTCCTCGACCCGACCAAGATCGTGCCGGAAGAGCTGGTGCCGCTGACGCCGGTCGGCAAGATGGTGCTCAACCGCAATCCGGACAATTTTTTCGCGGAGACGGAGCAGATCGCTTTCTGCACGGCGCACATCGTGCCCGGCATCGATTTCACCAACGATCCCTTGCTGCAAGGGCGCATCCACTCTTACCTGGATACCCAGATCAGCCGTCTCGGCGGCGTCAACTTCCACGAGTTGCCGATCAATGCGCCGCTGGCGCCGGTGCATAACAACCAGCGCGACGGCATGCATCGCCAGGCGGTGCATCGCGGGCGTGTGTCGTACGAACCCAATTCGCTGGGCGGCGGCTGTCCGTTCCAGGCCGGCAGCGCCGGATTTGCCAGTTTTCCGCAACCGGTAGAGGGCGACAAGGTGCGCGCCAAACCGGAAAAATTCGCCGAGCACTATGCCCAGGCCAGGTTGTTCTGGAACAGCCAGTCCGCCGCCGAGCAGCGTCACATCATCAAGGCTTTCCGCTTCGAGCTGACGCGCGTGCAGACGCCGGCGATCCGCCAGCGTGTGGTGTCGCTGCTGGCCAATGTCGACGATCTGCTGGCCGAAAGCGTGGCCGAAGGTCTCGGTTTCACCGTGCCCGATCCGGCGCCCGATGTCGGACCGGCCGTCAAACCGGTCTACGCACCGTCGCCGGCCTTGTCGCTGACTGCGTATCCGGGGGACGGCAGCATCCGCACGCGCCGTATCGCCATCCTCGCAACGGATGGCGTTGACGTCGATGTGCTGTCCAGGATTTACGACGTGCTGCTGGAGCAAGGGGCGGCGCCCAAAGTGCTGGCGCCAATGCTTGGCGCAGTCAAGGGCAGGGAGGGCTCGGCCGGCGACGGCTGGCAGGCGGACATCACGATCGAGGCGGCGCCGTCTGCCTTGTACGACGCGCTGATCGTGGCGCCTGGAGATGCCTCCACCATCAGCCTGTGCGAAAACGGCCTGGCGATCGAGTTCATCAAGGACCAGTATCGTCATTGCAAGCCGATCCTCGTCATCGACACCGGCGCCGATCTGCTCGACCGTGCCGGACTGCCGGCGGTGCTGCCGACCGGCGACCCCGACTTTTCGCTGATCAACGTGTCCGGCGACCAGCTCGACGAAGGCTTGGCGCAATTCATCCAGGCCGTCGGCGGTCGGCGTGAACTGGATCGCGAAACTGATCCCCCGGTGGTCTGATGAACACACCTGCCAAAGACAACGTCGACGGCATCCGCCGTTTTCTCGCGCAATTGCCGGCGCGACCTGAGGCCGGCCAGTTGCTGTGCGAAATGGTCGACGCCGGGTTGGATCGGCTCAGCCTGCCGGGTTCGGGCCAGACCCTGCAACGCTGGCGCACCTTGGCGGCGGTGGCGGCGTACGACCTGAGCCTGGCGAAATTGTATGAGGCCCATGCCGATGCCCTGGCGATCCTCGCTGAAGCCGCCGCCGACGACATCGCGCCGGCGCTCAGCGTCTGGGGCGTGTGGTGCGCCGAGCCGCCCGAGGCGCGGCTTGATATCCGCACCGCCTCGGCCGAAGACCCGGGCCGCGTGGTGATTGATGGCGTCAAGGCCTGGTGCTCGGGCGCCAACGCGCTCAGCCACGCCATCGTCAGCGGCTGGAATGCCGACGGCCATCCTTGCCTGGCGGCGGTCGATCTCGACCAGGCCGGCGTGACGGTCAGCGACGAGGGCTGGCACGCAGTCGGCATGGCCGAGACCACCAGCGTCAACGTGCATTTTGAAAACGCGCGCGGGATCGCCGTCGGCGGAACGAATTTCTATGTCGACCGGCCGGGCTTCTGGCAAGGCGGCGCCGGTATTGCCGCGTGCTGGCATGGCGCGGCGGCGCAACTGGCGAGTTATCTGCGCCACAAACTGACTGGGCGGGATGATCCGCATGCGCTGGCTCACCTTGGACGCGCCGACGTTGCGCTGAGTGCATCGGCGGCAGGACTGCGCGCGGCGGCAGAAGCCATCGACGCGGAGCCGACGGCGGATAGTTATCGTCTCGCCATGCGCGTCCGGCTGGCGACCGAGCAGGCGGCAGTCGAGGTCATGCAGGCGGTAGGGCGTGCGCTGGGCGCGGCGCCGCTGTGTCGTGATCCCTGGGTTGCGCGCATGATGGCCGACTTGCCGGTATTTTTGCGTCAGAGCCATGCCGAACGCGATCTGGTGGCGCTGGCGCAGTCCACGCTGCAACAGGCGGAAGACGGGGAAGACGGCGAAAACTATCATGCAGGAGAGGAAGAATGGCGACTCTGACGCTGACTGAAGAAAATCCTCCCGAGATCGGACATGCGGCCACCGACGAAGCGCGCTGGCGCGACAATCCGCGCTTGGCCAGGGTGCCGCAAGTCCATCCGGAAACATTGGTGTCGTCCGATTCGCGCGCCGTCATCGTGGCGCCGCATCCCGACGACGAAGTGCTCGGCTGCGCCGGCTTGTTGATGCATCTGGCGCGCAGCGGCCACGAGATCCTGTTGATCGCGGTTTCCGACGGCGAGCGCAGCCACAGCAGTGAATCGGCGTTCAGCAGCGACTTGCTGTCGCACGTTCGTCCTGCCGAAACCAGCGTGGCCTTGACCGCGCTCGGCATCGGCAACATCACCATCATGCGCGCCCAATTGCCCGACAGGAGGGTGGGCGAGCATCAGCGCAAATTGCAGGATTTGTTGGGCGCTTATCTGCAACGCAGCGATGTCGTCTTCGCCAGCTGGCATCGCGACGGTCATCCGGACCATGAAGCGGTCGGCCTGGCCAGCCGCGATGCAGCGCGCGCCATCGGCTGCCGCCTGATCGAAATCCCGATCTGGATGTGGCACTGGCGCACTCCCGACCATCAAGATATCCCTTGGCAGCGCGCCCGCAAACTGGCGCTTGACCCTGACATGCAGGCGCGCAAGAAGGCGGCGCTGGAATGCTATCGCAGCCAACTGGAACCCGATCGTTCGACCGGCAACGCCGCCATTCTGCCGCCTGAGGTGCTGGCGCATTTCCAGCGGGACTTCGAGATTTACTTCGTCTGACCACCAGCAGCCGCGTCGGCTGCCGTCTGACAAGGCATTCAGCCGATTGCTGACTGTGATGGCCGCCGCTTTTGCGCGATACTTTTCTCACTATCGGGAGAAGCAAACATGCGGCGAGCATTGTGGAAGGGCGCAATCAGTTTCGGGCTGATCAATATACCGGTCGAGCTGTTCACGGCCGAGAAACATGACGAGCTCGACTTCACCATGCTGGACAAGCGCGACCTGTCGCCGGTCGGCTACAAGCGCATCAGCAAGAAAACCGGCAAGGAAGTGGTCTGGGACAACATCGTCAAGGGCTACGAGTACGAGGACGGCAAATACGTCCTGTTGTCCGACGAAGACTTGCGCCGCGCCAACGTCGAAGCCACCCAGACCATCGACATCGAATCCTTCATCGATGCGACACAGATTCCGATCACCTACTATGAACAGCCGTATTACCTGGCGCCTCTGAAAAGCGGCGCCAAGGCCTATGCCTTGCTGCGCGAGACGCTGCGCAAGAGCGGCAAGATTGCGTTGGCGCGCATCGTCATCCGCACGCGCCAGCATATCGCCGCACTGACGCCGTTCGACGACATCATCAACCTGATTACCTTGCGTTATCCGGCTGAGTTGCGTGCGCCGGACGACTTGCCGGTGCCCGATGCCAATCCGAAGAAAGCCGGCCTCAGCGCGAAGGAAGTGGAGATGGCGCAATCGCTGGTGGAAAGCATGTCCGGCGACTGGGACCCGGAATCGCTGCGCGACACTTACCGCGACGACATCCTGGCGCTGGTGCAAAAAAAAATCAGGAGCCGCCAGACCCACGAGATCGCCGAGCCGGAACCGGAGGACGACGGCAAGCCGCGCAGCAGCGCCAAGGTCATCGATCTGATGGCCTTGCTCAAACAGAGCATTGACGGCAAGGGCAAGCGACCAGCTGCAAAGCCGGCCGCAACCCCGGCCAGGCGAACCAAGGCTGCGGCCAGACCTGCCGCCGCCAAAAACCGTTCCAGGACCGCGCCGCC
>NZ_AJHH01000064.1 GCF_000256565.1 Herbaspirillum lusitanum P6-12 | reverse complement strand
AGACCTGCCGCCGCCAAAAACCGTTCCAGGACCGCGCCGCCGCCTCGCGCGCAGATTCGCTGCGGCGGCTGCGCGCCGGCAAGTTCGACTGGGGCAGCAAGGACTTCGAAGGCGTCTTGCAATGGGTTGCGAACAATTTCCCCGACAGCGAAATCCACGTCGTCGGACATAGCATCGGCGGCGTCATGCCCGGTTACGCGGCGTCGAACTGGCGCATCGACCGCTTGCTGGTCGTGGGCGCGCAATACGCCTATTGGCGCGACTATGCGCCCGCCGTCCGCAGGCGGATGTTCCTGAAATGGCATGTATTGATGCCGCTGCTGACTGCGGTGACGGGCTATTTCCCCGGGCGCCTGCTGGGCTGGCTGGAAGACTTGCCGGCCGGCGTCGCCTGCGAATGGGCATTTCGCCGCGCCGCGCTGGAACATCCCGACGCCGCGCGCGTGCAATTCTTCGGCAATCTGGGCGGCCCGACCCTGGCCTATACGATCAGCGACGATCCGTTCGGCACGCCCGCTGCGGTGACGCGCCTGCTGCATTACTACACCGGCAGCACCCGCACGCTGGTGAGCCTGACGCCGACCGATCTGCACATCAGCGAGATCGGCCACTTCGCCTTCTTCCACGAACGCTTCCGCCAGAGCCTGTGGAACGAAACGCTGCAATGGCTGAACTCGGGCGCGACGCGCCGACGCATCCTGGAAGAATGGCCGGCGGCGACGGCGACCTAGGTGCGCACTGCCCGCTTCTCCGGCAATGCACCGATGGCGATGCCCATGATGATCAACGCCATTGACGCCACCAGGCTGAACTCCAGCGTTTCGCCCAGGGCCAGCGACGAGCAGACGATACCGAACACCGGTACGCCGAGCAGGCCCAGCGAAGTGGTCATCGCCGGCAGCGAATGATTGACTTTGTTGATTGCCCAGTAAGCGATGGCAATGCCGAACGTCGCGCTATACAGTTGCAGCCCGATCACCTGCGCGCTCAGATCGAGCTGCGGCGGACCTTCAAACAACCACGCGCAAGGCACCAGCACGCAGCTGGCGGTCAGCGCCTGCCACACCAGCAGGTCGAACGGTTCTCCGATCCAGCGGTGGCCGCGTACGTACAGGATGCTTGCGGCCCAGAACATCGCTCCCAGCAAGATAAGGCCGTTGCCGAGCACCGAATCATGATTGCTCCAATCGAAGGCCAGCGGATTGAAGATCAGCACCAGTCCGAACAAGCCGAATACGGTGCCGATCGCGCGCCGTAACGTGAATGCTTCGCCCAGAAACAGGCGCGCACAAGGCGCGACCCACATCGGCGTGGTGTAGGCCAGCACCACCGAACGGCCGGCGGCAACGTGCTGCATGCCGACGTTGCCGAGTATCGAATAGGCAGTCATGTGCAGCAGGCCGACGCTGAACACCACCGGCAGGTCGCCGCGCTGCGGCAGGACCAGGCGGCCGCGCGCCAGACACAGGATCAGCAGCACCACCGTACCGATGCACGAACGTATCGCCGTTGACCAGATCGGCGACATGTAGTGCAGGATGGCTTTATTGACCGGCCAGGTGGTACCCCATATCAATACAACGACGCCAAGGAGGACGACGGCCTGACGGGACGACAAACTGGATTCGCGCATGATTTGTGAAATGAGTTTTACTTGTTATGGATAAATCGAAGACGCCATTTTATTGTCGGGCGGTTTATTTTGCCGAGCAGCAACGCAACATCAACGCGCCATCAATGCCCCGAGACTCTCGCGCTGCCGTCCTTGCGCATCAAAATTCTCCGGATCGAGCCAGTGCTCGAAGGCACTCTTGACCTGCGGCCATTCGCTGTCGATGATCGAGAACCACGCTGTGTCGCGGCTGCGGTTCTTGTACACCACGGCCTGACGGAACACGCCTTCGAAGGTGAATCCGTAGCGTGCAGCCGCAGCGCGCGACGGTGCATTGAGGCTGTCGCACTTCCATTCGTAGCGGCGATAGCCGAGTTCATCGAAGGCGCGCCGCATCATCAGGAACATTGCTTCGGTGGCGGCGCGGGTGCGCTGCAGACGCGGCGAAAAATTGATGTTGCCAACCTCGATCACACCGAAATTGGGGTCGATGCGCATGAAGGAAGCGACGCCCACCGCTTCATCGCTGTCCAGATTGATGATGGCGTGCATCATCGGATCCTTGCTGACGCTCATCTTGTCGACCCATGCGCGATATTCATCAATGCCGCTCGGCGGCTCAACGAACAGATAGGTGAAATTACGGCCCTCGGCATCATCGCCGTTGGCGTCGAACAATTGGTCCGCATGCGCCGGACGGATCGGCTCGACGCGGCAGTAACGCCCGTACATGGCGGTTGTCGGCGGTAGCCGGCATGGCGTCCAGTCCGGCAAAGGGGCGCCGACCGGTTGGCCGAACCGGTTCTGTGTTGCTGAGTTTGCAGAGGTCGTCATGGCAGATATGTTCGTGGTTTTCTTGAAGAATTGTTGAGCATGTTGCACAGATTAATGATAAATTTGGTCTTCTAAAAGAGCCAATATCCTCTATTTTCATCAAACCAATGCAAAACAGCATCCACGCCTCGCCATTTCCGTTCGACCTGACCGGGCTGCACCTCGCGCCCGGCAAAGGTCTCGCCGTGCAGCTGTATCAAAGCTTGCGCGACCGCATCCTCAAGGGTCAGATCGATCGCCAGGTAAAGCTGCCGACCACGCGTGAACTGGCGCTGGCGCTCAGCATCTCGCGCACCACGGTAGTCCGCGCCTACGACCAGCTGTACGCCGAGGGCTACATCAGCGCGCGCG
>NZ_AJHH01000063.1 GCF_000256565.1 Herbaspirillum lusitanum P6-12 | reverse complement strand
CTACGACCAGCTGTACGCCGAGGGCTACATCCCGCCAAGGTGCTGCCGCCGCCCGGCAAACCGCGCACCTTCCGCATCGGCGTGCCGGCGCTGGACCTGTTCCCGGGCGACGTCTGGGCGCGCCTGCAGGCTGATTTCTGGCGGCGCGGCACCGAGAACCGCATCGGCTACAGCGATCCTGCCGGCGATCCGCAGTTACGCGAAATGCTGGCCGGCTACCTGCGCAATTCGCGCGGACTGGTGTGCGATCCGGACCAGATCATCATCACCGCCGGCACCCAGCAGGCGCTGTTCATGTGCGCGCAATTGCTGCTCAATCCGGGCGACACGGCGGCAATGGAAAATCCCGGTTATCCGCGCGCCGCATCGGCACGCCGGCTTGATCTGCTGGCCTGGGCCGAAGCCAACCAGAGCTATATCCTGGAAGACGACTACGACGGCGAATACCGCTACAGCGGCACGCCGCTGGCCTTGCTGGCCTCGCTCGACCGCAGCGGCCGCGTGCTGCATATGGGCACATTTTCGAAGATCGCCTTCCCCGGTCTGCGACTCGGCTACATCGTCGCGCCGCCGGCCG
>NZ_AJHH01000062.1 GCF_000256565.1 Herbaspirillum lusitanum P6-12 | reverse complement strand
GGCTCGGTGCGGGTGCCGACCATCAGGCAGCAGGACGACATGATCAATCGCGCCGCCGAAGCCGGCATCGAGATCGACGGCCTGACGCGCTTCTGGCTGCCCGGCTCCGCGCGTCGCCACGAAGCCGGACTGGTGATGGGTTTCGGCGGCGCCGATGAGGCCGCCATCACCGCCGCGATCAAGACGCTGGCGAAGATCTGGCGCTGAAGCCAGGCACGGCCCAACACCGCAGACAAGAACAACACGGGAATGGAATAACGCATGGATGTAGCCATCCTGGGGACACGGATCTACCTCGGCATCAGCGAGGCGGCTTTCCGCAAGATCGTATTGAGCCTGCTGACGCTGTCGGGCGTTGCCTTGCTGGCGTCAGCGCTACCGAAATTGATCGGATAACGCTAACGCGCCAGCAAGCCGACGAACACCGGGATCAGCCACGGCGCCAGAAACGCCGTCAGCACGCCATTGAGGCCCATGCCGAGACCGGCAAAGGCGCCCATTTCCTGATTCACCTGAAATGCCCGCGCGGTGCCGATGCCATGCGAGGTCACGCCGAGCGCAAAACCGCGCACCTCGGGCGAATCGATGCGCATGCGGTTGAACAGGAAGCGCGCCGCCACCGCGCCGAAAATCCCCGTACCGATCACCAGCACCGCCGTCAACGCCGGCAAGCCGCCGAGTTTTTCGGCCACGCCCATGGCGATCGGCGTGGTGGCCGACTTGGGTCCGATCGAAAACGCCAGTTGCGGCGAGCCGCCCAGCAAGATCGTCAGCACCACCGCCGACACGATCGCCGTGGCCGAACCTGCCAGCAGGCCGCAAGCCAGCGGCAGGAAGGATTTGCGCAGCCGCGGCAACTGGCGCGCCAATGGAATCGCCAACGCCACCGTGGCCGGGCCCAGCAGGAAGTGGACGAATTGCGCGCCGGCGAAGTATTCGCTGTACGGCATGCCGCTCAGCAGCAGCACGGTGCTGACCAGCGCAATCGCGATCGCCACCGGATTGGCCAGCGGCGAAAATTTGCAACGGCTGTAGATCCAGTAAGCCACGACGTAGGCGCACAAGGTCAGCGTCAGCCCCAGCAACGGCGACGCCGCCAGATAGACCCAGATCAGGCCGAATTGCGGCAGATCACGCATGATCGCCCTCGCCGTCTTTCTTGTCGCCGTCAGTATGGCGATTCTGCTGATCTTGCCGGTTCTGCCAGTTCATCACCGCCCGCGTGACCGCGGCAGTCACAGCCAGCGTCAGCAAGGTGCTCACCACCACCGCCAGGATTACCGTCAGCCAATGGCCGCGCACTTGTCCTGCGGTAGCAACGATGCCGACGCCGGCCGGCACGAACAGCAACGACAGATGGCGCAGCAATTCGCTGCCGGTGGCTTCGATCCGGTCCAGCAAGGGCGGATAAGCGACCAGCGTGAAGAACAGCAGCAACATGCCCACGACGGGACCGGGAATGGGGAGTTTCAGGGCGAAGGTGATGCCCTCACCCAAGCACTGGAACACCAGCAGGGTCGCGAAACTGGCAAGCATTTCACTTCCTCCCTGGTGGTTGGATGTCGGATGAGACCGATCAGGACAGCTTGGCTTCGTCGAAACGGTGCGACAACTCGGCGCGCAGTTTCTTGCGCAGCTTGGCGGCTTCGAAGCGGCGCTTTTCTTCGCCCGTGAACGGACGCAGCGACGGCACCGCGACCGGCTTGCGCTCGCCGTCGACCGCCACCATGGTGAAGAAGCAGCTGTTGACGTGACGCACTTCCTGGGTGCGGATGTTTTCTGCGACCACCTTGATGCCGACTTCCATCGACGAAGTGCCGGTGTGGTTCACACTGGCCAGGAAGCTCACCAGTTCACCGACATGGATAGGCTGGCGGAACATCACCTGGTCCACGCTCAGCGTCACCACGTACTGACCGGCGTAGCGGCTGGCGCAGGCATAGGCGACCTGATCGAGGAACTTGAGAATGGTGCCGCCGTGCACATTGCCGGAGAAATTGGCCATGTCGGGCGTCATCAGGACGGTCATGGTGAGTTGGTGAGATGGCATGTCCATGGTGAGCGGCTTTCTCTTGTTTGACTTGGTCGGATTCTATGCTGGGTTTAACGTCACCGGCGCGACTTACTTGAACAAAACGGCGTACGGGCGCGACAAGCCGGCAAGACTATCGCGAATAGTCTTGCCAGGCAAGTTTCCCGTCTCGTGGGACTGTGCTTTGCTCGGTGTGTTTTTAGCCGACGGCAGCGAAATGCGCCTCGGCGTTGCGCAGGAATTTGGTAATCGACGCCGTGATGGCTTCCGGCGACCAGCCCGCCATGTGCGGCGTCAGCACCACGTTCTTGAATTCCAGCAATTCACGCGGCGGTTGCGGTTCGCTTTCGTAGACGTCCAGTCCGGCGCCGCCCAGTTCGCCCTTGCCCAGCGCCGCAGCCAGCGCCGCCGTGTCGACCACGCTGCCGCGCGAGATATTGACCAGGAAGCCTTTCGGCCCCAGCGCCTGCAACTCGCGTGCGCCGACCAGATGGCGCG
>NZ_AJHH01000061.1 GCF_000256565.1 Herbaspirillum lusitanum P6-12 | reverse complement strand
CGCGATGGCCGCCGCGCGCGTCTCCGCGGTGGGCGCGTAGATGATGTCGAAGGCGCTGCCGATGGCGGCCTTGCTTTCTTCGGAAAGATGAATAAGAGCCAGTAGTTGAGGTTTCATTGTCAGATTGAAATGAGGGGGAAAGAGATAAGCTGCAGTGGTGCAATTCTAGTGGGATTTGCAGAGGCGCGCCGGCGTCCTCGCAATGACCTGGCCACGGCAACGACGAGAGAATCAAGGGTAGCGCCGCCGCAGATGCGGCACGCCCGGGGGAAAGGAAACCGCCATGCGCATCACCAAACTGGAAACCAGGCCGGACGGCTTCTTTGCCGGCAACGATTTCCCGGCCCATGAAACCGCCGCCGACCGTTTGCCGTATCAAGTGTTCGCCTCATGCCGCCGCGAGCAGGCGCCGGTCATCGAAGAACTGATCCTGATGCAATTGCAGAACGGCTTCGACCAGGGGTACGAACTGGAAATCAAGCCGCGCCCGCATCAGGCCTTGATCGATTTCACCGTATCGCTGGCCTGCTCGACGCCGGAACGCGCCTCAGTAGTGCGGCTGGTGAGCTGTCTCGGACAGGAAAAGAACGTGCACGGTTTGCGCTGGCAAAGCCTGCCGCCGGTCCCTCTGCACCATGGGTGAAACGGACAAATGCGCGGAAGAAATTCATCTGCTCCGCGCGCACATGGTTTGACATTACTGCTATCGTATAAAAAATACGCGATGAGAATAACAATTACATTCGAGACGCCACAGCCCTCGTAATTATATTTCAGCGATAGCCGTTCCCGGAACGATAACGGAATCGAAACAAATGACTATCGAAGAAGTGCCCGACATCCCACCGGCCGCGCCGGAGCTCGGCGAAACGCCTGCCGTGGCGCGCTCGCGGCGCGTCAACGTGCGCATTTTCGCGTCGGTGTTCGTCGGCCTGGTCTGTCTTTCCATTCTGATCCTGCATATCTCCTTTGCCTGGAACGTCCGTGTCAAGGACCTCGACGATGCCCAGATCTCAACCGCCAACCTGTCGCGGGCGCTGGCCGAACATGCCCAGGCAACGCTGATCTCGGCCGATTCGGTATTGTTCGGCATGGTGCAGCGTCTGGAAGTCGAAGGCATGGACCGCGATTCGCTGGCGCGCCTGTACCCGCTGCTGGCGTCCTACGTCAAGGAGCTGCCGCAGATCCAGGGTCTTTTTGTCTACGACCAGTCCGGCAAGTGGATGGTCAATTCCATGGATGATTCACCGTGGATGCTCAATAACGCCGACCGCGAATACTTCATCTATCACATGACCCATGAAGACCGGAACCCGCATGTCGGCGAACCGGTGAAGAGCCGTTCCAGCGGCGACTGGATCATCCCGCTGTCGCGCCGCATCAATCACCCGGACGGCAGCTTCGCCGGCGTGGTGCTGGCTTCGGTGGAGGTCGAGTATTTCCTCAAGTTCTATCGCAGTTTCGATATCGGCAAGCACGGCGAGATCCTGCTGGCGACGCAGCCCGGCATCCTGCTGGCGAAATGGCCGGCCTCCGGTGAAATCATCGGCAAGAACATCAGCAACAGCAACATCGTCAGCGATCACGCCTCGCGCAACAGGAACGGCATCGCCATCATCACCGGGGCCGACGGCGTCAAGCGCCTGCACAGCTACAAGCGCCTGGAGAAGTACCCGCTGTTCGTCACCGCCGCCCTGTCCTACGACGAAGTGCTGGCAAGCTGGCGCACCGAGACGCTGATGCAATCGGTCGGCGTGCTGATCCTGGTCGCCATGCTGGCGTGGATGGGCAAGCGCCTCATCAACCAGATCAAGCTGCGTGCGCAGGCACAGCAAAAACTGTTGTCGGCGCGTGAAAAACTGGTGGAGATGAACAAGACGCTGCAAAAGATGGCGTTGGAAGACGGCCTCACCGGCGTCGCCAACCGGCGCCAGTTCGACGTGACGCTGGCCAATGAATTCAACCGCGCCAAGCGCGATTTCAAGATCACGCCGGAGCCGCCGCCGGAGCCGGTGGCGCGCCGATCCGGCAAGACGCTCAGCTATTTCATCCAGCGCCATCACGCGCGCGCCTTGCATTACGACTTCCGCCTCGAAGTGAATGGCGTGCTCAAGAGTTGGGCAGTGCCTAAAGGACCGAGCCTGGATCCGCACGACAAGCGGCTGGCGGTGCACGTGGAAGACCATCCCTACGACTACGGCAGCTTCGAGGGCCGCATCCCGGCGCATCAATACGGCGCCGGTGAAGTGGTGCTGTGGGATCGCGGCGAATGGCTGCCGATCGGCGATCCCGTGGCCGGCCTGAAGAAGGGCCACCTGGAATTCGAACTGCGCGGCGCCAAACTGAGCGGGCGCTGGAACCTGGTGCGCATGGGCAAGCCGGCCGACAAAGACAAGGATAAAGACGACAAGACCAAGGAAAACTGGTTGCTGATCAAGGAAAAGGACGACGCCGCACGCGAGGGAAAGCAAGCCGACATCACCGCCTTGCGGCCGGAGAGCGTGGCGGGCACAGCGACGAAGAAGACTGGAATCGCTCCTGGAAATGCTGCTGAAAAGCCCGTCGAGACCACGTCGAAAAAACGTAAACCTGCCGGTCGCGCCGCCACTTCCATGCCGATGCCGGACAAAGTCGACGCACAACTGGCGATGCTGGTGAAAGAGGCGCCCGACGGCGACGCATGGCTCAGTGAAATGAAGTTCGACGGCTATCGCGGTCTGTGCCGGATCGAAGGCGGCAAGGCGCGCATCTTCACACGCGAGCATCTCGACTGGAGCAAGCGCTGGCCGCAACTGACGCAGGCGCTGGCAGCGCTCGA
>NZ_AJHH01000060.1 GCF_000256565.1 Herbaspirillum lusitanum P6-12 | reverse complement strand
AAGCGCTGGCCGCAACTGACGCAGGCACCTACGGCCATCCGGCCGGCGACGTCTGCCTGCAAAAGATCGGCAAGCTGATCAAGATGAATCGTCCGGGCGACCTGTCGGCGCGCTACGGCGGCGAGGAATTCGCCATCCTGCTGCCCAACACCGATCTCAAGGGCGCCATCAGCGTGGCCGAAAAAATCTGCGCCGGCGTGCGCGCACTCAATATCCCGCACGGCAAGAATCCGACCGGTATCGTGACGGTCAGCGTCGGCGTACAGGCCAGCGTGCCGACCAAGACCTGCAATCTGCTGGACCTGGTCAGCGCCGCAGACAAGGCGCTCTATACCGCCAAGGCGCGCGGTCGCAACCAGGTTTGCAGCGCAGACGACGACATCCCGGCTGCTTTTGAACCGGGATGAGGTCGCCGCCACTGCATCATTGAATTACCGAATCAATTTCCTGACTGAAGTCGATCAGCGATGTTCCAGCATCGCCACCGCCGCTTTGCGCGCCTCCTGTTCCGCCGATTTTTCATCGGGGAATACGGTATCGATCAGCACGCGCTGCGAGGGAAACACGGGATTGCGATGCATGGGATTGGCCGACGGGCCGAAGATCGCCACGTTGGCGGCCCAGTCGCCGTGGTCGGTCGGCAGTTTGACGCCCGAATACTCGACTTCATAGTCGCCCAGCTGTTCGATCGGCATGATGGTCTCCTTTGGATGACTAGTGGACGTTGCCATCCTTGGTGCGATCGTTCAGATGGCTGATGGCGTAGCCCTTTTCACCGATCTGCTGGAAGGCGTCGTCAGGGTCGAGCGTGAAATGGGCCTTGCCGGTACGCTCGAAATCCACGTCCAGCTCATGCACCAGCCATTCGGTGCTGGCCACTTCCTGAGGCAAAGGTCTTTCATGCGGCACCACCAGATACGAACAGAGATCGTTTTCTTCGGTTCTTTTGTAGACATCCACTTTCATTGTTTCTCCCTTGCCGGTTTGCCAAGCACTATCGGATAAATCTCGAATGGAGCACTAGCTTTTTTGCCCGCATCTTTTTGTGGGACTAGGGTAAAAATCTTTAGTTCAACCCCATTTTTCTTCTATATCCGCCCCCTCTTTTCCGGGATTTCCACGCGGGCCACGCACATTGGCGGCCGCCTTCTTCACCATAGAACATTTGCATCGATTTATCTGCAAATGCCGCAGATTCCTGATTATGGAATAATGCCGTCACTGCCGGACCAGCCGGGAACATGGGAGAGCAAGCTGAACCGCATCGAGCAACTGAGGATTTTCTGCATGGCTGCGGAAAGCGCCAATTTCCGCGAAGCAGCGGTGCGCCTGGGCATCTCGCCGCAGGTCGTGACGCGCGCCGTCAAGGAACTGGAAGCTGCCTTCGGCGAAGTGCTGTTCCACCGCAACACGCGCCAGGTGCGCATCACCGCCTTCGGCGAACGGCTCATGCATCGCGCACGCTTGTCGATCAACGCACTCGACGATTTGTTTCTTGACAACAATCATCGCAACGACGAAATCCTGAGCGGCGTGGTTCGCATCACTGCGCCAAGCACGCTGGCGCACACCTACCTGCTGCCGGTCATCAACCGCATCGCGCGCCAGCATCCGGACATCACCCTCGACCTGCGCCTGTCCGAA
>NZ_AJHH01000059.1 GCF_000256565.1 Herbaspirillum lusitanum P6-12 | reverse complement strand
CCCAGCATCCGGACATCACCCTCGACCTGCGCGACGGCGAAGTGGTGGCCGTGCTGGACGACGGCAGCATCAGTTTCGAAGCGCTGCAGGATCCGACCGGCTATGACGGGGTGACGCTGGCCATCTATGTGTTCGACCTGCTCTGGCTCAACGGCAAAGACTTGCGCGACACGCCGCTGCTGGAGCGCAAGCGTCTGTTGCGCGAAGTGGTGCCGGGCGTAGACCACAGCGGCCTGATCCGATTCAGTGAACACGTCGTCGGCGACGCCGCCGAGGTCTACCGCCACGCTTGCCTGCACGGCATGGAAGGCACCGTGGTCAAGCGCGCCGACGCCGCCTATGCAGGACGGCGCGACCGCAGCTGGGTCAAGCTGAAGTGCGCCATGCGCCAGGAATTCGTCATCGCCGGCTATACCGAACCCGCCGGCCAACGCAGCGGCTTTGGGGCCATCCTGGTGGGAGTCTACGATGAGCACGAGCAGTTGCGCTACGCCGGGCGGGTGGGCACCGGTTTCGATGACAAGCTGCTGGAGACGCTGCTCAAGCAGTTCGGCCCGCTGGAGCAGGACCAGCCAGCCTTTGCCAATCCACCTACCGGCCAGCAGCGGCGCGGGGTCCATTGGCTCAGGCCGGCGCTGGTGGCCGAGGTGCGCTTTGCCCAATGGACCAGCGCCGGCATCCTGCGCCATGGAGCATTCGTCGCCCTGCGCGAGGACAAGAAGGCGGAAGAAATCGTACGCGAGAAGGCGATTGCGACATCCCGGCTGGAAGTGAAGGCGAATGCAAAAGGAGATGCAAAAGAAGATGCAAAACACGCGCCGAAAAGCAGGGCGGCGAAAAAGCCTTCCGCCAACTCTTCAACCAACTCCTCCATCGAATCCATCGAAGGCATGCGCCTGACGCATCCCGACAAGTTGCTGTTCACCGACCCGGACCTGAGCAAGCGCGATCTCGCCGAGTATTACGCGACCGTCGCCGACTGGCTGCTGCCGCACGTGCAGCAGCGTCCGATGACCATGGTGCGCTGTCCCGATGGCAGCGTCGGCAAGTGTTTTTTTCAGCGCCACCTCGGCCAGGGCGCTCCCGCCGCGGTGGAGAAGATCGCGGTCCCCGAAGGCAAGGGCAGCGCTGAGTACATGATGGTCAACGACATCGCCGGCCTGGTCGCCACCGTGCAGATGGGCGTGTTGGAACTGCATACCTGGGGTGCGCGCGAGGGCAAGCTGGCGCAGCCCGACCGCATCATCTTCGATCTCGATCCCGCGCCCGAGGTGCCGTGGAGCAAGGTGGTCGAGGGCGCTAGGCTGGTGCACGGTCTGCTGGAAGAGATCGGCTTGCGCAGTTTCGTCAAGACCACCGGCGGCAAGGGACTGCACGTGGTCGTGCCGATCGTGCCGGAACAGGAGTGGGAGGTGGTCAAGGAATGGTCGCGCAGCGTCGCCGAGCACATGGTGCAGGTGCTACCCGATCATTTCACGGCGAAGATGGCGAAGGCGGCGCGCACCGGCAAGATATTCATTGATTACCTGCGCAATGCGGCGACCGCCA
>NZ_AJHH01000058.1 GCF_000256565.1 Herbaspirillum lusitanum P6-12 | reverse complement strand
CAAGATATTCATTGATTACCTGCGCAATGCGGCGACCGGCACGCGTGCGGCTGGTGTTCGACGCGCTGGTGGAGACGTTGTCGGCCTCCGACGACTTCCCGCTGGAACCACCTGCAATCGTCCCGGGATAATTCCTCAAAACGGAATCGAGAATTCCGAAACAGTCCATTTCACTGTAGCCCAATCGTTGCGATACTCCGACATCTCTCGGAATTTGCTGCTACATTTGCCCGTGGCAGCGAAACATTCCTTCACTAGGTCTCCACCCAAGTCGGAAAGGTAGAACAATAATGCCCGCACTCACCGTACTTACAATCAACGGCAAACAGCACAACGTCGATTTGCCGGAAGACACTCCCATCCTCTGGACCCTGCGCGACCAGCTCGGCATGACCGGCACCAAATTCGGTTGCGGCATGGCTCTGTGCGGCGCCTGCACGGTGCACCTCGACGGCGAACCGATCCGCTCCTGCATCACGCCGATCTCGGCTGCCGTCGGCAAGAAGATCACCACCATCGAAGCCATCGCCGAAGACAAGATCGGCAAGTCGGTACAGGAAGCCTGGATGGCCCTCGGCGTACCGCAATGCGGTTACTGCCAGGCCGGCCAGATCATGTCGGCCACCGCGCTGCTGCGTGCCACACCCAACCCAAGCGACAAGGACATCGACGACGCCATGAGCGGCAACATCT
>NZ_AJHH01000057.1 GCF_000256565.1 Herbaspirillum lusitanum P6-12 | reverse complement strand
CATCGGCGCCGACGGCGTCGTCACCATCGTTGCCCACCGCTCTGAAATGGGCCAGGGCGTGCGCACCAGCCTGCCCATGGTGGTGGCGGACGAACTCGACGCCGACTGGAGCCGCGTGCGCGTAGTGCAGGCGCAAGGCGACCAGGAAAAATACGGCAACCAGAACACCGACGGCTCGCGCAGCATGCGCCACTCCTTCGGCCCGATGCGCCAGGTCGGCGCCACCGCGCGCCTGATGCTGGAGACCGCTGCCGCCGCGCGCTGGAAAGTACCGGTCGGCGAAGTCGAAGCGAAGAACCATGAACTGATCCACAAGCCCAGCGGCCGCAAGCTGGGCTACGGCGATGTCGCCGCCGACGCGGCCAAACTGCCGCTGCCTGCGCGTGAAAGCGTCACGCTCAAGACGCCGCAGCAGTTCCGTTACATCGGCAAGGACAGCACGCGCGGCATCGACCTGCACGACATCGTCACCGGCAACACCCAATACGGCATCGACACCCGCCTCGAGGGCATGGTCTACGCCGTCATCGCGCGTCCGCCGGTCTACGGCGGCAAGCTGGCCAAGGTCGACAGCAGCGAGGCGCTCAAGGTGCCGGGCGTGATCCGCGTGGTCGAACTCAAGGGCAGCCCGCCGCCGGCGCTGTTCAATCCGCTGGGCGGCGTGGCCGTGATCGCGCGCAATACCTGGGCCGCAATCAAGGGCCGCGAAGCGCTCAAGCTGACCTGGGACAACGGTCCCAACGCCTCCTACGATTCGGCCGAATTCCGCAAGACCATGGAAGCCGCCGCACGCCAACCGGCCAAGGCCGTGCGTAACGCCGGGGGCCCCGCCGGCGCCAAGGGCGAAGCGCCGTTCGAACTGGCGATGTCGGCGGTGAATATTCCCTATGCGATTCCCAACATCCGCGTGGAAGCGCCGGAAGTCGAGGCACACACCCGCATCGGCTGGTTCCGCTCGGTATCGAACATTCCGCATGCTTTCGCGGTCCAATCGTTCAGCGCCGAACTGGCGGCGGCGGCAAAGCGCGATCACCGCGACTACCTGCTCGAACTGATCGGCCCGGCGCGCAAGATCAATCCGTCCGAGATGGCCGACGGCTGGAACTACGGCGAATCGCCGGAGCGTTATCCGCTCGACACCGGCCGCATGCGCGGCGTGATCGAACTGGCAACATCCAAAGCCGGCTGGGGCCGCAAATTGCCCAAGGGCCGCGGCCTCGGGCTGGCGGTATGCTACAGCTTCGTGACCTACATCGCCGCCGTGGTCGAGGTGGAAGTCAACGATGAAGGCGAAGTGAGCATCCCGCGCGTCGACATCGCGGTCGACTGCGGTCCCTCGATCAATCCGGACCGCATCCGTTCGCAAGTCGAAGGCGCCTGCATCATGGGTATCAGCCTGGCGATGACCGGGGAGATTTCGTTCAAGAACGGCGCCGTGGAGCAGAGCAATTTCCACGACTATGAAGTGCTGCGCGCGTTTGCTGCTCCCGCCAAGATCGACGTGCACATCGTGCCGCATACGCTCGACGTGCCGCTGGGCGGCGTCGGCGAACCGGCCACGCCGACGATTGCGCCGGCGCTGTGCAATGCGATCTTCGCCGCCACCGGCAAGCGCATCCGCCAGTTGCCGATCCGCGAGCAGCTCAAGAAGGCTTAACGCAAGAAGGAAGGAAAACCTGCACATGGAATCCATCGACTTCGACGTCCTCAACACCGCCCTCGCCTGGCACGAGCAAGGCCATCGCGTCCTGCTCGGCACCGTCACCCATACCTGGGGATCGGCGCCGCGTCCGGTGGGCTCGATGATGGCGATTCGCGGCGACGGCCATGTGCGTGGTTCGGTCTCGGGCGGCTGCGTCGAGGACGACCTGATCCGCCGCATCCAGGGCGGCGAGCTGGAACGGACGCTGCCGTTCGCACTGACCTACGGCCTCACCGCCGACGAAGCCCACCGCTTCGGCCTGCCCTGCGGCGGCACATTGGAAATCATGATGGAGCCGGTATCCGCGCAGTCGCGCATTACCGAGTTGCTGGCGGCCGTTCGCCAAGGCTTGCGCGTTACGCGCACGCTCGATCTCGACACCGGCGCCGCCACGCTCGCCACCGACAGCGAGGCGCGCCAGACCGTGGTGCAGGATCGCAAGCTGATCGCACCCTACGGTCCGCGTTATCGCCTGGTCATCATCGGCGCCGCACAGATGTCGCGCTACGTTGCGCAGTTCGCGCTGGCGCTCGACTACCAGGTCATCGTCTGCGATCCGCGCGAAGAATACCTGCATGAATGGGACATCCCCGGCGTGGAATTGTCCGGCGAGATGCCCGACGACTTGCTGTTGCGCCTGCAGCTCGACGCCAACAGCGCGGTGGTCACGCTGACCCACGATCCCAAGCTGGACGACATGGCGCTGATATCTACTCGCCGCGCGCACGCTCCGGTGCGCCGGTATCGGTGCCGCTGGCCTGGGACGAGCTGGACGGCACGACGCGAGCCGACAGCTTTACCGTGGTCACCGTACCCAAGCGGCTGGCGTCCCTCAAACGCGATCCATGGCATGACTACGTCGCAACCAGGCAGCACCTTACCAAAAAAATTCTGTCGTCGTTTTCAATGGAAAAGGAGTCGGCATGACCATCCCTATCGACCTGCCGGGCGGTGAATACCTGCCGGAACTCAACAGTCCTTCCCTGCAAGCGGGCATCGCCCGTCTGGGGCCGTCGCAATACCGCGGCATCGTGCTGGTCGACGGCGGCTGTCAACCCAGCTTCAGTTGTCCGGAAATCCGCGCGACCGAACATGCGGCGATCTGCGACGCCCAGGAATTCATCGCCATGCACGCCGCCGAGACCTATAAGCAGCGCCGCGACTGATCAGCCGCAAGCAGTTATCCGCACTTCAGGCCGGTTCCGCGTCCGATTCGGAACCGGTAACCCGATGACCGAGCACCGCAACGGCAGGTTCGTCCGGCGCCGCCAGCGTGCTGCGGATCAATTCTTCCACCACATCGATATCGACCGGCTTGACCAGGTGATGGTCGAAGCCCGCCCGCAGCGAACGCAGCTTGTCGCTGGCCTGGCCGTAGCCGGTCAGCGCGATCAGGCTGATGCCTTCCAGATGCGGCATGGCGCGCAAATGACCGGCGACTTCATAACCATCCATGATCGGCAGGCCGATATCGAGCAAGGCGATGCGCGGCGTGAAATCCTTGACGATGTCCAGCGCCGACGGCCCGTCATAGGCGATGCGGATTTCGTGACCTTGCATGGTCAGCAACTCACCGAGGATTTGCGCAGCGTCGAGATTGTCGTCGACGATCAGGATGGGGCAGCCTTCTTCCAGCGGTTGCAGCCCGAGCAAATTGTCGGGCGTCAGCGGCAGCAGGATAGGCGTGGCGTCGCTGAGCACGGCCGGCAGTTTGATCGTGAAGACGCTGCCTGTGCCGGGACCGGCGCTGAACACATGTACCGTACCGCCGTGCAATTCGGTCAGACTGCGCACGATCGCCAGGCCAAGGCCAAGGCCGCCGCCAGCGCGGTCGATGGCCTGGGTTTCCTGAGCGAACATTTCGAATACATGCGGCAGCATGTCGGCGCGAATGCCGATGCCGTTGTCGCGGATCTCCACGACGATCTGGTTGTTGTCGAGCATCGCGTCGACACGGATGTGGCCGCGGTTCTCGGTGTACTTGCAGGCATTGGTCAGCAGGTTGGCCAGCACCTGGGTCAGCCGCTCCGGATCGGCGTGCACCTGCAGGCCTTGCGCCGGGACGTTGACGGTAAGGCGATGCTGGCGCTCTTCCAGCAAAGGACTGGCGGTTTCGATGGCCTTGGAAATGATGTCGGCGATCTCGAGCTTCTTTTTCTGCAGGTTGATCTTTCCCTGCGCCACGCGCGACACGTCCAGCAAGTCGTCCACCAGCCGCACCAGATGGCGGGCCTGGCGCTCGATCACGCTGCATTCCTTCTCCATGCCGCCACCGCCGCGCAGGCGCATCAGATGCACCGCGGTCAGGATCGGCGTGAGCGGATTGCGCAGTTCATGGCCGAGCATGGCAAGGAACTCGTCCTTGGTGCGATTGGCGATTTCGGCAGTCTGGCGCGCGCGCCTCCCCG
>NZ_AJHH01000056.1 GCF_000256565.1 Herbaspirillum lusitanum P6-12 | reverse complement strand
GCGCGCGCGCGCGCGCGCGCGCGCGTCAGCTCGGTGACTTCAAAGGCCACCACGGCGATGCCCTCGATGCTGCCGTCGGTCTTGAGCATGGGTTGGTAGACGAAATCGAAGAAGCGTTCGTCCACCTCACCGGGGCTGCGGCGCAGCCTCACACCCATCGAGCGTCCGATGTAGGGCTCGGCGGTGCGATACACGTTGTCGAGCAGGTCCAGCACCGTTTGGCCTTCCAGTTCGGGCAGCGATTCGCGCACGCTGCGGCCGATGATGGGCCGGTTGCCGACCAGTTCCTGGTAAGGCGCATTGGCCAGTTCGAAGACATGATTGGGGCCGCGCGTGATGGCGATGGCGACCGGCGCCTGGGCAAAAATCGTGGCCATGCGGTCGGCATGGCGCTTTTCCATGGCGCGGATCTGGGAGCGCAGCAGCATGGATTCGATACGGGCGATCAGCTCGCGGCTGGAGAACGGCTTCACCAGATAATCGTCGGCGCCGGCGGCCAGGCCTTCCAGGCGCGCCTCTTCACCGGAACGCGCCGACAGCAGGAAGAACGGGATGTCCTTGCTGGCGTCGTTGCTGCGCAGCGCGGCCAGCAGGCCGAAGCCGTCGAGCTGCGGCATCATGACGTCGGACAGGATCAGGTCGGGCGGATTGGCGCGTACCGACTCCAGCGCTTCTACACCGTTGCCGACCGCTTCGACGCGCCAGTGCGACTGCAGCAGATTGGACAGGTATTCGCGCATGTCGGCGTTATCGTCGGCGACCAGGATGCGTGCGCTCGCCGACAGCACTTGGTTGGCGCGATTGCGCTCGGCTGTTGCCGCGTCTTCCGGTTCTGCGGTATTGCCGTTCCTGGCGCCGCTCCAGCGGTCCGCTTCGGCGGCATAGGCGTCGCCCAGCGGGCTCAGGCTGGAATTGACCGGGCCAAGCGATTCCACCACGCGCTCGGACGGCAAGTGAGCGCGGCCGCTCGGGATGGTCAGCGTGAACGAGGAACCCAGCTCAAGGTCACTGTCGACGCCGATGGTGCCGCCTAGCAGCGTGACCAGGTCGCGCACCAGCGCCAGGCCGATGCCGGAACCTTCATGGGTGCGCGATTGCGACCCTTCGATGCGGTGGAAGCGCTTGAACACCAGCGGCAATTGGTCGCTGGCGATGCCGACGCCGGTATCGCTGACGGTCAGGCGGATGTGGTCGCCGTGACCTCTGAGGCGGACGCTGATCTTGCCGGCGAAGGTGAATTTGAAGGCGTTCGAGAGCAGGTTGAGAACGATCTTTTCCCACATGCTCGGGTCGACGTAGGTTTCTTCGGCGAGCGGTGGGCAATCCACCTCGAACGTCAAGCCGGCGCCCTCGATGGTGGAGCGGAAAGTGCTGGCAAGGTCGGCGGTGAACGCCGCCAGGTCAATCTGTACGTAAGAGGCTTGCGTGCGGCCTGCCTGGGTGCGTGAAAAATCGAGCAGTGCGTTGACCAGCCGCTGCAGGCGCAGAGCATTGCGCCGGAGCATTTGGGCCCGCTCCTGCTGGACCGGCGGCAGGCCATGTTCCTTGTCGGCGATCATATCGTCGAGCGGCCCCAGCATCAATGTGAGCGGCGTGCGAAATTCGTGGCTGACGTTGCTGAAGAACGTGGTCTTGGCCTGGTCCAACTCCGCCAGCAGGTCGGCGCGCTGCTTTTCGGCTTCGACCGAACGGGCATTCTGGATCGCCATGCCGACCTGGCCCGCCAACAGATTGAAGAAGGTCGCATAGTCCTCATCCAGCGGCCGGGTCGGATTGACGCCGCAGATCAGCACCCCAAGCGGATGTTCCTGCCCCGGCGTCTGCAGCGGCAACATCACCGCCTGGCGCAGCGGCTGATCGGCCGGGCCGAGCGGCAACGTGTCGAGGCCGCTGACGTCGACCACGGTTTTTCCGCCCGCGCCCAGCGCTTGCGCGAATGGCCAGAACGTCGGGGTGGCCTTGGCGTCATTGCCAACATGGCTAACAGCCGTGGTGTCGACGTCCACGTGTCCAACGTCGGCGCTATCGGGGACGACCAGGCTCAGGGGCAGGATGTGCACGCTTTGTTCCAGCCGGACCTGACGACGGTCGCAGTCGGTCAAATACAGCAGCGCAAACGGGATGTCATCGGGATTCTGCGCCAGGATCGCAGCGGCGGTGGCGGCTGCGCCGCTGGCGGTTTTTTCGACCAGCGCTCGTTGCGCGAGCTCGGACAAGGTGCGCAGGCGGCGCGCGTTGAGATGCTTGGAAGTCATTTCCGCGTTGGTGCAGAACAAGCCCCCGACCTTTCCTGACTCATCCCGGATCGGGCTATAGGAAAAGGAGAAATAGTTTTCCTCCAGGCCGGAGTCGCGGTTCATGAAGAGCCGGATATCGTCCACCAGCGTCGCCTCGGCGTGCTGGAACACTTTGTCGGCCAGCGGTCCGCAGATATCCCAGATCTCCGCCCACACTTCGGTCACCGGACGGCCGAGCGCCCACGGGTGCTTGGATTCGCTGAGGACGGCGATGTAGGCGTCGTTGTAGAAGAAGGTCGCTTCTTCGCCCCAGCCCAGCCACATCGGCTGGCGTGAATTGATCATCAGGCTGATGGACGTCTTCAGGCTTTGCGGCCAGTTGTCGATCGGCCCGAGCGGAGAGGCGGACCAGTCGTGGTTCAGGATCAGTTGTCCGAGGGTGCCGGTGCCCTGGAGGAAACTGTATGGCGTGGATGCGGCGTCAAGCTTCATATGCAGCCTCTGTATTCACCTTGGTGAAGCGTATTTTTGGATTTTGGGTAGTGAATCTGTTGACCTCAGGAATCGGTCTCCGGCCGGACAACGCGTGCGCAAAAGGGTACGGACGGCAGAGGATTTCTTCGCCTGCCAATGTTACGAAGAAATGGAAAAAAAGTGGCGTTCGCCGCGAGCGCGGCAAACTTTCTTACCGGGGATTCAGTGTTTGTCCTACGCCAAACGTTGTCATTTCTCATCTTGAGCAGCCGGGCGGCGTGCTCCTCGCTTTTCACGCCTTCGGCGATGACCTTGCCTCGATCTTCCGCGCGCAGGCAGACCACGAACGTCTTGCCGAAAATGTTTTACTATCTGAAAAGCAATAAAGCCCGCATACGCACAGCCCCTACGGAGACACCATGCCTGAGCTTCCCGATTACAACGACGTGGTCGCCGCCGCCGGACGCATCGCCGGTCACGCCCACAAGACGCCTGTGCTGACATCGCGTACGGCCGATGCCGAGATCGGCGCGCAGGTTTTTTTCAAGTGTGAAAACTTCCAGCGCATGGGCGCGTTCAAGTTCCGCGGCGCCATGAATGCGCTGGCGCGCTTCACGCCGGAGCAGCGCAACGACGGCGTGGTGACGTTTTCATCCGGCAACCATGCGCAGGCCATCGCGCTGGCGGCGCATGAGCTCGGCATGCCGGCCACCATCGTGATGCCGGAAGATGCGCCCGAAGCCAAGGTGGCTGCTACGCGCGGATACGGCGGCAAGGTGGTGCGCTTCAATCGCTACACTGAAAACCGCGAAGAGATTTGCACGGCGCTGGCCGAGAAGCACGGCCTGACCATGATTCCGCCCTACGATCACCCCGACGTGATCAGCGGGCAGGGCACCGCCGCCAAGGAACTGTTCGAAGAAACCGGGCCGCTGGATGCATTGTTCGTCTGCCTCGGCGGCGGCGGACTGCTGTCTGGCTCGCTGCTGGCGGCCAAGGCCCTGTCGCCCGATTGCCAGACCTACGGCGTCGAGCCGGAGGCCGGCGACGACGCGCTGCAATCGCTGCGCGCCGGCAAGATCATTCACATCGATACACCCAAGACCATCGCCGACGGCGCCCAGACCCAGCACGTCGGTCATTACACTTTCGAGATCATCCGCCGCGACGTGGCCGACATTTTGACCGTCAGCGACGACGAGTTGGTGGCGTGCATGCGCTTTTACGCGGAGCGCATGAAGATGATCGTAGAACCGACCGGCTGCCTCAGCTTCGCCGCGGTGCGAAAGATGAAAGACCAGCTCAAGGGCAAGCGCATCGGCGTGATCGTCAGCGGCGGCAATGTCGACCTGGCCAAACTGTCGGGCTACTTTGCCGCGGCCTGAACCGTTTTACACTCTCCTTTCACACTCTTTATCCGACATCAGGGAAACAACCACAATGAGCAACACCAACGACACCGCATTGCGCACGCTATATCCGCCCATCGCGCCGTATGAGAGCGGCATGCTCGACGTCGGCGACGGCCACAGCGTGTACTGGGAAACCTGCGGCAATCCCAAGGGTAAGCCGGTGGTGTTCCTGCACGGCGGTCCGGGCGGCGGCTGCGGCCCGTCGCACCGGCAACTGTTCAATCCGGAGAAATACCGCATCGTGCTGTTCGACCAGCGCGGTTGCGGCCGCTCGCAGCCGCACGCCAATCTCGACGCCAACACCACCTGGGACCTGGTGGCCGACATCGAACGCTTGCGCGTGCTGCTGGGCGTCGACAAATGGCAGGTGTTCGGCGGCTCATGGGGCAGCACGCTGGCGCTGGCTTATGCCGAGACGCATCCCGAGCGCGTCACCGAACTGGTGTTGCGCGGCATCTTCCTGCTGCGTCAGTCGGAGCTGGACTGGTATTACCAGGAAGGCGCATCATGGCTGGCGCCGGATCGCTGGGATGAATTTCTGGCGCCGATTCCGGAAGCCGAGCGCGGCGACCTCATGAGCGCCTATCGCAAGCGGCTGGTCGGCGACGACGAGGCCGCCAAGCTGGAGGCGGCGCGCACCTGGAGCCGTTGGGAAGCCAGCACCGTGACGCTGGTGCCCGATGAAGGCATGATCGCCGGTTTCAGCGACGCGCACTTTGCGCTCGCGTTCGCGCGCATCGAGAACCACTATTTCGTCCATCACGGGTTCATGGAAGAAGGCCAGTTGCTGGCCAATGCCGGCCGCCTCAAGGGTATTCCGGGTGTGATCGTGCAAGGCCGCTACGACATCGTCACGCCGGCCAAGTCGGCATGGGATCTGCACAAGGCCTGGCCGGATTCGACCTTGCATCTGGTCGGCAGCGCCGGCCATGCGTACAACGAGCCGGGCATCCTTGATCAGTTGATTCGTGCCACCGACGGTTTCGCCGACTAGTCCGAGCGCGTCTTGTGCGAGACGACTTCGTCGATCAGGCCGTATTCTTTGGCGCGTTCGGATGACATGAAGTTGTCGCGCTCAAGGTCGCCGGCGATGCGCTCCATCGTCTGGCCGGTGTGCCGGGCCAAAATACTGTTGAGACGTTCTCGCAGATAGAGGATTTCGCGCGCCTGGATTTCCACGTCGGTCGCGGTCCCCTGCGAGCCGCCGGATGGCTGGTGCACCATGATGCGGGCGTTGGGCAAGGCCAGTCGTTTGCCGGGCGCGCCGGCCGCCAGCAGGATGGCGCCCATGCTGGCCGCGAAGCCGGTGCACAGTGTCGACACCTGCGGCCGGATGAACTGCATGGTGTCGTAGATCGCAAGCCCGGCATAGACCACGCCGCCCGGTGAATTGATATAGAGTGAAATATCCTTGTCCGGATCCTCCGATTCGAGAAACAGCAACTGCGCCACGATCAGGTTGGCCGATTGGTCGGTGACCGGCCCGACCAGGAAAATGATGCGTTCGCGCAGCAGCCTTGAGTAGATGTCGTAGGCGCGCTCCGACCGTCCCGATTGCTCGACGACCGTGGGAACCAGGTCCAGAGCGCGAGGTGAAAATGCAGGCATGGCGTGTCCTTTTTCGTGAAATGTGGGTGTAGGGACATGACGGCCGCCGCCCGCCGCGCGTGACGAAATGAAAATATTTTTCGCCGGCTGTCACGTTTTCGCCGCCCCGGACGTCAACAAGGGAGGCAGTAGCTCAGCGCTGCAAACATGGAGAGACCAATGACAAGAAGCCCGATCAGCGCCACCGCCACGTTCGAAGCCGCACGGCGACGGCTACTGTCGATCGCTTACCGCATGCTGGGCAGCGTGGCGGAGGCGGAAGACGTCGTTCAGGAAACCTGGATCCGCTGGCATGAAGCACAGGACCTGTCGCTGACAACGCCGGTAGCCTGGCTCACTACCGTAGCCAGCCGGCTGGCGATCGACCGTCTGCGGCATTTGCAGCACCAGCGCGCCACCACCGCCGTGCCCTGGCTGCCGGAGCCATGGATGGACGAGCATGCGCCGTCGCCCGAAGATGCCGTATCGATGCTGTCGGATCTGTCGTATGGCGTGCTGCTGATGCTGGAGCGCCTGAGCCCGGACGAGCGCGCGGCCTTGCTATTGCATGAAGTGTTTGATTGTCAGTACGAGGAAATCGCACGCACGCTGGACAAGACGCCGGTGCATTGCCGTCAGTTGGTGCGCAGGGCGAAGGAGCGCGTGCAATCGGATCGGGTGCGCAGGATTGCAGACGAGCAGGTGTGTCGCGAGACGGCGCAGGAATTTGTCGCGGCGATCTGTCGCCAGGACAAACAGGCGATGCTGCAGCTGCTGGCGCCGGATGCCGTGGTGATGGGCAATGGTGCAGCCGGTGCGCAGGCTGCAAGCAGTTTTGTCAGCGGCATCATGTCGATGGAGTTGTCCGGGACGTACATCGCCTGCGTCGGCATCAATGGCGGATGGGGCGCGACATTCCTGCAGTATGGAAAAATCGCGCTCGCACTCAGCTTCGACATGGAGGGGCCGGCAATCCGCACGATTTATGCAATTGCCGGTGTTGCCGGAATTTCCGATCTGGGCCGGCATGGACATGGTTGTTCGCCGGCCGCTTTGCAGCTACTCCAGGAGGCCGTCACGGCAATGGATTAGCAAGAAGCGCCGTGCACACTCGCTTGCTTTGCCGGATCATAAGCGCTTGCCTGCGGCTTTTTTATTATCGACATGACAATAATCACTAGCAACGAAGTGCCCGGACTGATCACGGCGGAAGACGGAAAAGACTATTGCGCCTGGCATGCGGCCATGCCGGAGTACCACGGCAGCGAGTGGGGCCGGCCGGTGGCCGACGACGTGCGTCTGTTCGAGAAGATTTGCCTGGAAGGGTTCCAGTCAGGCCTGGCGTGGATCACCATCTTGCGCAAGCGCGAGAATTTCCGCGCCGCGTTCGACGGCTTCGATTTCCACCGGGTGGCGCGGTATACCGAACCGGACATCGGACGCCTGCTCGGCGACGCCGGCATCATCCGCAACCGCGCCAAGATCGTCTCGGCCATCAACAACGCTCGCCGCGCCATCGAACTGGTGGAGGAGGCCGGCTCGCTGGCTGCCTGGTTCTGGCAATTCGAGCCGGCCGCCAAAGACCGGCCCAAGGTGCTCACGCTGGATTACTGGCAAGCCAATCCCACCTCGGAAGCCTCGGTGGCATTGTCGAAGGCCCTCAAGAAGCGCGGCTGGACCTTCGTTGGCCCGACCACCATCTACGCCTTCATGCAGGCCATGGGCCTGGTCAACGACCACCTGACCGGCTGCGCCTGCCGCAAGACCGTGGAGGCGGAGCGCAAGGCGTTCAGGCGGCCGGGTTGAGCAATCAGATCCCGCCCATGCACAGGTACTTGATGACCAGGTAGTCGTCGATGCCGTAGTGCGAACCTTCTCGCCCCATGCCCGATTGCTTGACGCCGCCGAATGGCGCGACTTCGTTGGAGATCAGGCCGGTGTTGATGCCGACGATGCCGCTTTCCAGACCTTCGGCGACGCGCCAGATGCGGCCGATGTCGCGCGAATAGAAATAGCTGGCCAGCCCGAACTCGGTATCGTTGGC
>NZ_AJHH01000055.1 GCF_000256565.1 Herbaspirillum lusitanum P6-12 | reverse complement strand
ATAGAAATAGCTGGCCAGCCCGAACTGGAATAGCCGGTGCCGAAATCGTCAATCGACAGCCGCACGCCCATCGCCTTGAGCAGCTTCATGACTTCGATGCTCTTTTCGGGCGATTCCATCGAGGCGCTTTCGGTCAGCTCCAACTCCAGGCAATGCGAACTGAAACCGCTGTCGTCCAGCGCCCGGCGCACCATCGCCGCCAGGTTCTTTTGAGCGAACTGCTTGGCCGACAGGTTGACCGCCATCGTCAGCCCGTGTACACCCATGTCATGCCAGCGCTGGGCCTGTTCGCAAGCGGTGCGCAGCACCCATTCGCCGATCGGCACGATCAGGCCGGTTTCTTCCGCCATGGGGATGAACTCTATCGGCGAGATCATGCCTTTATCCGGATGCTGCCAGCGCAGCAGCGCTTCGACGCCGACGATCTCGCCGCTCTTCAGCGATACCTGTGGCTGGTAATGCAGCAGCATTTCCTTCTTCTGCACCGCCTGACGCAGCTGCGACGCCATCTGCAGGCGATGGCTGACCTGGCTGTTGAGCGCCGGCGTGTAGAACTGGAAGCGCTCCAGGACGTTTTCCATGGCGCGGTGCATGGCTACTTCAGCGGCTTGCAGCAAGGCGTCGCCGTTGTCGCCGTCGTTCGGATAAATGGTTACGCCTATGTTCGATTCGAGATAAACGCCTTCGTGTCCGTCGACGTGATATGGCAAGTCGAGTATGTCGATGATTTCCTGCACCACCATGGCGATCTGATCCTGCTCCGGCACATGCAACACCATGGCGAAACTGGTGTCGCCGAAACGCGCCAGCGTGGCGTCGTGCTGCATCAGGCCGGCCAGCCTGCGGCTGGCTTCGACCAGCGCGTCTTCGCTCAATTGCAGGCCCAGCCCCTCGCGCACGGCGATAGCGCCGCGCACGCCGATCAGGATCACCGCCAGCAGTCCCGGCCGACGCTCGCGCTCGACGCGTGTGATGCCCTGCTCAAGCCGATCGCGCAGCAGGTTGCGATTGGGCAGGCCGGTCAGGACGTCATAGTTGCTGAGCCGATGGACGCGGTCTTCGGCCTGGCGCCACTGTGTGATGTCGATACCGCTGCAGATATAGTTGAGTGCCGAGCCGTGGTCTTCCTGCAGAAAAGTGGTCAGCCACAATATCTCGCGCCGCTCACCGCTCGCGGTAAGCCAGCGGCTTTGATATTGCAGCGGTTGCGTCTGCGCGTGCCAATTGAGGAAATGATTGCGCACCGGTTCGAGTTCCTCGGCGGGAAAGAAAACGTCCCAGAAATGTTTGCCCTGCACCTGCGACAGCGTATAGCCGGTGGTGCGCTCGGCCGCCTGGTTGAAACGCACGATGCGGCCTTCCTTGTCCAGCATCAGCCCCAGCGCGCCTGTCGTGTCGAAAATCGCGGACAACAAATTGCGTTCGGCCTGCAACGCCTGCTCCATCTTGTTGCGGATCTGATTCTGGTGCGCCTCCTGCAGCGCACGTTCGACCGCGGACGGCAGGCGCGCCAGATTGGACTTGAGCACGTAGTCGTAAGCACCCTGCTTGAGCGCCTTGATCGCACGCTCTTCGCCCATGGTGCCGGAGACGAACAGGAACGGCGTGTCAGGCGTAATTTGCTGCACGATTTGCAGCGCCGACATGCCGTCGAAATTGGGCAGAGAAAAATCGCCGAGCACGATGTCGGGCCGATAGCGGCTCAAGGCATCGACGAAGGCGTCTTCCGTGTCCACTTGCTGGACATCGCACGCGATGCCGGCGCGCGTCAGTTCATAGCGCGACAATTCAACATCGCCCGGATCGTCTTCCACCATCAGTATTTTTAACGTACGTCTTCTCATCCCCGTCCCCGATATTTTCAAGATGCCGGCATTTTGTGACGAGCATCCGGTAGAACCCTGCCTTTCCGACCTCCTCCTGGAAACTGTCAAACTGTTCACGCCAAGTTGGCAGCACTCGCTCCGGTCCTGCACCCATTCGACGTTGTTGACGAGCTTTTTCTTTTGCCGCGCGCACAGCGGCAGCTCGGCATCGCAAGGTTGTCTTGCGTCAGCAGGATGTCGGTTTTTTCAAAGTTGTTCATGCGTCTGATCTCCCGTCGCCGCCGGCAAGGTGAAGTGGAATGCCGCGCCTTCGCCGACTGCCCCCTCTGCCCAGACGCGGCCGCCGTGGCGCGTGACGATGCGGTGTACGATCGCCAGGCCAACGCCGGTGCCTTCGAATTCGCTCGCGCGATGCAGGCGCTGGAACACGCCGAACAGCTTGTTGTAATAGCGCATGTCGAAGCCGGCGCCGTTATCGCGCACGGTATAGGTCAGGATGCCGTCGACCGATTCCGCGCTGACGTCGATCAATATCTGCTCGCGTCTGGCGCTGAATTTGAGCGCGTTCGCCAGCAGGTTGAACCACACCTGCTTGATCAGCGTGATGTCGCCTTCGGCCGCCGGCAAGTCGCCCAGCCGCAAGGTCGCCGGCGAGGTC
Organism: Herbaspirillum lusitanum P6-12; assembly: GCF_000256565.1. Classification (GTDB taxonomy): domain Bacteria; phylum Pseudomonadota; class Gammaproteobacteria; order Burkholderiales; family Burkholderiaceae_D; genus Herbaspirillum; species Herbaspirillum lusitanum. The sequence continues at coordinate 14,222 of NZ_AJHH01000055.1, read as the reverse complement.
ACCGCGCTCGCGGCGTCGTCGAAACAGGCCTTGGCCATTGCGCTCATGTTCAGATGGCCGTAGTTGAGTTCCTTGCGACTGAGGCGCGAAAACTCAAGCAATTCATCGATCAGCCGTCCCATGTTGCGGATGTTGTTGCGGATCACTTGCAGCTTGCGCAAGCCCTCTTCATCGAGCTGATCGGCGGCATCTTCCTCCAGCATGCGCGCAAAGCCGTCCACCGCGCGCAGCGGGGCGCGCAGGTCATGCGAGACCGAATAGCTGAAGCTTTCCAGTTCTTTGTTGCTGGCCTCGAGCTTTTCGATGTTGAGCTGCAATTGGCGCGTCAGTTCCTGGTTCGCGTCCTCAAGCTGGTTACGCGCGAGGATCTCCAGTTTGAGTGCCCGGTTCAGCGCATGCAGGTGCCGGAAGCCGGCGACCATGTCGCCGTTCAGCGCCGGCACTTCGAATTCCTGCGCGTTGCATGACTCCTGCGGCCGGTCGCTTCGCCTGCCCAGTTCCTGCCGCTCTTTCTTGAGCTGCACATAGGAGGTGATGTCTTCCGCGCGGTGCATGATGTAGCGGATGGCCCCGTCCTTGCCGAACACCGGGAAATTGGACGGACTCCAGTAGCGGGTTTCAAATCCGTCGCCGCCGGGACAGCGCACATCGTATTTCTGCATCGCCATGGCGTGCGGCGCCTGGGTTGCCAGCACGCGCTTGAGCGAACTACGCAAATTGGCCACGCCGTCGGCGGCCGGATCGTCGGGGTTATCGGGGAAAACCTGGAACAGAGGGCGGCCGACAATGTGCTCACGCTTGGTCAGCGTGGCCTGCAAGTACGCATCGCTTACCGCGATGATGGTGAAGTCGGGCAACAAGACCAGGAACAGCCCCGGGACCGATTCAAACAGCAATTGAAAATCTGTAATCTCCTTGTCGGAGATTTCTGAAGTCATCGTTTATATCCGTACGAAAGATGCATCAATGGGTGATGTACTTAATGGGTTCGGAGTTCGGGGTTCGGAGTACAGGTTCGGATTACGTACTTTTCACTTGTGACAACGGTCTTGCCCGGACTTGCGTTCTCTGGCGGAAAAATGGGTAACGACGCAGACGCCATTATCAATATGGCAATTTTATTTTTGTGATTGTTATTATTAAGCTGCAACGACGCGTCCAATGTACCTAATTGATAGTTACATTTCAAGCGTACGTTCGCGTTTTAATGATCATTGTGCAAACCTTGTTTTTAAGTCAACTAAGGTCTGCATGGTAGGTTGGAAAGCGATGCGGGCGGGGGCTTGCAGGCACGGCTCTTGTGCGCAGCGACACGGTTCAGTCGAGTCGGCTGCGTAACCAGTGCACTACACCGGCAAGACTGCGAAAGTCGGAAATCGAGCGGCATTCGATGTGAGGATGGCGTTCACGCAGCATGCGCGACAGGGCCGAACCGGGCCCCAGTTCGAGAGCAACGCCGACGCCGCGTTCGGCGCAGGCATCCATGCAGGACGACCAGCGTATCGTCTGAGTCAGTTGTTGCGCGAGCGTGCTGCGTGCCGATGGAACGTCATGGATTTCCAGTCCCGAAATTCCCGCCAGGACCGCGCAGGCAGGCGCGCGAAAATCCACCGCATTGAGCGCCGTCGTGAACGGCGCCAGCGCCGGCTCCATCAGCGGCGTATGCGAGGCGATGCCGACCGGCAAGATACCGGTTCTGGCGCCCAGACCTTCCAGTTCTCTTTGCGCCGCCAGCAAGTCATCGCTGCGCCCTCCAGCGATGAGCGTATCGAAACCGGTGACGATCGCCACGAATGCGCCATGACGCCGCAACAGCTCCTCCACTTCGCCGGCCTCGACACCACCGACCGACATCAGGCCCTGATGCGGCGCTTGTGCCAGACTGGCATCCATGTACGCGGCACGCGCCGCAGCGAGATCGATAGCCGACGCCGTAGGCAGTCAGCTCGCCGATGCTGTAACCGGCAACCAGTGCAGGCGGCGGCAGCTCGTCGCGCAAAACACGCCAGGCCGCCAGGCCGGTCGCCACAATCAGCGGCTGTGCGTAGCGGTTGGCGAACAGCAATTGCGGATCGTGCAGAATCTCGTCGAGGGGACGGTCGAACCGGGTAGCGAGAACTTGCTCGCGCAGGATGTCCTGGCCTCGTGTATCGGCGCGCAGCAGATCGAACATCGCGGGATGCTGACCGCCCTGTCCCGGACAAAGAACGGCGAATCCTTGGCTCATGCCGCGAGCTCGCCACCGCACGCCGCGTGGATCAGGCAGGCCGCCGCCAGCAGGTCGGCCGCGCCGCCGGGGGACAGGCGCCGCTCCACAAATTCATGATGGACGGCTTCGGCACGCTCCAGCCATGCGGCATCGGCGGTGCCGCCGCAGGTCAGAAACTCGCGGCTGCGTTGCTGCACCAGCGCCGCGCCCGCCGCGCCGCCGCGGTGATAGACGTTGGTGTCGCTGACATGCGCCATCAGCGCAAACAAAGCGTCGGTCTTGGCGCAATGCCCGTCGCGTCCGGCCGCAAGCGTGGCCTGCAATTGCGGCAAGGCGATCTCGAATACGGAAGGAAAACCGAGCGCACCCTCTTCACGCGCGCCGCCGACGGCGTGACGTGCGGCAACGCGCAACCCATGACTGGCAGTCTCTTCCGTTTTACTCGTTGAATTGGTGTGCCCCGTCAGCGCATCGCCCCAACGGATCAGCAGGGTCGCGCGAATCGCCTGCGGCGACAGCGTCATCTCTTGGCTTCGACAGCAGGCAATCGCCGCACACAGCATGCCGAGGCAAAAGATCGCGCCGCGATGCGTGTTGACGCCGCCGGTGGCCTTGAGCATGCGTTGCTCGGCCTCGATGCCGAGGCGCTTGAGTTCGCTGAATGAAGCGCCCGCCATGCCAGCGGCGGCGATGTCTGAAAAATAGCGACGCAGCGAAAACAGGCTGCGCAAGAAAGTCGCAGCAGTCATGTCGTCATGGCTGCCGTTGTCGACCGGCGAGACCAGGCCCGGTTTGGGATACAGCGTCAGTTCCTGATGCAGGCTGCGTAACGCCATGCGCGCGAGTTCACGGCAGAAAACTTGCTGCCGGCGTTGGCGGCGACGCCGTTCGGTGTAGTGCACCGCCACCGGCAAGCGCATCGCAGGCAAAGGAACGAGCTGATCTACGCCGCGCATGCGTGCTCCTCCAATCCGGCCAGCAACTCGACCACCCGCTGCAAGGCAACCCCGCTGTCGTGCTTGACCAGGACGCGGTTGCCGGGCTTGCCGCAGGCCTGCGCCCATTCTTTCCACGCCACTGCATATCCGCTCGGGAACGAGATTTCTCCATCGAGCGGCAAGCGCGCGGCGTACTGCTGCAGCAAGGACACACCCTGCTCCAGTTGCAAGCGATCCAGCGGCGAAAACAGCAGGTCGATATCCGATGCCGACCGCAAATAGGACTGTCCGGTCAGCGCCTGCAAGGCCAGCGACCCGTACACGCCAATCTCCAGCCCTTGTGCCGCAATGTCGCCGTGCAATTCAAGCAAGCCATCCCGCCATTGCGAACCGGCATGTTCGATGACATCGGCAATCGCCAGCGGCGCACGCATCGCCCGCACGCCTTGCAAGTCGATCCGCAACGGGACGCGCAATTTGACGCCGTCCTGATCCGGCGGCAAGGCAATACCGAGACAGATCTCGCCGGCTGTGCAACCGGCATCGCGCCGACGGATCACCGCCGGCCAGTCCTGCTGCCGCCAGCGCTGCACGGCGAAGCGATGCTCATCGGCGACGCATGCAAGCGCCTCAAGCCAGCCGGCCTCGTTCAGCCAGACCAGCCCGTGGCGGGTGGACAATTCAGAGCGGCCGGACATCGCTGCCGCTGACGATGGCGTCGACCACGCGTTGCGACCAGTTGCGGCCGCCGCGCTGCAAGCCGACCGCTGCGCGCCGGTCCGTACCGTCCGCGGCAGCCAGTCCCTGCGCCAACTGAGCCGCCAGGTCGCCGTTCCAGATCTCGGCGACGCCGCCCATGCGATGGTAATTTTCGGGACCGGGAGCAAACACGGGATTGGCCTTGGCCAGTTCGACCAAACGTTCTTCCGGCACCTTGGTGATGCGCGCCATCGCAGGCAAGCCCATCACGCGGATGGTCGCGTTCGGCAGCGCGTAGCAGGCGTCGGCCATCAGGCCGCTGGTGATGAAGCCGCCCGACAAGGCCTGGTCATAGACGAGGCCGATGATCTTGTGTCCTTCACGGCGCGCCAGATCGATGCATTTGCCCAGGTGCGCCATGTAGCTGTTGATGCCGAGCATCTCGTCGCGGTGACGCAGCCGCTGGCCTTGCGTGTCGACCAGGATGACGATGGCGCGGCCGGGATGGTCGCGTACGGTCTGCAGGATGGCCTGCGCCTGCGACAAGGCAATCTCGATGCCGATCGGCGTGTGGCCGGTGGTGCCGACGATGGTCACGACCTCGCCGTCGACCTGCGCCGTGCCGGACAGGAAGTCGGCCTTTTCGGTGATGCTGTGGCCTTGCGGGAATAAATCGTCGGCCAGTGTTTGCCAGCTCATGCTTGCCCCTTCACGCGATACGGTTCAGCCAGTGCCGTGAACGCCGCCGCCTCCAGCATGGCGATGTCTTGCGGCTTGTCGATGCCGAGGCGTTGCCAGATTTCCAGCGGATCAGCAGCGTCGCCGAAGCGCGCGATGCGCTGCTCCAGCATGGCTTGTTCGATTTCCAGCGCCTGCAGGCTCAGCGCGGTCGGATTATTCTTGAATCCCTGCAGCGTGCGCGTCGCCGCTTCCCGGAACGCGGCCGTATCGTCGGCGACGATGCCGTGGCAATCGCCCAGCAGGTAACGGTGCTTGCCGCCGGTAGTACGCCAGACCAGTGCGCGGTCGCGCGAGTCGAATTCTTCCACGCCGTTGGCGGTTTCGATGACTTCCGGTCCGGACATGGCCAGGCGTCCTTCTTCCGACATGATGATGGCATTGGCGCAACGCGCGACAATGCCCATCCCGCCGAAGCAACCGTTGGAGCCGCCCACCAGCACGATCACGGGAATGCCGGCCGCGCGCGTATCGAGCACGGCGCGCATCACTTCGGACACGGCGATCAGGCCGGCATTGGCTTCATGCAAACGCACGCCGCCGGTCTCCAGCAGCAGGATGACGCCTTCCGCCTTTTCCTGCACGGCGCGCTTCAACAGCCCGACCAGCTTGGCGCCGTGGACCTCGCCCACCGCGCCGCCCATGAAACCGCCCTCCTGCGCCGCCGCGAACACCTTGGCGCCGTTGAGCGCACCGCGTCCGACCACGACGCCGTCGTCAAACGACACCGGCGCATCAAGCTGCCCCAGGTGAGGACTCACGATACGCTTCGACGGCGGCAGGAATTCTTCAAAACTGCCGGTGTCGAGCACCTGCGCGAGGCGTTCGCGCGCGTTGGCTTCCAAATAACTGGATGTCATTTTGCCTCCACGACCGATTCCACCGCCTGATCCAGGCGCAGGCTGACCACCGCCGGCGTGGCACCCATGTCGTTGATCGAGATGCGCGTGTCGGCCAGTTGCCAGCGTTTGTTGAAGTCGCCGATGACGGCTTCCCAGATGGCGCCGAAACCGCGTGCGGCGGTCTTGATTTCAATCGAACAGCCGCCTTGCAGGTCGGCTGATTCGATCAGCACTTCGAGATTGCCCGAGCTGACCACGCCGACCAGTTCGGCCTTGGCGGAGAGCTTGCGGGTGCCGTTTTCAAAACGATAGTTCAAGGTTTCCATATCACCAGTTCCTGAAACGTTTGGGCGGGTTGTACAGGCCGCCGGAAGCGCGCACCAGATCCTTCATGTTCTTGGCCGCCAGCAGGTCGCGCGTGGCCAGGCGCTTGTCGATGCCCATGTCTTCGGCACGGCGGATGATGCCCCTGTCGCGCAGGTTCTCGACCATGCGCTTGTCGCGCGCCATGCCGACCGGCGTATAGCCGGCAACGCCACGGATCGCTTGCTCGCGCTCTTCTTCGGTGCGGCACAGCAGCAGGTTGGCGATGCCTTCTTCGGTCAGGATATGCGTGACGTCGTCGCCGTAAATCATCACCGGCGGGATCGGCATGTTGGCTTGCTCGGCCAGTTGCCAAGCGTCGAGCCGGTCGACGAAAGCCGGCTGCATGTGTTCGCGGAAGGTCTCCACGGTCTGTACCACCAGCTTCTGGCCGCGCGGGATGGTGTTCTTGCCGGCCCGGGCCTGCTGACCCGCCTTGAGCCAAGCCGAACTGGCATGACGGCGGCCGCGTGCATCGGCGCCCATGTTGGGAGCACCGCCGAAGCCAGCGATGCGGCCCAGTGTCGCGGTCGATGAATTGCCCTGCAAGTCGATCTGCAGCGTCGAGCCGATGAACATGTCGCAGGCGTAGTGGCCGGCTGTTTGCGAGAAGGCGCGGTTGCTGCGCATGGAACCGTCGGGTCCGATGAAGAAGATATCGGGACGCGCGCGGATGTAGTCTTCCATGCCCAGCTCGGACCCGAAGGAATGCACCGATTCGACAAAGCCGGCTTCAATCGCCGGGATCAATGCCGGATGCGGATTCAGCGCCCAGTGCTTGCAGATCTTGCCGCGCAGGCCGAGCGATTCGCCATAGGTCGGCAGGATCAGTTCGATGGCGGCGGTGTCGAAACCGATGCCATGGTTGAGGCGCTGGACTTCGTATTCGGCGTAGATGCCCTTGATGGCCATCATCGCCATGAGCACCTGGATCTCCGAGATTTGCGCCGGGTCGCGGGTGAAGAGCGGCTCGATGTAATGCGGGGTCGGCGCCTTGGTCACGAAGCTGACCCAGTCGGCCGGGATGTCGATACGCGGCAGCACGTCGACGATTTCATTGACCTGGGCGATGACGATGCCGCTGCTGAAGGTGGTCGCCTCGACGATCGCCGGCGTGTCTTCGGTATTGGGACCGGTGTAGAGATTGCCGTGGCGATCCGCCGCCTGTGCCGCCACCAAGGCAACCCGCGGCGTCAGGTCGACGAAATAGCGGCCGAACAATTCCAGGTAGGTATGGATTGCGCCGATGTTGAGCTTGCCGGCGGACGCCAGCTTGGCCAACCGGCCGGCCTGGGGACCGGAGAAGGAAAAGTCCAGTTTCGAGGCGATGCCTTTTTCGAAGACGTCCAGATGCTCCGGCAAGGCCAGCACCGAGAACAGCATGTGCAGGTCATGCACACGCGCCGGATCGAGCCCGGCCAACGCCTTCGACAGGAAGTCGGCCTGCTTCTGGTTATTGCCTTCGAGGCAGACGCGATCGCCCGATTCGATGACGGCGTACAACAAATCGGCAATGCGCGCCGCCGGCAAGAGCTTGCCTTCGAGCGAGTTGCCGAGCACGCTGCTTGCGCGCGCCAGGCGTTCATTGCGATTGGTTTGCCGACGATTCCAGACGCGGTCGGTGGCAGACATTTACTTCACTCCCATGATGATGTCGGGCAAGCCGGTGGCAATGCCCGGGAAAAAGCACAGCAGGATCACGGCCAGGAACATCAGCGCCAGGAACGGGATCGTGCCCTTGATCACTTCCGACAGCGGGATGTCGGGCGCGATGTTCTTGATCACAAATAGATTCAACCCGACCGGCGGATGGATCAGTCCCATTTCCATCACCACCGTCATCACGATGCCGAACCAGATCAGGTCAAACCCGGCTTCACGCAAGGGCGGCAGGATGATCGGTGCGGTCATCAGGATGATCGACACCGGCGGCAGGAAGAAGCCGAGCACGATCACCATCAGCAGGATCACCGCCAGCAGCAGCCATTTCGACAGATGCATGTCGACCACCCACTGCGCCGCCGACTGGCTGATGTGCAGGTAACTCATCACGTAGGAATACAACAGCGACATGCCGATGATCAGCAGCAGCATGCCCGACTCCTTGATGGTCGAGTTGAGGAAAGGCACCAGCTCGCGCGGCTTGTAGATGCGATACACCACCGCAATCAGCACGATGGCCAGCAAGGCGCCCAGGCCGGCGGTTTCCGACGGCGTCGCAAAACCGCCATACAACGCGATCATGACGCCGATCAGCAGGATCAGGAAAGGCAACACGCGCGGCAGCATTTCCACCTTTTGCGCCAGCGTGAAATGCTCGTCGTCGAGGTAGGCCGACTTGGCGCCGCCGCCAGTGTAGATGGCGTGGGCCATCTTGTATTCCTTATGGGCGCGGAACACGGCGTAACCGGCGAACAGGATCACCAGCAACACGCCCGGTCCGATGCCGGCGAGGAACAGGCGTCCCAGCGATTGCTCGGCAGCCACCGCGTACAGGATCATGGTGATCGACGGCGGCAACAAGATGCCAAGCGTGCCGCCCGCCGCGATGATGCCTGCGGCAAACCCGGGCGAATAACCGCGACGGCGCATTTCCGGAATGCCGGCCGAGCCGATGGCCGAGCAGGTTGCCGGCGACGAACCCGCCATCGCGGCGAACAAGGCGCAGGCAAACACGTTGGCGATGCCGAGGCCGCCGGGGACGCGATTCAACCAGGCATGGATGGCCGAGTACAAATCCTTGCCGGCCGGCGATTTGCCGATGGCGGCCCCCTTGAGGATGAACAGGGGAATCGACAGCAGCGTGATGGATGCGATTTCTTCGTAGACGTTTTGCGTCACGGTATCCAGCGAGGACGCCGGCATGAAGAAATACATGAACGAGGTCGCCACCACACCCAGCGCGAACGCGATCGGCATGCCGGAGCACATCACGAGGATGGTGACGATCCCGTACAGGGAACCGAGAACTAAAGGCGTCAGCGTCATGCTTGCTCCTTGGCCGCTACAGATGCAGGTACGGTGCCGGTGATGCGGGTCAATATCTGCACCAGCAATTGCAGCGTCAGCACGGTCATGCCGATCGCCATCATCGAATACGGAATCCACAGCGGCGGCGCGAACGTCGACGAGGTGGTCTGGCCGTCGACCCAGGCTTCGTGGAACAGCGTCCACGACTTCCAGGCGAAGAACGCGCAGAACACGAAGGAAACCAGATCGACGATGAACATGCGCACCTGATTGGCGCGCGGCGACAGGAAACCGGCCAGCGCTTCGATGCCGATGTGGCCGCGCAGCGATTGCACGTACGCCGAACACAGGAAGATCACGCCCACCAGCATGAACACCGACGCCTCATCCTGCCAATCGGTCGGCTGGTGGAAGAAGTAGCGCGCCACCACCGAATACGTCAGGATGATCGACGTCAGCATCAGCGCGACCATGGCCAGGAACACCGCGAGCTTGTTGAACTTCTCCAGCGCGTGGTGCAGGCCGGCGACGACGGCATTGGCCGGCGCCGTGGGCTTGGCCTGCGGCTGCATCTCGAAGCCGTGGCTCATAGGAGTTTCTCCGCCAGTTTGAGCAGGTTGGCGCAGCTGGCGTTGCGTGCGGCGAAGTCTTTCCAGGCGGTGGCGCGGGCGATGTCCTGCCATTTCTTGACGGTGGCGGCGTTGAGATCGACCACCTTGGCGCCGGCCTTCTGGTACACGGCGGCGACGGCGACGTCATCGGTCTGCGCCGCCTTCAGCGCGAACTGTTCCATCTCTGCGCCGACGGCCATGATGGCGGCTTGCTGGTCCTTGCTCAGCTTTTCGAACACGGCCTTGGAAATCATCAGCGGCTCGAACATGTACCAGTAGGCCTTGTCGCGGCCCGTGGTCAGCGCCTTGGCGACTTCTTCCAGGCGGAACGAGATGAACGAAGTCGACGAGGTCATCGCCGCATCCATCGCGCCGGTTTGCATGGCGGCGTAGATTTCGTTGGATGGCAAGGTCACGACCGCAGCGCCGGCTTCTTTCAGAATCAGATCCATCTCGCGCGAACCGCCGCGCACTTTCATGCCCTTGGCGTCGGCCGGATCGATGATCGGCTTGCTGCGTGAAGCAACGCCGCCGGCCTGCCAGATCCAGCTGACGATCAGGATGCCCTTCTCCGCCAGGATGCGCGCCAGTTCCTTGCCGACTTCGGCGTTCTTCCAGGCCGAACCTTGCGCATACGAGGTCACCAGCCCGGGCATCAGGCCGATGTTGGTTTCGGGGACTTCGCCGCCGGCGTAGTTGAGCGGCACCAGCGACAGGTCGAGCGCGCCCTTGCGCATGGCCGAGAATTGCGCATTGACCTTCATCAGCGAGGAACCGGGATAGATCTCGAACTTGAGGCTGCCGTTGGTGCGCTTGGCGACGCCTTCGGCGAACATGCGGGTGAGGCGGTCGCGGAAGTCGCCTTCGTTGATGGTACCGCCGGGAAATTGATGGGAAATCTTCAGCGAGGTGGGCGCACCCTGGGCCCACGCCGACGAACCTGCCGTCCACAGTGGCGCGGTCGCGAGCGCACCGATGATGCTTCTACGTTTTTGCGAAGTCATTGTTGATCCTCCTTAAGGTGAGAGAAATACTGCTTTTTGTACTTTTGTGTGGTGCGATGCATTGGTGGTATCCAACTGCTTATCAACTTGGAGGCGCCGGGATGTCTCTTCCGGGTTCACGGCACCGCTGAATTTATTGTCGCCTTGCTTTTTTATGCGGATTTCTTGTATACACGTTCTTACAAAACAAATACATTGTCAAGCATCAAAGATGATTTAGAATGGTTTCATTGCATACTTGATATCGATCCATGGATACCCCCAAGAAACGTTCGGAGACCTTGCGCGAATCGATCGAAGAACTGATCGCCGTCGGCAAACTCGCGCCCGGCCAGCACCTGGACGAAACGGTTCTGGCCGAGCAGTTCGGCGTCTCGCGTACACCGATCCGTGAAGCGCTGATTCAACTGGCGTCGATGGGCATCATCGTGATGCGACCGCGGCGCGGCGCCATCGTGGCCGAGATCGGGCCGCAGCAATTGATCGAGATGTTTGAAGTGATGGCAGAGCTGGAAGCGATGTGCGGCCGGCTGGCGGCGCGACGCATGTCGGCGGCCGAACATGCTTCGCTGATGGCGGCGCACCAGGCCTGCAAGGACGCGCGCGACGCCGTCGATCCGGATACCTATTTCTACAAGAACGAAGACTTCCACGGCCAGATCTACGCCGGCAGCCACAACGCCTTCCTGGAAGAACAGGCGCGCGTGCTGCAGCGTCGCCTGCGCCCTTATCGCCGCCTGCAACTGCGCGTGCGCGACCGCCTGAAACGGTCTTACGACGAGCATGAAGGCGTGGTCAACGCCATCATCGCCGGCGACAGCGAACGCACCGTCGAGCTGCTGCGCCAGCACGTGATGATCCAGGGCCAGCGCTTTGCCGACCTGGTGGCCTCGCTGCATCAGCTCAAACTTGCGCCCAACGGCGAGAAGCAGACACTGAGCGAAGCACTCACCTAGTCAAGACTGAAACGCCACAGCACGTCCAGCACGTGCTGCGTCGGACGTTCGATATTCTCCGCGCGATGCGCAATCCCCAGTTGTCTCCACAAGGCCGGCCGCAGCGGCAGCATCTGTACGCGCGGATCGGGCAGCGGCGCGCCCTGCTCGTGCGGCAATAGCGTCGCGCCGTAACCTGCGGCCACCAGGCTCTTGATCGCATCGTTGTAGTTGAGCTGGATGCGCGGCGCCGGCCGTTGCCCTCCTCCGGCAAACCATTCCTGCGTCAGGTGCGACAGGCGCGTGCCGGCATCGTTGAGGATCAGCGGTTGCGCCGCCAGCCATTCGGGCGTGACCTGGGCCGGGCTGCGCCAGCCGGACGGCAGGAAGGCCATCACCGGATCGCGCCGCCACGGCTGCACCACCAGCCGCGCCACCGGCGTCTGCGGCAAGGCTACCAGGCCGACGTCGAGCGTGCCTTCGCTGAGCCGGGTCAGCGTGTCCTGCGAGGTCAATACTTCCACCTGCACATCAATGCCGGGATGATCCTGGCCCAGCACCTCCAGCGCCTGCGGCAACAGATGGGCGATGGCGCCGGTCGAAGCGCCCAGCCGCACGCGCCCGGCCAGTCCCTGCACCTGCCGCTGCACGTCTTCCAGCGCCTGTTCGGCATCGGCCAGCAGGCGGCGCGCGCGCTCGATCAGGGTTTCGCCGATGGTGGTCGGCCGGATCTGGCCGCGCTTGCGCGACAGCAAGGCGGCGCCGATGCGTTCTTCCAGGTCGGCGATGTGCAGGCTGATGGTCGGCGGCGCCAGATGCAGCACGCGCGCCGCCTCGGCGAACGACCCGTGGTCGGCGATGGCGACCAGGGTGCGCAGGCGATCCAGGTTGATTTCTCTCATGGCAAACCTCAGGCTAAAGGAGTTAAATCAGTAAAACTGAAGGTTGTCGTTATTAAATTCAACTTTTCTTATTTTAGCAAGACGCCGAAGATGAGTGCCTCATCCATCCCAATTGTTCAGCGAAGGAACGCGATCATGGCCAAACCACTTGTTTTCATCGACGGCGACCAGGGCACCACCGGTCTGCTGATCCACGATCGCCTGCGTGACCGCAGCGACCTGCAACTGGCGACGCTGCCGGCGGCCGAGCGCAAGGACGCGCGTCGTCGCGCCGAAGCCATCAACGCCTGCGACATCGCCATCCTGTGCCTGCCGGATGCCGCCGCGCGCGATGCGGTTGCCGCCATCGAGAATCCGGCGGTGCGCGTGATCGACGCCAGTTCCGCGCATCGCACCACTGCGGGCTGGGTCTACGGTTTCCCGGAAATGGATGCCGGCCAGGCGCGGCTCATCGCGACGGCCTCGCGCGTGACCAATCCTGGCTGCTACCCGACCGGTGCGATCAGCTTGTTGCGTCCGCTGATTGAAGCCGGCCTGGTGCCGCGCGACTATCCGGCCAGCGTCCATGCGGTGTCGGGTTATTCGGGCGGAGGCCGCCCTTCGGTGGAGCAATATGAAGGCCCGCAAGGCGCACAGGCGCCGGCCTTCCAGTTGTACGGCACCGCGCTGTCGCATAAACATCCGCCTGAAATGCAACGCTACACCGGTCTCGATCATCGTCCGATCTTCGTGCCGGCCTATGGCGCCTTCCGCCAGGGTATCGTACTGACCATCCCGCTGGAATTGCGCCTGCTGGCGGCCGGCGTCGAGGGCAAGCAACTGCATGCCGCGCTGGAGCGCCACTATGCCGGCGCCGCGCATGTACGCGTGATCCCATTGGAAGAAACCAAGACGCTGACGCACCTCAATCCGCAGGCGCTCAACAACACCAACGACATGGATCTGGGCGTGTTCATCAATGAAGAACATGGACATGTGTTGTTGTCGGCGGTATTCGACAATCTCGGCAAGGGCGCTTCCGGGGCAGCGGTGCAGAACCTGGATCTGATGCTGGGACACGCCTGAGGAGCAGAAAAACAGCAGAAAAACTAGAGGGTCCTGAGGCTTTCGAAGTAGCGCACATCTCCGCTGAGCGGATCGGTGAAGGCGATCGAGCGCGCCAGCAGTTTCAGCGGCGCGTCGTAGTTGTCCGCCGTCCCCGCCGGCACCACGTGCGGATAGAAGTTGTCGTTGACGATGGGAATGCCGAGCGCCGCCATGTGCACGCGCAACTGATGCTTGCGGCCGGTGACCGGATTGAGGCGATACAAACCCAGTGCGCCGCGCCGCTCAATGAGATCGACGTGCGTCTCCGAGTTGGGCGCGCCCTCTTCTTCGCGCATCAGGAAGAACTTGTCGGCGTCGACCATGCGGCTGCGATGCGTGAAGGGGAAACTGCGTCCCTCCAGCAGCCCGGCCAGCGCTTCATACGTCTTGTCCATCGTGCGTTGCTGGAACATCGCCTGGTACGCGCCGCGGCTGGCGGGATTGTGCGAAAAGATGATGACGCCGGCGGTCTCGCGGTCGAGCCGGTGGATCGGCGTCAGGTCGGCCAGGCCGGTTTTCTTCTTCAGGCGCACCAGCAGGCTTTCGTGCAGGAAGCGGCCGGTCGGAATCACCGGCACGAAATGCGGCTTGTCGACCACCAGCAGATGGGCGTCCTGATGCAGGATCTGCTCGGTGAAAGGAATCGGCGCTTCGCCGCCTTCCAGGTCGCGGTAGTAAAAGAGGCAGTCGCCGCGCCGGTAAGCCGAGTCCGGCGCCAGCGCGACGCCATCCTGATTGACCACCTCGCCGCGCGCCATGCGTTGCCGCCACGCCTCCTCCGTCACGCCGGGAAAGCGCGCTGTCAGAAAATCCAGCATGTTGTTCCACACGCCAGCCGCATCCTGCAACCACAGATAACTCGGGGCGACGCCGTCCTTGAGCGGCAAAGGTGCGGTCGGTCTCATGTGCGTTCCCTTGTGCGTTC
>NZ_AJHH01000054.1 GCF_000256565.1 Herbaspirillum lusitanum P6-12 | reverse complement strand
TCCATATATAGCGCGGCGCTGCCAGGCGATCACGCTGGGGTTGTTGTCCAGATGCGCCTTGATGCGGCTGCGCTGGGTGTCGTTGAGCGGCAGGCTGCGCAGCAGCTCAGGCCAACTTTGCATCGCGCGCTCGACGGTGTCGACCAGCACCATCTGCAGCTTGGGTTCGGGGATGCGCCAGATGTTGGCCAGCTCGCGCAGCACCGCCGGCGTCAGCACGTTCCCTTGTGCGTTCCCTTGTGCGTTCCTCTGTACCGTCCTTCATCACGCTTTACCGCTGATCTTGCGCGCAGCGCGGCGCTGCCAGGCGATCACGCTGGGGTTGTTGTCCAGATGCGCCTTGATGCGGCTGCGCTGGGTGTCGTTGAGCGGCAGGCTGCGCAGCAGCTCAGGCCAACTTTGCATCGCGCGCTCGACGGTGTCGACCAGCACCATCTGCAGCTTGGGTTCGGGGATGCGCCAGATGTTGGCCAGCTCGCGCAGCACCGCCGGCGTCCTTCTCGCCGGGCGCAAACGCCAAGGCGTGACCATGCCCGGCGAGGTAAGCCGAATAGGCCACGATGTCATAGGCCGGCGACAGCTCTGCCGCTTGCGGCGTGCGATACAGCATGCTGAAATTCTTAAGATGGGCGTCGAAATTGCCGAGCAGTTCGTTCACCTTGATCCGCCGCAGCAGTTCGAACAGGTCTTCCTCGCCCTTGACGCTGCGCTCCAGCAGCACCACGCCGAGCGGGGTGCCGGTGATCTGGGCGAAGTCTTCCATGTGCAAGCGTCCGGTCGCGGTGCCGGCGTCGCGGTCGAAGCGATGGATCAGCAGGAAATTCTCGGCGTCGCTGCGCAGCCCGAACGGCAGGCGATCCGCAATCGCCGTCAGCGGCACCAGTTCGTGCTCGCACACTTGCACACCGGCGGCGCGCGCCAGTGCCAGCGAGGAGAATTCCACTTCCGGCATTTGCGGATAATCCGAGGCCGGCAGCTGCCGATGAAATGCGCGCCGCGCGAATCCTTGGAACGCATCACATAACGACCGCCCGCTGCGCGCACCAGCCCGATCTTGGGCTGCACGCCGGAGATCGATTCGCCGTCGGGGGTGGGCAACTGGCCGGCGCTCATTTCGTAGCTGTCGCGGCCCTGGCCGATCAGGCGGCCCAGATGCCGGTCGTCGAGGGTTTCCGACAAGGCCGACACATCGCCCGGCAAATCCTTGCCGCAATACGCCAGCAGGCCGAACTCGTCGTCGGGAGCAAGACCGGCGCGCTCGATCAGGTGCTTGCGCAACTGGCCTTCCGGCAACAGGTTCTGGAAAAACGCCGGCAAGCCGCCCTTGCCGTCGCCGCGATTGGCTTCCAGTGCGGGATTGAGCAATTGGGCGACGGTGCGCTCTTCGGTCGAGCCGCGATACAGCTGCGACAACACCGGCCGGTTCGGGTCAACGGCATAGGCGTCGTCGAAGCGGAAATACACGCGTCCGTCATCGAGCGCAAACAGCGAACCGACCTCGGTGACGCCGAGCCGGATGCGCAGGGATCGCAACATGCTCATGATCCGTTCCTCATCAAGGTATGCAGGCGCTCGGACAATTCGGTGCGCTCACCCTCGCCGCCCTGTTCGGCGGCACGTTGCGCCGAGACTTCCTGCGGCACCAGCAACAGCTCCAGGCCGAGTTCGGCGCAGATGGACAGCAGTTTGCTGAGTTCGATATTGCCCTTGCCGGTTTCCAGCGCCTGCAGGGTATTGCGATGAATGCCGCTGCGCTCGGCCAGGCTGCTCGAACTGAGTTGCCGGGCTTTACGGGTGCTGCGGATCTGACTGCCGAGGGCGAGAAGTGATTGCATAATAAATTGTGCTAATGGGCTCAATGTCCATTTTATTATGCATTTCTGAGAAAGCAAGGCATTGCATAATAAATTAGTCAAAAATATAAAATGACTAATTAATTAGGCAATTCAATAAAACTAAAAGACCGCGGAAACAAAAAATCGCCCCGGAGGGCGATTTCAAAGCATAAGACTGACAATCAAGAATCAGGCAACAGTATTGACGTTGCGGCCGATGTTCGGATTGGCAGGCAAAGGCAAGGCATTCAAGAGGCCCACGGCAGTCGTAGCCTGGACATCGAGCGCCTTTTTCAGCATCGCGATATTAACGGAATCACTGGCTTCTTTCGAAGCAAGCGCCGAAGCGACCGCGGGAATGTTACCAACGTCCATGATTCACTCCTTTGATGATGTCATCCTATAACGTCATCCTTTCGTATTTCTTTACGTCAATCAAGAGGATTTACAAAAATCTTTACGGTTTTTAGGCGATTTATTGCCAATAAAACAAAGACTTAACAAATTACCATGCGCGTCCGCAGTAGCTCGCGGCCAAAAAAAATCGCACCCCTTGCAGGATGCGATTGAATGGAAACCCACGCAATCCGGTTTCCTTCCCCTCAGGCCTTGGTATTGATGAGACGGCCGATATTCGGGTTGGCTGGCAAGGCCGGACTGATCAGGCCGATCACGTCGTCGACCACATGATTGGCGACCTTGGTCAGGTCCAACCCTATCCCTTCCACAGCTTTTTTCGCCAGCCAGGCGGTTGCGACGCCAGTTGCCAGAGATGCGATCTCCATGATGACTCCTTTTTTTTAACTGACCAGGCTGATGCAACTCCCCGTTAGCGACACAATCTGACATCTCTTTACGAAAATCACATGTCCTTATCTTTGTTTTACACAGGTTAAGATTGCGTCCCCAAACCGCTTACACTGGCCTCCGTTTATCTTTTATTGCATCCATGCTCCAGCTATTAGAAAAAATCAGCGCCGCTCTTGCCACCACCTCCGCCGGCAGCGAACTCGACCACGCCATTGCGTTGGTCAAGGTCTTGCGTCCGCAAAAGCGCGAAGCGCCCGAACTCGCCATCACCAATGTGCGCACGCTGACGCACTTGCTGCAGCAGCATCCGCACCACGCCGCCGCGCTGCGCCATTACTTGCTACACCTGCTGTCGGTACGTCGCCAGACCGGCCTGTACACCGACATTGGCATCCTGTCGAATGACGGCTTCTTCTCCGAGCTGCATCGCCGCCTCGCTTACCGCGTGCTGCCGCCGGCGTTGGATGACCGCTATCTGTCCGACTGCCTGGAAAAACTGTTTCCCTTCAACACCGACTATCTGTGGATGCACGCGGTGTCGGTCGACGACTGGGTTGCGCTGTTCGAGGTATTGCAAAACGCCGATGATGAACTGCCGTCCAAAATCGACACGTCCGACAAGTTCGACGAGCAAAAGACCCTGACCGAGATCCTGCTGGCGATTCAGGTCTTGTCCTACCGCATCAGCGCGATCGGCATCGAGCCGGAGCTGATCCGCATCTACAGCGACGTCAAGGCCTTCGAATCACCGTTCCTGATGCAGAACGTCGAACTGCACCGCTACCTCGACGGCTACATGCATCATCTCAATGGCGACCCGACGCCGCTGGAAGACGCCAGCCACGTACTGGTGATGCTGGATCAATGCCAGGAAGTCGTCACCCGCATCCGCAAGAGCACGCTGCGCCTGGGCACCAGCATCGCCGTCACCTACCGGCTGGTGCGCCTGGACCAGCATCTCGACCGTCTGCGCAAACTGCTGTCGCTGGTCGACGTCGGCAAGCCTGAAAATGCAGCGGCGCTGGCAACGCAAAAGCGCGCCATCGGCCTCGAACTGGGATTGGAACTGATCGAAGCGCACAACCGCAAGTACACCGTACGCGACCTGTTCGCCGCCAACATCAACCTGCTGGCGCGCAACATCACCGAAAACGCCAGCCGCACCGGCGAGCACTACATCGCCGAGGACCGGCGCGAATACGCCGCCATGTACAAATCGGCGGCGGGCGCGGGTTTCATCATCGGTTTCATGTCGATGATCAAGATACTATTCTCCTATCTGCGGGCGGCGCCGCTGGTGGAAGCCTTCCTGTTCAGCATGAACTATTCGCTCGGCTTCATGCTGATCCACGTGCTGCATTTCACGGTGGCGACCAAGCAGCCAGCCATGACCGCCTCGCGCATCGCCGCCGGGCTGCACAGCAGCGATGGCCGCAACCTCGATCTCGACAGCCTGACCGAACTGATCGTCAAGGTGATCCGCACGCAGTTCGTCGCGGTGCTGGGCAACCTGACGATCGCCTTCCCGGCGGCATATCTGCTGGCGAGCGGCTACTTTCTCCTGGCCGGCCATCACTTCGTCGCGCCGGACAAGGCGCAGCATCTGCTGCACGACATCGATCCATTCTCCAGCCTCGCCCTGTTCCATGCGGCGATTGCGGGCGTCTGCCTGTTCCTGGCGGGTTTGATCTCGGGCTACTACGACAACAAGGCGCTCTATACGCGCATGTCGCAGCGAGTGGTCCGTGCGCACTGGCTCAGCCGCTTGCTGGGCAAGGCGCGTACGGCGCGCTTGGGGGATTATCTGGAGATCAGCCTGGGCGGCCTGATGGGGAATTTCTACTTCGGCATCCTGCTGGGCACCATCGGCACCGTCGGCTTCCTGCTCGGGCTGCCGATCGACATCCGCCACATCACCTTCGCGGCGACCAATTTCGCCATTGCGCTGGTCGGCCTCGACCATGCCGTTAGCTGGGGCGTGATCGCCCTCTCGACCTTTGGCGTGCTGGCCATCGGGACCGTGAACCTGTGGGTGAGTTTTTCGCTGGCGCTGTTCGTGGCGCTGCGTTCGCGCCAGGTGAAGTTCCGCCACGGCTGGCCGCTGCTGAAGTCCCTGTGTGCGCGCTTCCTGAGGAAACCGGCGGACTTCTTCATCCCGCCCCGCGCGACAGCAGCCACGGCAGCAGCGCAGGACGGACCTGAATCGGCCTAGGATCAGCCTGAGTTCTATTTGTCCAGCTGCTCGTAGACACTGTTGGCGATGCGCGCCAGTTCCGTACGGTCAATGCTGCCCGACAAGGCGTAGCCGAACTTGCCGTCGATCCAGTAGAACACGTTGACCGTGCCTTCCTGCGCAAAGCGGAAGCCGGTGTCCTTGTTCTGCACCTGGTCGGTGGAGACGTACAAGGTCAGTCTCCGGCCCGCGCCATCGTGGTACATGAACTGCGCCACCGGTGCGCTCTGGCCCGGCAGCAAACGCCCGCCGATCAGTTCGTAACCCAGCGGCGCAAGAAATGCCGAGCGCGCTTCGCTGTATTGCAGGTAGGCGAAGACGACGTCGTCGGGCTTCATGCCGTCTTGCTCCAGGGCCTTGAGCAGCAGGTACTGACCGGCTGATCCTTTTGCGACGGCGATCTTCTTGCCTTGCAGGTCTTTCATGCGGCGCGCGCTCGATTCTTTTGG
>NZ_AJHH01000053.1 GCF_000256565.1 Herbaspirillum lusitanum P6-12 | reverse complement strand
CGCCGCCAGGCGCGCCGGCAGCGGTTCGTCCAGCACCGGATCGAACAGCAGGTGCAAGGCCTGGTTCTGGTGGCGATAAGTGCGCAGGCGCTCAGCCTCTTCCGGATTGTGTTCAAGCCAGGCGGCAACGTCGGCCAGCCGCTCCTGCGGCAGCAAGCCGTCGACATAGCCCTGCAGATCGGCTTCGGTAACCGCTAACGGGTTCGGGTTCATTTGACCACCTTCAACGTCGAATGCCGGGGCCGTCCCTCGACCAACGCGCGCAAGCGCTCGCGGGCGCGCGACAGGCGCGACATGACGGTGCCGAGCGGGATACTCAGCGTCGCGGCCACTTCTTCATAAGTCATCTCTTCGAGCACCACCAGCAATAAAATCTCGCGTTGTTCGGCCGCCAGCAGGCGCAGGGCCGACTCAAGGTCATACCCGACCAGCCGGTCCGGCGCGTAAGCCGGCGTCGCCAGCGCATCTTCGTCATCCAGTGCGACCGTCGGAATCACCGGCTTGCGGCGCTGGTCGACGTGCAGGTTGTGCATGATGCTGAACAGCCACGGCCGCATGTCGCTGCCCTTGCGCCAGCTCGACAGCTTTTGCCAGGCGCGCTCCATGGTGTCCTGCACCAGGTCGTCGGCGCCGGCGCGATCGCCCACCAGCGCCCGCGCATAACGGCGCAGGCGCGGGAGGCAAGCCAGCAGATGGCTTTCGTCGGACATGGGCTCAGGCTGGGAGTTGGAGATGGAGATGGAGACGGATCAGTTCTTGACGACGTGCCAGATGTTCTTGAAGTTGTCGCCGTTACGGTCGCCCGGGTTCTTGTCCGAAGCGAACAGATACAGCGGCTTGCCGTTGAGGGCCAGCTGTGGGCTGCCGTCGTCGCGCTTGATCACCGAGAACGGTGCGCTCGGCGTGCCGACCGGCGCCACCGGCGGCCAGGCAGTCGCACAAGGACCGTTGCAGACGCTCTTGCCGACCGGATCGTTGTCGAAGGTGTAGACGGTCATGCCCTTGGTGGTGACGAGGACGTCGTCGGTTTTCTTGACGGCCATCTCTTCAGCAAAGGCGGCAGGTACGGCGGACGACAGCAAGGTCAATGTCAGCAGGGACAGTGGGAGCAGTTTCATGGCGGTATTCCTTTCGTTGCAGGGTTGCGCGGTTTTGCCTTACCCATGCACGGTAGACGTGTGCAACACGGGTTTTATTCCGCTCCCGCGAAAATATATTCTGCCCGGCCCGATTCTTTACTTTGTGACAACGGTGCGCTGCATCGGCGCCAGCAAGGCCAGCAGCTTGTTCTGCGTGCGCGAAGGGATGCCCGATTTGTCCATCGCCGCCTGCAGGTCTTCCACCAGCGCGTTGAACTGCATGTTGTTGAGCGCCAGCCCCTGATGCACTTCCTTCATCGGGTCGCCGCTGTACTTGCACGGACCGCCGCTCAGTTCGCAGAACTGCTCGGTGATCAGCTTGGCCAGCCGCTTCATGTCGGTTTCCTTGAAGGTGTCCTTGATCCGGACATCGGCCAGCGCCAGCGCCAACGTGTCGTCGACCACTTTGGTCAGCACATCCAGGCCGCCCAGATCGCGGTACAGGCTGTCGTCGACTTTCTGGGCGTGGGCCGGCAAGGCGGTCGCGGACACAATCAGCGCTACCAGAATCGCGGCCAGCCAGCCCGATGTTATCGTCGGATTTTTCATCAGAAGCCCGCCTGCACGGAAAGATAGACGCCGTCCTGGCGCTTGGGATTGTAGATGGTGATGTCGCCGAGCGAGACGTAGGCCAGCGTCAGCGACAGGTTCTTGCTCGGGAACCAGGCAACGAAGGCGTCGTAATAATCCTTCTCGTTGTCGGCGCCGAGGTTGCGCGGCTTCATGCGGTATTCCGCGCCGATCACCCATTGGCGATTGAGCAGGTAAGCCACCGAGCTTTCCAGCATGGCCTGGTAGCGATCGCCCTTGTCGCCGCCGAAACCCAAGATGCCCATCTGGTTGGCCTTGGTGGCGCGCACCGTGGCGTTGAGCAGCAGGCTCTGGTCAAGGAACAGTTTGGTCGCCGCGAGGTAATAGTCGATGCCGGAATCGCTCTTCGCGCCGAGATCCTTGACGTTGGTGACCGCGCCCAGGCCGCCGATGCCGTTGTTGCGCTTGACCATCACGCCGGCCGCCAGTTGCGGCATCCAGGTATCCTGGTCGTAGACGATGTCGCCGGCCAGCTTGACCTTTACGCCGTAGATGTCCTGATCGATGCGCAGGTTGTTGAGCGGCGCCAAACTGCCGGTGAAGCGCTGCTTGGCCACCGACAGCTCGACGCGGTCGGCGATGCCGACGGCAACGCCGTACGAGGCCAGCGTGTAGTCCTGGGTGCCGACATAGGTGTAGTGCACATTGGCGCCGTAACTGTCGCGGGTGCCATAGCCGGTGATGGTGGCCCACGGCACCAGGCCGCCGCCGCCGGCGCCTTCGACCTGGACCACGCCAGCCGTAGCCATCAGCTTGCCCAAGTCGGGCGTCATTGCGTTCTGCGCCGACGCCGCCGCGGACAACAGCGCCGCCACGAACATCAAGGCCATTGTGGACGCCTGTCGCAGCCCCTTCCCTGTCTTATCGGTCATCTACCTTCCCTTTTTCCCAACGCCGCCCGGCTTTCGGATACAGCAACTCAGATCGCCATGTTCTCCGACTGGCTCGGTACTTCCGGCGGCGTCCATTGTTCCAGCCATTCAATAAGGCGGTCGCCGGGCATCGGCTTGCTCATGAAGTAACCTTGCGCCTGGTCGCAACCCATCTGCCGCAGCAGGTTCCAGACCGCCAGCGTTTCCAGACCCTCCGCCACCACGCGCAGGCCCATGTTGTGGCCCAGGTCGATGGTCGACTTGACGATCTTGGCGTCGTCGGCGTCGTGCTCCATGTTCATCACGAACGATTTGTCGATCTTCAGCTCATCCACCGGCAGGCGCTTCAGATACGCCAGCGAGGAATACCCCGTGCCGAAATCATCAATCGCCAGTTCCACGCCCATGGCGTGCAAACGCTCCAGCGTCAGTTGCGCGCGCACCGGATCATCCATGATGGCGCTCTCGGTGATCTCCAGGCACATCGACGACGGCGCCAGGCTGTTGCGCTCCAGGATATCGGCGAAGTGCTGCGGCAAATCCTGATCCAACAGATCGCGTGTCGATAAATTGACCGAAAACTTGAGTGAAATCCCGCGTCTTTGCAGCTCGCTGCAGAGGATTGCCGTTCTGCCAAGCATCCACGAGGTCAGCATGCGGATGAAACCGGTGGTCTCGGCAAACGGAATGAAATTGTCGGGGCCGATGAAACCCTTCTCGGGATGCATCCAGCGCACCAGCGCCTCGGCGCCGACCACGCGCCCCGAGGCCAGGTCGACCTTGGGCTGGACGTACAGCAGGAATTCGTTGCGGTCGAGCGCGCGCCGCAGTTCACTCAGCAGGCTCAGGCTTTCCTGGCTGCTCTTGTCGATGGATGGTTCGTAGACGGTGAAGCCGCTGCCGCGCCGCTTGGCGACATACATCGCCACTTCGGCGTTGCTCAATAGGGTCTCGCTGTTTTCGCCGTTTTCGGGATAACCGGCGATGCCGATGCCGGCGCCCAGATCCACGGTCTGCTCGTCAATCGACAGCGGCACTTCCAGCGAACTCAGGATGCGCTTGGCCTGGCGTACCGCTTCGACCTGGTCGGTGGCCGGCAGCAGGATCGCGTATTCGTCGCCGCCGAGGCGCGCGACCTTGTCGTTTTCACGTTCCAGTTGCTGTTCCAGGCGGCGCCCTACCTGGCGCAGCAGGTTGTCGCCAAAGCTGTGGCCGAGCACGTCGTTGACGTGCTGGAAGCGATCCAGATCCATCATCAGGATATGACATTGGCCGCCGGTGGTCCTGGCGCGCTCAATGGCGGTGTTGAGCAAGGTGGCGAACTGCACGCGATTGGGCAAATCGGTCAGCGGATCCCAGTACGCCAGCCGGCGGATTTCCAGTTCGCGGTTGGCGATGCCGGAACGCATGCTTTCGAAGGCGTCGGCCAGCTTGCCGATTTCGTCGCCGCCCTTGATGTCGATGCGGGCGCGGTAGTCGCCGGTGCCGAGCCGCTTGGCGATGTCGGCCAATGCGCGCAACGGACTGGTGATGCGGCGCGCCACGAAGGCACTGGCGAAGATCGCCATGATCACGCCGATGATGCTGATGGACAGCAGGATCAGTTGCAGACGGCGATACGGCGCCACCGCTTCACTGATCGAGCGCTGCAGCACGGCTACCGCGCTCTGGCTTCCCTGGCCTTTGGCCAGCACCAGCACGCGCGCGCTGTAGTCGTTGTCGGCGATGCTCAGTTGAGGGATGAAACTATTGGCGGCCGGCGATTGCGGCAATTGCGACATCAGCATGGCCGATTCCGGCTTGGCCAGCGTCGAGACGTCCTGCTGCCACTGGCCCGCGCGCGTGCTCACCAGCACGCTGACCTGCAGCGACGACAAGGCGCGCATGTCAGAGATGAGTTTTTTGTCGACCGGGAAGCCCATCACGACCCAGCCGATGATGACCGGCGCCCGCACCGGCACGGCGACGATCTGGAACAGGTTGTCGTCGACGATCACGGTGTCGGAAGCGCCGTTGGTGACGACAGCCTTGCTGACCAGCTCCAGCGCGCTGCGTTGCAGGTCGGTGCTGGGATAAGCCTGGGTGGACGCTTTGACGCTCTGGTCGGTGCCGATCAGCATCGACAGCGTCGAGCCGATGCGCGCGCCGTGGTTTTCCAGTACGGAGGTGATGGTTTCGCGGTCGTCGGTGCCGATCGCCTGGCGGAAGCCGAAGTCGGAGGCCGCGCGCGTTTTCATCGATCGCTTTGCGAATGGCAATGAAACCCGCCAGCTGCACCAGCAGGATCAGGATGATGAATAGCACAACGATGCGGTTTTCCAGCCGATGCCAACGCACTTGTGAGCTCCCCGTTTCTCTTGGCTTGTGGCGACGATTATTCCACCGGAACGGCCTTGACGTTCAGCTTGACCGAGGCGTGCAGATCAGCGCCCTGGTAAGTGATCGGCTGTTCCATGGCCGCCTCATTGGGCGCCATCTTGAAATACCAGGCCTTCAGCGCGTATTTTCCGTTGACCAGGCCGTCCAGCTTGACCCGACCGGACATGTCGGTCTTGCCGAAGAACGGCGTATTGACCACTTGCACGTAGGCGACCATCTGGTCGTGAATATTACAGCCCAGCACCACGGTGCCGACCTTGTCGAACAGGATCGGGCTGGTCGGGACGCCGGAATACAACTTCAACTCAAAGGTCTTGGCCGGCGAAAACGAATACACGTGATGCCGCACCTTGTCGTGATTGGGGAAGAGGATAGGCGTACCAACTTGCACCACGCTTACCAGAGGGAAGAATTTGACGTCCTTTTGCTCGACTTCGGCCTGCTTGAGCGATTTCGGCACCGCCTGGCCGCCGACCGCCTCGGCGTAGACCACCGCATTGGGCACGGGCGCGCCGGCGATATCGAGCACCTGCACGGTCAAGGTCGCAGCCGCAGCGTTCAAAGCTGCACCGGCCGCCAGCAACGCGAACAACGCGACACTTCCTGCCAGCATGCGACGGGCATGCCGGTGAACAAACGATAGACGCATGATCGCTAGGAATTTGAAATTTGAAAATGGATCGAAAAATCGGCAGGACAACCTGCCAGCCTGCTCACCTCGGAATTGTTATCTGAAACGTTTTTGGCGAGCGAGACCCATTATGCAATTAATTCGATCTTTGCGCTGTTAAATAACCGACAACTGCCGGAACAATTTCGGAGCGCACGCTGGCAGCATTGAGGCCCGGCGGGGCGATCAGCACTACCGCATTGACCAGCGCCTTGAGCATGCGCTGGACCACAAAGGCCGCCACATCCACGTCCGGCGCGCTGATGCTCTTGCGATGCTTGATCAGGACGCCGCGAATGGCTTCGAAGAAGCGCTGGCGGACATGGTTCGACACCGGCAGGTGGAACGAGGGAAATTCTTCTTCAAGGATGCGATTGAGTTCCGGCTCGACCAGATGCGCCGCGACCAGCGCTTCAATCAGGGCTTCGAAGTCGCGTACAAGACTGCCGGAGGCATCCATCTTCGCCACCACTTCTTCAAACAACTGCAGCATGCGGGCAACGTGACGCTCGCGCAGCGCAAAAATCAGTGCGTCCTTGTTGGGAAAATACTGATACAGCGAACCGACGCTGATGCCCGCCGCTTCCGCCACGAGATTGGTGTTGGTCTTGGCGTAACCGCGGTCAACCAGCACTCTCGCCATGGCGTCGAGGATGGTGTCGACCATGGCTTTCGAGCGTGCTTGGCGGGGTTCTTTGCGAGGTTGCAGTTTCATTTTTCAATCCGGTTTTGTAACATGAGCTAATGTTCGTATATGCGAGTATAATACAAAAAGATGAGTTTTTACTCGCTAGCGTGCAAACGACCTCAGCGAGTCGCCACCGGCCAGGAAGTCAGGAAATTCAAACGGCGGCACCAACCTCGTCGAAAAATTCCGTTTCAGATTGTCTTTCAATTTATTTCCAGATACAGCAATAAGAATCCACTTTGGAGAATGTCATGAAATCCGCCTCATCGCCCGCACTGCGTTTGCGGGTGATCGCCCTATGCGCGCTCACCATCGGCATGCTCGGCCTGTCCGGCTGTGCCAGCTTTAGCGGCATTGACAGCGATAAACACATGGCGCAACCCGGCGATTACGCCGCCGAGCGCAGCCTGGCTGGCCAAGGCCAATGGCCCGCCGCCAATTGGGTCGACCAGTTCGGCGATGCGCA
>NZ_AJHH01000052.1 GCF_000256565.1 Herbaspirillum lusitanum P6-12 | reverse complement strand
AAAGCAAGGGCGCCCCGCTGCTGCCGACCGTGACCGCCGATGCATCGTTCACGCGCAACCTGTTCCCGGAAACCACCATTTACCCGCCACCATACGGCGGCAGCTGGTACAACGAGAAAAAAGCCTTCCTGAATCTGGGCTACGAATTGGATCTCTGGGGCAAGAATCACGCCGCGCTGGCGCAAGCCGTGTCGCAACAAAAAGCGGCCGAAGCCGCCGCCCAGGAAACCCGCCTGGTGTTGGCCAGCTCGATCGCCTCGACCTACAACCAACTGGCGACTGAATACGCGCTGCACGATATCGCCCAGCGCACGGTCAACCAGCGCGAGTCGCTGCAAAGGATCACCGCCGACCGCGTCAAGACCGGCCTGGACACGCAGATCGAACGCAACCAGTCGCAAGGCAGCAGCGCCGAAGCACGCGCCCAGCTGGTGCAAAGCGAAGGCCAGATCACGTTGACGCGCCAGCAGCTCGGCGTGCTGATCGGCAAAGGTCCGGATCGCGGCCTGCAAATCGCCGCGCCGCGCATGGCCACGCTGATCACGCCGGAACTGCCGGCGCAATTGCCGCTGAACCTGCTGGGTCGGCGCCCCGACATCGTCGCGGCGCGCTGGCAGGTGGAAGCCGCGACCAGGGACATCGACGTCGCCAAGGCGCGCTTCTATCCCGACATCAATCTGTCGGCGATGATCGGCTTCGACTCGCTGCTCAATTCCAATCCGTTCACGGCCTCCAGCAAGAGCATTGCGTTCGGTCCTGCGATCAGCCTGCCGATCTTCGAAGGCGGCGCCCTGCGCGCCAACCTGAAGGGATCGTATGCATCGTACGACATGGCGGTGGCGTCGTATAACCAGACGCTCAATGAAGCCTACGGCGACGTCGCCAGACAGATCACCGGCATCCGCTCGATCGACCGCCAGTTGCCGATCCGCCGCGAAGCGCTGGCGTCGTCACAACGCGCCTACGATCTGGCGCGCGAACGCTATCGCATCGGACTGACCTCGCAACTGGTAGTCCTCAACGCCGAAACTGCCCTGCTCGGCCAGCAACAGGCGCTGATCAACCTGGAAGCCAGCAAGCGCAACCAGCAGATCGGCCTGTTCAAGGCCCTTGGCGGCGGCTTCGATGCGCAGCAGGCGGGACTGGCGATTGTCACAACTGCCGCTCCCTCAAGCCCGGCTGCAACCAAGGCCCGATAATTTTGATCCAAGCGCGACGCAACCGCCCATGAGCGGCTGCGCCTCCCAGAAAAAACAAAGAAATACACGGAGTAATTCATGAGTGAAGCCCTTCCACAAAACGGCAACGCCGCCAACGCTGCCAACACTCCCAACGGTAACGGCAATGGCAAGCGCAAGCGCCAGTTGCTGCTGTTGACGCTGGTCCTGATCATCGTCGCCATCGGCCTGTTCCTGTACTGGTTCCTGCACGCCCGCTTCTTCGAAGAAACCGACGACGCCTATGTCGGCGGCAACGTCGTGCAGATTTCGGCGCAGGTCGGCGGCACCGTCACGGCGATCAAGGCCGACGATACGCAAGTCGTCAAGGCCGGCCAGCAACTGGTGTCGCTCGACGCCGCCGACACCAAGCTCGCCCTGGCGCAAGCCGAAGCGGCATTGGCCCAGGCCGTGCGCCAGACACGCCAGACTTTCTTGAACAACGACACCCTGGCGGCCAACGTGACCGCAGCTGAAACCAACCTGGCGCGAACCCGCGACGATCTGCAGCGCCGCCAGGCCGGCATCGCTTCGGGCGCCGTCTCGCAAGAAGATCTGGCGCATGCGCAGGACGCCGTCAAGAACGCCAACGCATCGCTGGAACAAGCCCGCGCCAGCCTGGCCGCCAACCGCGCCCTGACCGATCACACCAGCGTGACCGAACATCCGAACGTGCTGCAGGCGGCCACCCAGGTGCGCAATGCTTACCTGAACTACGCCCGTGTGAACATCGTGGCGCCGGTCTCCGGCTTCGTCTCCAAACGCTCCGTGCAACTGGGTCAGCGCATCGCCCCGGGCAATCCCCTGATGGCCATCGTGCCGCTGGAACAGATCTGGATCGACGCCAACTTCAAGGAAGGCCAATTGAAGCACATCCGCATCGGCCAGCCGGTTGAAGTAATCGCCGACGTCTACGGTTCCAGCGTCAAGTACAAGGGCACCGTGGTCGGCTTCTCGGCCGGCACCGGCGGCGCTTTCTCGCTGCTGCCGGCGCAGAACGCCACCGGCAACTGGATCAAGGTGGTCCAGCGCGTGCCGGTGCGCATCGCGCTCGACCCGCAGGAAGTCCAGGCGCATCCGCTGCGCGTGGGCCTGTCGACGACTGCCACGGTGGACATCCACGGCGACGGCAAGACCCTGGAAGCCGTCCCCACCAACTTCCAGACCGATGTCTACAGCGACCTCGGCAAGCAAGCCGACGAGATCGTCGAGCGCATCATCAGCGACAACGCCAGTGGCTTGCCCACCCAGGCGACGTCGAAGAAGAAGGCCGCCATCGTCGTTCCTCACACCTGATCGGACGCATCCTCCATGGCGAGCAGTCCTCAAACCTATACACCTCCACCGCCGCTGACCGGCGGCAAGCTGGTGCTGGGCACCTTGTGCGTGTCGCTGGCGGTGTTCATGAACGTACTCGACTCGTCGATTGCGAACGTGGCGATCCCGACCATCTCGGGCAACCTCGGCGTCTCGATCGATGAAGGCACCTGGGTCATTACCTCTTTTGCAGCGGCTAATGCAATCTCGATTCCGCTGACCGGCTGGCTGACGCAGCGCATCGGCGCGGTGCGCCTGTTCGTTTCCTCGGTGCTGCTGTTCGTGCTGGCATCGTGGCTGTGCGGCCTGGCGCCGACACTGCCCATCCTGCTGGGCGCACGCGTCCTGCAAGGCCTGGTGGCCGGACCGATGGTGCCGTTGTCGCAATCGCTGCTGCTGGGGGCCTACCCCAAGTCCAAAGCCTCGTTTGCGCTGGCGCTATGGGGCATGACCGCCGTGGTCGCACCGGTGGCCGGGCCGGCGCTGGGCGGCTGGATCACCGACGCCTATACCTGGCCCTGGATCTTCTACATCAACATCCCGGTCGGCTTGCTGGCCGCCGGCATGACGATGGCGATCTACAAGGATCGCGAAAGCCCCACGCATAAACTGCCGATCGATACCATTGGCCTGCTGTTGCTGATCACCTGGGTGGCGGCGTTCCAGATCATGCTCGACAAGGGCAAGGACCTGGACTGGTTTGCCTCGCCGACCATCGTGACGCTGGGCATCATTGCGGCGGTGGCCTTCGCCTACTTCGTGATCTGGGAGTTGAACAACGACCATCCGGTGGTGGACTTGCGCCTGTTCGGCAGGCGCAACTTCTTCGGCGGCACGGTGGCGATCTCGATCGGCTACGGCGTGTTCTTCGGCAATCTGGTATTGCTGCCGCAATGGCTGCAGCAATACCTCGGCTATCGCTCCATCGACTCGGGCCTGTCGACCGCGCCGATCGGGATTTTCGCGGTGATCCTGATGCCGCTGATCGGCAAGTTCCTGCCGCGCATGGATGCACGCAAGGTGGCCACGGCGTCCTTCGTCGGCTTTGCCTGCGTGTTCTTCATGCGTTCGCGCTACAACCTCGAAGTCGACCAGTGGACGGTCATCTTGCCGACGCTGCTGCAAGGGATTCCGACTGCGATGTTCTTCGTGCCGCTGACGGTGCTGCTGCTGTCCGGCCTGCCGCCGGAACGCATCCCCGCCGCCGCCGGCCTGTCGAGTTTCGTGCGCGTATTCTGTGGTGCGATCGGCACTTCGGTGGCAACGACGGCATGGAACAATCGCACCATCGTCCATCATGCCCAGTTGACGGAACATGCCACGCCCTACAGCACGGCCTTGCAACAAATGTTCAGCAATCTCACCGGCAATTTCGGCATGAGCACCGAGCAGGCCACCGGCCTGATCGAGCGCAACCTGAACGCGCAGGCGGCGATGATCGGCATCAACGACATCTTCTGGCTGTCGGGCGTGATTTTCCTCGTGATCATTCCGGTGATCTGGATCATCAAGCCGGCCAAGGGCAATGCGGGAGCCGAAGCGGCGGCGGCGGCGCACTGATCCGTCGCCATCGTTCGCGCAAAGAAAAAGCGCTCGTTCCTTCACGGAACGAGCGCTTTTTTATTGCTGCCGCAAACAGATCAGGAAGACAAAATACGGTGATGAAACCGCAGGTGATCTTCCATGAAGCTCGAGATGAAGTAATAACCATGGTCGTAGCCGTCATGCCGGCGCAAGGTCAACGGCTGCGCAGGCGGCTTCGAATTCCTGCGGCAACAATTGCTCCGCGAGGAATTTGTCGGCCAGCCCCTGATCAACCAGGATGCCTTGCGGGAACGGCGTCACAGCCTTGCGCATGAGCGCGCTGGCGTCATGCTCCAACCAGGCCGAGCGGTCGCTTCCAAGATAATTGCCGAACGCCTTCTCGCCCCAGGGACATTGCGACGGCGCCGCGATCGGTGCGAACGCCGACACCGAGCGGTAGACGTCCGGATGGCGCAACGCCAGCGTCAGTGCGCCGTGACCGCCCATTGAGTGGCCGAACACGCCGGCGCGTGCAGCATCCGCCGCAAACTCTTTCACGACCAGCGAACGCAGCTCCTGCACCACGTATGACTCCATGCGGTAGTGCTTGCTCCACGGCGCCTGCGTGGCGTCGAGATAAAAGCCGGCGCCGACGCCGAAGTCCCAGGAGTCGCTTTCACCAGCGATATTCGCCCCGCGCGGACTGGTGTCCGGCGCCACCAGCATGATGCCGAGTTCGGCGGCGACGCGCTGGGCGCCGCCCTTGATCATGAAGGTTTCTTCCGTGCAGGTCAGGCCGGCCAGGTAGAACAGCACCGGCACCGGTCCCTGCTTCGCCTGCGGCGGCGTGAACACGGAAAAGCGCATCGACAGGCCGATCTCTTGCGAGTCGTGTTTGTAGAAACCCTGCACGCCGCCGAAACAGGCGTGCTCGCTCAGCAATTCCGATTCCGATTCCGGCGCCATGTCAGAACTCGACGACGGAGCGAATGGATTCGCCGCTCTTCATCAGGTCGAAGCCTTCGTTGATGCGTTCCAGCGGCAGCTTGTGCGTGATCAGGTCGTCGATGTTGAGCTTGCCCTCCATGTACCAGTCGACGATCTTGGGCACGTCGGTGCGGCCGCGTGCGCCGCCGAAGGCCGAGCCCTTCCAGACCCGGCCGGTGACCAGCTGGAACGGACGCGTGCTGATTTCCTGGCCGGCTGCGGCCACGCCGATGATGATCGACTGGCCCCAGCCCTTGTGACAGCACTCCAGCGACTGGCGCATGGTGGTGGTGTTGCCGATGCACTCGAAACTGTAATCGGCGCCGCCGTCGGTCAGGCCGATGATGGCGTCGACCACGTTGGAAACATCCTTGGGGTTGATGAAGTCGGTCATGCCGAATTTGCGCGCCATGGCTTCACGGCCCGGATTCAGGTCGACGCCGATGATCTTGTTGGCGCCCACCATCCTGGCCGCCTGGATCACGTTCAGGCCGATGCCGCCGAGGCCGAATACGACCACGTTGGCGCCCGCCTCCACCTTGGCGGTGAACAGCACCGCGCCGACGCCGGTGGTGACGCCGCAGCCGATGTAGCAGACCTTGTCGAACGGCGCATCTTCACGGATCTTGGCCAGGGCGATTTCCGGCACCACGATGTAGTTGGAAAACGTCGACGTGCCCATGTAGTGGAACAGCGGCTTGCCGTCCAGCGAAAAGCGGCTGGTCGCGTCCGGCATCAGGCCGCGGCCCTGGGTCGAGCGGATCGCCTGGCACAGGTTGGTTTTTTGCGAGAGGCAGAACTTGCACTCGCGGCATTCCGGCGTGTACAGCGGGATGACGTGGTCGTCCTTCTTCAGGCTCTTGACGCCCGGACCGACATCGACCACCACACCCGCCCCTTCATGGCCGAGGATGGCAGGGAAAATACCTTCGGGATCAGCGCCCGAGAGCGTGTAGTAATCGGTATGGCAAATGCCCGTGGCCTTGATCTCGACCAGTACTTCGCCGGCCTTCGGGCCGCCCAGCTCGACTTCCTCAATGGTCAATGGTTTGCCGGCTTGCCAGGCGACTGCTGCTTTGGTCTTCATGAATGTCCCTTTGATCTGTTGATGGAAAATGTCGGCGTACTTATAGAATTCATCGGCATGCACTGGCGTATCGGAGACGCCTGTGCGGCGTATTGCGAACGGATCGCATTCCAGGCCACCCCCTCTGCACAAAAAACAGGCAACTGGGACGCCTTCCGCCGAAGGTCCGTATTATCGCATTGCCGGACGGAATTGGTTTGCAAGGAAATAATTGTCCATCGCTCAAGGAAGCAGAACTTTGTCCGTAAACGACCTGTCTGCATCTGACTGACAAATCAGCGACGGATGACAAAGCATTTTGCTTGCGGTATGGTTAATCCATAAACAAGACGATTCACAGAAGAAATAGAACAGGATCGATCTTGGCAAGTAATATTCCTAGCGGACAAGAACAATTACCGGGGGACACCGGTTTTGTTTTGATTAAAGCAACATCACTCAATACTGGCCAAATGGGAAAAGGGATAAAGTCGCTAGGAAGGGCAACCAGTACTTTACGGACCTTGCTTTTTTTTGTGGTATTCGTCATCGCCGTCATCAGCGCTCAGACTTGGTGGGAAGTCGAGCAGGACCGGCAACTCACGATCGCCTCCGAAAAAAGCAGCTCCATGGTGGCCGTACGCAGCGTCGAAGAACACGCGGAACGTATCCTCATCGATATCGACCACATGCTGGCGTCGACCGCGCTGGCCATCCAGACCGCCGACCAGCACATCCTCGACGACGACGTCGGCCTCTATCAGTTGCTGGCCGATGAAAAGCAGGCGCTGGCGCCGGTGCAGTCGCTGCGCTTCGTCGACCTGACCGGCGTCAGCCGCGCCAGCTCCATGCGCGTCGGCGCCACCGAGATCGAACTCAACGACCTGCAATTGCGCGAGGTCGACGCCAATCCTGCCCTGCCGCACTACTTCGTCGGCATGCTCGCCAGGAGCCGCTACAACCAGGAACTGGTGCTGCCCGTTGCGCGCAACCTGTACATGCGCGGGCAACACGTAGGCATGATCGTGGCCGAGCTGCGCGTGGCCTATTTCTTCGACTTCTACAAACGCATCACCAATTACCAGGCCATCGTCTCGCTGCGCAAGGACGACGGTTCGCTGATGATCCGTTCGCCGTTCGAGGCAGCCTGGCTGGATAAAAGCCTGCGCGACGCCAAGAGCATGGTCTATATCCGCAACGGCCCGCCCGAAGGCGCCTTCGAGGAATACTCGGCGCTGACCGGCGAATACCTGCTGTTCACTTACAAGAAAATCCCCGGCGCGGGCATGGTCGCCGTCTACGCACGTCGCATGGATGACGTGCTCTCGCCATGGAAGAGCCGCACCCTCAACCGCATCCTGCTGTCGATCGGCATCAGCGGCTTTATCGTACTGGCGCTGATCGCCTTCCTGATCTATTACAACTACAAGCAGAAGCGCGACGACGTCCTGACCGAGAGCGAGCACCGCTATCGCAAGCTGTATGAAGAAGGCAACGATCCCATCGTCCTGCTCAGCCCGGACATGCTCTACATCGACTGTAATGCGGCCGCCGTGAAGTTCTTCGGCGTTGCCGACAAGCAGCGCATCATCGGCAAGAAGGTCGGCCTGTTCTCGCGCCAGAGCGCCCTGCAGTTGCAGCAGCCCGACATCGCCGAGCTGATCGAAAAAGCCATCGCCGGCGAACCGCAACAGTTCGAATGGGTCACCATTCGCCGCCACAAGATCATCTACACCGACGTCACCATCAATCGCACCGAACTGGACAAGGGCTTTGCGATTTTCGCGATCCTGCGCGACATCAGCGCCCGCAAGCGCGCCGAACTGTTGCAAGCGACCCAGAACCGCATCCTGCATCTGGTGATGACCGACGCCGACCTCGAAGACATCCTGAAAGAAATCGTGCTGTTCGCCGATTCGCAGATTCCGCAAAGCATCTGTTCCATCCTGATGCTCAACGACGACAACACGCATTTCTCGGCGATCATCTCGGCGCGCCTGTCGGACCGCATGCGCCATGGCTACATGAGCATGCCGATCGCGCACGGCAACGGCGCCAGCAGCGAGGCTGTCCTCACGCGCACGCCCTACGTCGTCGGCGATATCCACACCGATCCGGTGATGAACAACGCACGCCAGTTCATCCATCTGGAAGAATTCCCGTCCTGCGGTTCCTGGCCGATCATCGGCAAGGAAGGCCAGGTGCTCGGCGTATTCTCGGC
The DNA here is from genome assembly GCF_000256565.1 of Herbaspirillum lusitanum P6-12. GTDB lineage: Bacteria > Pseudomonadota > Gammaproteobacteria > Burkholderiales > Burkholderiaceae_D > Herbaspirillum > Herbaspirillum lusitanum. The sequence goes on along the minus strand of NZ_AJHH01000052.1, from coordinate 2,304 downwards.
GCTACTCAAGGAGCACGGCATTCCCAGCAGCGAATACCTGCACCTGACCGGCGTCGCGGCCGATCTCGCCAGCGTCGCCATCGAAAGCCGCAAGGCCGAAGAGCGCATCCGCCACCTGGCCCACTACGACGAACTGACCGGCCTGCCGAATCGCTTCCTGTGTACCCAGCACATCAGCAACGCCATCGCCCATGCCGAACACCGCGGCGGCCAGGTCGCGGTGTTCCTGATGGACCTGGATCGCTTCAAGAACATCAACGACACCTTCGGCCATGAAACCGGCGAAGCACTGCTCAGCGAAATCGCGCTGCGCTTCCGCCACTGCCTGCGCGAGCTGGATATCCTGGCGCGCGTCGGCGGCGATGAATTCATCGTCCTCGTCGACGATTACGACGACCCGCTGCAACTCGGCGAAATCGCCCAGAAACTGTTGTCGGTCGCGCGCAAGCCGTTCGACATCAGCGGCCACGAATGTCAGCTCAGCGCCAGCATCGGCATCGCCACTTATCCGACCGACGGCGCCAATGCGCAGACGCTGATCAAGAACGCCGACATCGCCATGTACCGCGCCAAGCACAACGGCAAGGACGATTACCGCTTCTACTCCGACGAAGTCAACACCCATACCGTCGAACGCATCGCGCTCGAAACCGAACTGCGCCGTGCGATTGAACGCCGTGAATTCGTGGTGCATTACCAGCCCAAGGTCGAGCTCGCCAGCGCGCGCATCGTCGGTGCCGAAGCGCTGGTGCGCTGGCAGCATCCGGTGCGCGGTCTGCTGGCGCCTGCCGAATTCATCGGCCTGGCCGAAGAGGCCGGCCTGATCGACCAGATCGGCCTGCTGGTGCTCGACAGCGCCTGCGCCGACATCGTCAAGCTCACCCAGCTGAACCTGCCGTTCGGCCGTATCGCCATCAACCTGGCCGGCAGCCAGTTCAACGACGACAACCTGCTGGCCGACATCCAGCGCGTGGTGCAGGCCCGCGGCGTATCCTCGGCCAGCCTGGAATTCGAGATCACCGAAAGCATGGTGATGCACAACCGTGAACAAGCCATCGCCATCATGGACGGCATCCGCGCGCTCGGCTTCACGATCTCGATCGACGACTTCGGCACCGGCTATTCATCGCTGGCTTACCTCAAGCGTTTCCCGGTCGACAACGTCAAGATCGATCGTTCCTTCATCACCGACATCCCGCACGACGCCAACGGCAGCGCCATCGTCCAGGCCATCATTGCGATGGCGCACGCCCTCAATCTCAAGGTCGTCACCGAAGGCGTGGAAACCGAAGTGCAGTTGCAAGCCTTGCAAGTATTCGGCTCCGATGAATACCAGGGCTACTTCTTCAGCCGCCCCGTCCCGCACGAGCAATTCGTGGAGATATTGCAGCGGCGCCATCCCGCCTGAACCCCTGCCGCATTCATCCCGGCGGCAGAAAATTCCCAATGCATGTACATTGACGCTTTCGTGTGTTTTCATGCTGTTCTTGTGTCGTTGCGCACGTTTTCCGCATAAGCAAATAGGAACTTTGTTGCACCTGCATCAACAAGTCCTCATAAAATAAGCCTGCTTCAAATCATTCATTCATGGGAGTCGTGATGGCACTGTCCTTCAAGAAAAAATTGCTTAGCCTGGCGTTCACCGGCCTGGCCGCCGCCGCCGTGCTGCCGCTGACCGCGCAATCGTCGCTGGCCGCCGAACTCAAGCTCGGCCTGTTCGCCGACGTATCCACGCTGGACCCGCATTTCAACAACATCGCCCCGAACATTTCGCTGTCGTCGCACCTGTTCGACGCGCTGGTCAACGTCGACGCGACCGGCAAGCTGATCCCTGGCCTGGCGGTCTCGTGGAAAGCGATCGATCCGACCACCTGGGAGTTCAAGCTGCGCCGCGGCGTCAAGTTCCATGACGGTTCCGATTTCACCGCCGAGGACGTGGTGTTCTCGCTCGACCGCCCCGCTACGCTGACCAACAGCCCCGGCCCGTTCACCAGCTACACCAAGCAGATCATCGGCAAGGAAATCGTCGATCCCTACACCGTGCGCCTGAAGACCGCGACGCCTTACGGTCCCCTCGCGCTGGACGTCAGCACCATCTTCATCGTCTCCAGGAAGGCGGCGCAAAACGCCACCACCGAAGATTTCAACAGCGGCAAGGCGCTGATCGGCACCGGTCCGTTCAAGTTCGGCAACTTCAAGCGCGGCGACAGCATCGAGCTGGTCCGCAACGACAATTACTGGGGCGGCAAGGCCGACTGGGACAAGGTCACCTTCCGCATCCTGACTTCCGACGGCGCGCGCCTG
>NZ_AJHH01000051.1 GCF_000256565.1 Herbaspirillum lusitanum P6-12 | reverse complement strand
TACGCCAACACCAGGAACAGACAGCCGGTGCCGAATTATTCGAACATGTAATCGGCTTTTTTACCGCAAATAAAAACGGCGCTTCGATCAAACGAAGCGCCGTTTTTGTTTTAGCGTGACCGCCACAGCGAGGCAGCCGGATTTCATTTAGTATGACCGTTCCCATAAGACCACCTTCGCTTACGAGGACTATAAAAATGATTCGGAGACTTGCCCTGGGCATCATCGCTCCCCTGCTGCTTTCATCTTCCCTGCTGCCCGCCGCGGCGCACGCCGCCGGCTATCCGCAACAACGCGAAGCCGACTGGATTGCACCCTCCTTCACTTTTCATACCGGCGAGACGCTGAACAATTTCAAACTGCACTACATCACCGTCGGCGATCCGGCCCATCCGGCGGTGCTGCTGTTGCACGGCACTTACCGCAGCGGAGCCGACATGGTCGCCAGGGATTTTGCCGGCGAGATGCTGGGTCCGGGACAGCCGCTCGATGCGAGCAAGTACTACGTGATCATGCCGGACGCGATCGGCGTCGGAAAATCGGCCAAGCCGTCAGACGGACTCCGCACGAAATTCCCGCAATACAATTATGCCGACATGGTGCTGGCGCAATACCGGCTGGTGACCGAGGGCCTCGGCGTCAAGCATCTGCGCCTGGTGATGGGCAATTCCATGGGCGGCATGCAGACCTGGATGTGGGGAGAAACCTATCCGGCGATGATGGATGGGCTGGTGCCGATGGCATCGCAACCGATCGAGATGGCGAGCCGCAACTGGATGATGCGGCGCATGCTGGTCGAATCGATCAAACAGGATCCGGCCTGGAACGGCGGCAACTACACTACGCAGCCGCCGTCGCTACGCCTGGCCAACACCATGTTCGGCATCGCCACTGCCGGCGGCACCCTTGCCTATCAGGCGCTGGCGCCGACGCGCGCGCAGGCCGACAAGATCGTGGATGACCGGCTCGCTGCCCCCGTGACGGCGGATGCCAACGATTTCATCTATCAATGGGGATCGTCGGCTGACTTCAATGCCATGCCGAATTTGACGCGCATCCAAGCGCCCCTGCTGGCGATCAATGCAGCTGACGACGAGCGCAATCCGCCCGAAACCGGCACGATGACGGCGGCGCTGAAGCAACTGAAGAACGCGGAGCTGTATCTGATTCCGGCGAGTGCGGAAACGCGGGGGCATGGAACGACCAGTTTTTCAAAATTCTATGCACGGCAAGTCGGCGACTTTCTGAAAGCGCTGCCGTCACGCTAAGTCCCGCTGCATCCCAAATACAAAAAAGGCTTCGATCGATATCGAAGCCTTTTGCTTTTGCGACATGCGCGAACAAAAGATCAGGCGCTCGGCAAGGTCCATTGTCCGTTGATGATTTTTTCCAGCCAGAAGGCGCCGATGACCGTCTTGACGTCGGTTACCTTGCCCAGTCGGACTTGCTCCAGCAACTCCGACAGCGGCGCCTTGTAGATGTCGAGGAATTCGCCGTCGTCGAGCTTGCGCTCACCTGCCGTCAAGCCGCGCGCCAGATAGATGTCCAAGTGCTCGTCCGAATAGGCAATCGCGTTATGAATGGTGCAAACGAATTGCCAGTCGGTCGCGGTGTAGCCGGTTTCTTCCCGCAGCTCGCGCTTGGCGCACTCCAGGTGATCTTCGCCGGCATCGATCTTTCGATGAAGACCTGGTCGAGCGGATAGCGGAACTGACGCTCCAGCAGCACCGAGCCGTCGTCGAACAAGGGCAGGATCACCACGGCGCCGGGATGACGAATGTGTTCACGTACCGACTGCTTGCCGTCCGGCAGGCGAATCGTATCGCGCTGAACCTTGAGGAAGTGTCCTTCGTAGACCAGCTTGCCGTCTACCTTGCTTTCTTTGAGATGTGCGTCCGGATGTGCGTCCATGGGAGATCAGGCAATCAATAAACGTGGAGGAGGAAGAAAAGCTTGTGGCCGCGACATGCAGGCATGTCGGACCACAGGATCGCGCAGCTCAGGCGTGGCTCTTGCGCAGATAGCGCACGACGTAGCCCGGATACGCCAACACCAGGAACAGACAGCCGGTGACGGCATAAAATTCCCAACGCTGGGTAAAGGCGTTGCCGATATTGGCTTCGAAGAAATGCGCAAGCGCGCCCACGACGAAATACAGTACCACCAACTCAAGCAAGCGCACCCATACCGGCTTGCGGTAATCGGGCGACTTGCTCAGGGGGATCAGCGCGAACAACTGCTGATTGAAGAAAGGCAGGTTGGCGGCCAGGACCGCCAACACGATGACACACCAGCTCAGTAGGGAAACGTTCACCGGCGGCTTCGCTTTATGTTGCGATGACTTTGCTGAGGAATGTCGCCAGCGTGGTGACGATGGCGTTGGTGCAGGCATCCATCAGGTGGCCGGGCCACAGACCGAGGCCCAGCGCTGCGATACCGTTCAGGCTCAATGCAATGCGCACGTCGAAGCTGGCGGTGATCTTGCCGCTGTCGGCAGGATCATCGAAGTACATGTTCTTGATCACGCGCAGGTAGTAGAACGCGCCAACCAGCGAGAACACCACTGCCAATACCGCCAACCAGATCTGGCCGGTACCCAGCACCGCTTGCAGCACCGACAGCTTGGCGTAGAAGCCGACCATCGGCGGAATACCCGCCAGCGAGAACATCAGCACCAGCATGATGCCGGCGAACCATGGGCTGCGTTGATTCAGCCCCTTGAAATCGTCGAGCGTGTCGGCTTCGAAACCGGAGCGCGCCATCAGCAGGATCACGCCGAAGGTGCCCAGCGTGGTCAGCACATAAGTAATCGCATAGAACAGCGACGAGCTGTAGGCGTTGACGGCCTGGAACAGGTTGCCGTCGACTACGCCCGACATCATGCCCAGCAACATGAAGCCCATGTGCGAAATGGTCGAGTACGCCAGCATGCGCTTGATGTTGGTCTGCGCAATCGCCGTCACGTTACCGACGATGATCGACAATACGGCCAGCACCATCAGCATTTGTTGCCAGTCGATCGCCAGCGGCAACAGGCCTTCGACCAGAATGCGGAACACCATGGCGAACGCAGCCAGCTTCGGCGCGCCGCCGATCAGCAGCGTCATCGGCGTCGGTGCGCCATGGTAGACGTCAGGCACCCACATGTGGAACGGCACGGCTCCCAGCTTGAACGCCAGGCCTGCCACCACGAACACGATGCCGAATACCAGCACGTTGCGGTCGACGGTGCCCGAGACAATGGCGCGGAAGACGTCGTTCAGTTCCAGCGATCCGGTGGCGCCGTAGAGCATCGAGATGCCGTACAGCAGGAAGCCGGAAGCCAGCGCACCGAGGATGAAGTACTTCATGCCGGCTTCGGTGGAAGCAGCGTGGTCACGGCGCAGGGCCACCAGCGCGTACAGCGACAGCGACATCAGTTCCAGGCCGAGGTAGATGGACAGGAAGCTGTTGCCCGAGATCATGACCATCTGGCCCAGCAGCGCAAACAGCGCCAGCGCGTAGAACTCGCCGCCGAGGTGGCCGCCGCCGACGATGCCGCGATCGGAGTTGTATTGACGACCGTAAATCAGCGTCAGGCCGATAGCCAGGTAGGAGAACAGTTTCAGCAGGCTCGAGAGCGGATCCGAGACGAACATGTTGCTGAAGGTGTAGACCGTTTCGCCGCTTGCATAGTTGGTGAAGGTCAGCACTGCGCAGACTACCAGCGCCAGCAAGGACAGCACGTAAGTAATGACGCGCTTTGCATCCGGCAAAAACATATCGATCAGCAGGATTACGGAGGTCGCAATCAGCAGAAATATTTCCGGATAGACAGGGATCAGATTCATGTTGTTCATTTAGTTACCGCTTAGTTTCGTCCGCGTATTTTGTCCGCTTACCGTTGCCGCCGTTTTCAGCCGGGCCCGCACTTCGCCTGCCCTGCCTGTTTCGAAACGTCGTATCGAATTGCTTGCCGGCGTCGGCGCTGCACACTGCAGCAGCACCGATGCCTTGTTACTTTAGTTACTGATCAATTGCCGATCTTGGAGACCGACACGTGTTTCAACAGATCGCTGACCGAAGTCTGCATCGTGTCCGTCACGGGCGCCGGGTACAGACCCATCACCAGCACCGCGATCGCCAGCAGGCCGAGGATGAAGAATTCGCGCTTGTTGACGTCGGTCAGTTCTTCCACGTGGTGATTGGTCACCGCGCCGAAGATCACGCGCTTGGTCAGCCACAGCGAGTAAGCCGCCCCCAGGATCAAGGCAGTTGCCGACAGCAGGCCGATCCAGAAGTTGAACTTGACCGCGCCCAGGATCACCATGAATTCACCGACGAAACCGGAGGTCGCAGGCAGACCGCAGTTGGCCAGCGAGAACAGGATGAAGAAAGCGGCGAAGCGCGGCATCTTGTTGACCACACCGCCGTACTGGGCGATTTCACGGGTATGCATGCGGTCGTACAGCACGCCGATACACATGAACATCGCGCCCGACACGAAGCCGTGGGAAATCATCTGTGCGATACCGCCCTGCACCGCCATGTCGTTGAACATGAAGAAGCCCAGCGTGACGAAGCCCATGTGGGCGATCGACGAGTACGCCACCAGTTTCTTCATGTCCTGCTGCACCAGTGCGACCAGGCCAATGTAGATCACGGCCACCAGCGACAGCGTGATCATGAAACCGGACAGCGCGTGGCTGGCGTCAGGAGCGATCGGCAGCGAGAAACGCAGGAAACCGTAAGCACCGAGCTTGAGCATGATCGCAGCCAGCACGATGGAGCCGCCGGTAGGCGCTTCCACGTGGGCGTCAGGCAACCAGGTATGCACCGGCCACATCGGCACCTTGACCGCGAACGCCATCAGGAATGCGAAGAACAGCAGTTTTTGCTCGATCATCGACAGCGGCAGCTGATGCCATGTCGGGATTTCGAAGCTGCCGCCGGACACGATGTACAGGTAGATCAGCGCGATCAGCATCAGCAGCGAGCCGAGCAAGGTGTACAGGAAGAACTTGAACGCTGCGTACACGCGGTTGGCGCCGCCCCACACACCCACGATGATGAACATCGGGATCAGGGTCGCTTCGAAGAACACGTAGAACAGCATGCCGTCGAGTGCGGAGAACACGCCGATCATCAGGCCCGACAGGATCAGGAACGCGCCCATGTATTGGCCGACGCGCTTCTGGATGACTTCCCAGCCGGCCAGCACCACGATCACGGTGATGAAGGCCGTCAGCGGGATGAACCACAGCGACAGGCCGTCAATGCCGAGGAAATAGCTGATGTTGAAACGATCGATCCAGGGCGTCTTTTCGACAAACTGGTAACCGTGCGCGGCGGCATCGAAATGCAGCACCAGCGGGATGGTTACCAGCAGGCTGACGACGGCGCCGAGCAGCGCCAGCCAGCGCGCGACGGATGGATTGTCGTCGCGACCCACGGCCAGGACGAGTATGCCAAACGCGACCGGACACCAGATCGCAAGGCTAAGGAGAGGAAAAGTTGACTGCATCATGGTTGTTATCTTCTTACAGCTTATTTGCCAAACGGAAACGGCATGAACCAAACCAGGAAACCCAGCACCCCGATAATCATCACGAACGCGTAATGGTAGATGTAACCGGATTGCCACAGGCGCGTGACTTTCGAGAACCAGTTGACGACCTTGGCGCTGCCGTTGACGACCAGGCCGTCGATCAGGCCCTTGTCGCCCACTGTCCACAGGCCGGTGCCCAGCATGCGCGCACCGCCGGCAAACACGACATCATTGAACTTGTCCATGTAGTACTTGTTGTCGAGCAAGGTGTAGATCGCGCTGAACTTGTCCTTGAACCAGGCCGGGACGCGCGGATTGACCATGTAGAAGTAGTACGCAGTCGCCACCCCGGCAATCGCCAGCCACAGCGGCGCCGACGTCAGCGAATGCACCGCCATCGCGATCGGACCATGGAACTCATGCGCCAGCTCTTCGAGCGCCTTGTGGTTTTCACCGACAAAGATCACGTTCTTGAAGAAATCGCCGAAGACCAGGGGCGAGATCGCGAAGAAACCGATGATGACCGACGGAATCGCCAGCAAGATCAGCGGCAGCGTCACCACCAGCGGCGATTCGTGCGGTTTCTGCCCCGGGGCCAGGCCGTGATGCTCGTGATCGTCGTGGGCATCGTGTGCACCATGAGCATGGTCGTCATGCGCACCGTGTGCAACAGCTGCAGCTGCAGGAGCGTGATGGTCATCGTGGCCATGTGCATCGGCCTTGCCGAAACGCTCTTCGCCATGAAACACCATGAAGTACATGCGGAACGAATAGAACGCGGTCACGAACACGCTGGCCAGCACGGCGAAGTAGGCAAAACCGGAACCCGCCAGATGCGATTCGGCGGCTGCTTCGATGATGCTGTCCTTCGAATAGAAACCGGAGAAGAACGGTGTACCGATCAGCGCCAGCGAACCCAGCAGCGATGTGATCCAGGTGATCGGCATGTACTTGCGCAGGCCGCCCATGTTGCGCATGTCCTGGTCATGGTGCATGCCGATGATCACGGAACCCGCACCGAGGAACAGCAACGCCTTGAAGAACGCGTGGGTCATCAGATGGAACACGGCGACCGAATAGGCCGAGGCGCCCAGCGCGACCGTCATGTAACCGAGCTGCGACAGTGTCGAATATGCCACCACGCGCTTGATGTCGGTCTGCATGGTGCCGAGGAAGCCCATGAACAACGCGGTGATCGCGCCGATCACGAGGATCACGGACAAGGCGGTGTCGGACAATTCGAACAGCGGCGACATGCGGGTCACCATGAAGATGCCGGCGGTCACCATCGTCGCCGCGTGGATCAGTGCGGAAATCGGGGTCGGGCCTTCCATCGAATCAGGCAGCCAGACGTGCAGCGGGAACTGGGCAGATTTACCCATCGCGCCGACAAACAGGCAGATACATGCCACGGTCAGCAGCATCCAGTCGGTTCCCGGCAGCGTCAGCTGGGCCAGCTCGCCGCGCTTGGCGAACACTTCGCCGTAGTTCATGGAACCGGCATAGGCCAGCAACAGGCCGATGCCCAGGATGAAGCCGAAGTCGCCGACGCGGTTGACCAGGAAGGCCTTCATGTTGGCCTTGATCGCGGTCGGACGGGTGTACCAGAAACCGATCAGCAGGTAGGAAACCAGGCCCACTGCTTCCCAGCCGAAGAACAATTGCAGGAAGTTGTTGCTCATGACGAGCATCAGCATCGAGAACGTGAACAGCGAGATGTACGAGAAGAAGCGGTTGTAGCCGTCATCGTCCTTCATGTAGCCGATGGTGTAGACGTGCACCATCAGGGACACGAAAGTCACCACGCACATCATCATCGCGGTCAGGCTGTCGATCAGGAAGCCGACTTCCAGCTTCAGGCCGGCCACGGTCATCCAGGTGTACAGCGTGCCGTTGTAGGTCGCACCATCGACTACCGCCAGCAAGGTCTGGACGGAAATGATCAGTGCGATCAACACGCCGAGGATGGTCGCCGTGTGCGAAACCTTGCGGCCGACTACATTGCCGAAGAACTTCGTCCCGAGCAGGCCTGCGATCGCAGAACCGGCCAACGGCGCCAGTGGAACGGCTAAAAGAAGATGTGGGTTAAGTTGCCCCGCCATGATGAACCTTATCGCTATTTGGGTTCTCCTCGAATCGGGAAGACTCTCGGAGAACGCCCATCTTTAAATGAAATTTAAATTCAATCTACATGCACTGCGAACGTTTCAATGCGCACTACAGCTCAAACGTGTTTATCCCTTGAGCGTGTCCAGGTCTTCCACGTTGATGGTGTCCAGGTTGCGGAACAGCACCACCAGAATGGCCAGGCCGATTGCGGACTCCGCAGCGGCGACTGTCAGGATGAAGAACACGAAGATCTGTCCTGCCGCATCGCCGAGATAATGCGAGAAGGCAATGAAGTTCATGTTCACCGCCAGCAGCATCAGTTCGATTGCCATGAGCAACACGATGACGTTCTTGCGGTTGAGGAAAATGCCCACGATCGAGATCGCGAACAGGATCGCGCCGAGAATCAGGTAATGCGAGAGCGAAAGAGTCATGATTGCGCGCCCCTTATGATTGTTTTTCCGCGCCCGATGCCTGAGCATCGTCGCCGGTGTTGCCGTTATTACGGGTGGATTCGGACTTCATCTTGACCAGGCGAACGCGATCGGTGCTCTTGACCTTGACCGCTTCGGCCGGCGAGAAGTACTTGCTGTCCTTGCGGCGACGCAGCGTCAGTGCCACGGCGGCCACGATGGCGACCAGCAGGATCACGGCAGCAACTTCAAAGGCGTAGACGTATTCGGTGTAGATCAGCATGCCCAGCGCCTTGGTGGTGCCGATGGTGTTCGATGCTGCAGGCACTTGCGCTTCCGGCGCCCAGAAGCTGCGCAACAGGACCGCAGCCATCTCCAGCACGATGATCACGCCGATGGTCGCGGCAAGCGGGAAGTATCCCCAGAAGCCCTCTCGCATCTTGTCGAGATTGATGTCCAGCATCATCACCACGAACAGGAACAGCACCATCACCGCCCCGACATAGACAAGCACCAGCACGATGGCGAGGAATTCCGCCTTCAGCAACATCCAGATGCCGGCCGCCGAAAAGAAGGCCAGCACGAGGAACAGGGCCGCATGCACCGGGTTGCGGGCCGTAATGACGCGTAATGCGGCGAGCACGAGGACCACCGAAAACGCATAGAACAAGACAGTTTTAAATTCCATAATCAACCAAAAAGTTGGCTAAACCAGCATCAGATCATTCGATCGCCCGATCCATCGATCGGGCTACCCAACAAGCTTCAGATCCGATCATCTCAGCGGTAAGCGACAAACGGCGAACCGTCATGCCGTCCCGAACTCAATCAACGATATGCAGCGTCTGCGGTACGTGCAGCGGCAATTTCATTTTCGTAACGATCACCAACGGCCAGCAGCATTTCCTTGGTGTAGTACAGATCGCCGCGCTTTTCACCGTGGTATTCCAAGATGTGCGTTTCAACGATCGAGTCAACCGGGCACGACTCTTCGCAGAAGCCGCAGAAAATGCACTTGGTCAGATCGATGTCGTAACGCGTGGTGCGGCGCGAGCCGTCGTCACGCTGTTCCGATTCGATCGTGATTGCCATCGCCGGGCAAACCGCTTCGCACAGCTTGCAGGCGATGCAACGCTCTTCACCGTTCGGATAGCGACGCAAGGCGTGCAGGCCGCGGAAACGCGGCGACTGCGGCGTTTTCTCTTCCGGGAACTGAATCGTGATCTTGCGCGCGAACAGGTAACGGCCGGTCAGGGCCAGGCCCTTGAACAGCTCCCGCAACATCAGGCTGCCGAAAAAATCCTTAATAGCTTCCATGCTTCTCACCTCAGCCTTTACATTACTTCCAAATATTCCACGAGGTCTGCATCCAGGTCGCAACGATCACCAGATACACCAATGTCAGAGGAATGAACACTTTCCAGCCCAGACGCATGATCTGGTCATAGCGGTAACGCGGGAACGATGCGCGCACCCAGATAAACAGCGACACAACGAAGAAGGTCTTGATGCCCAGCCAGATCCAGCCCGGAATGAAGTCCAGCACGCTCAGCGGCGATGCCCAGCCGCCCAGGAACAGCAGCGCGGTCAGGATCGAAATCAGCCACATGTTGGCGTATTCGGCCAGGAAGAACATCGCGAAGGACATGCCCGAGTATTCGATCATGTGACCGGCCACGATTTCGGATTCGCCTTCGACCACGTCGAACGGATGGCGGTTGGTTTCAGCGATGCCCGAGACGATGTAGATCACGAAAATCGGCAGCAGCGACAGCCAGTTCCACGACAGGAAACCGACGCCGTGGTCGGCGAAGTAACCCTTGCCCTGGCTGGTGACGATGTCGATCAGGTTCAGGCTGCCGGACACCATCAGCACGATGACCAGGCAAAAGCCCATCGAGATTTCGTACGACACCATCTGCGCCGAAGCGCGCATGGCGCCAAGGAATGCATACTTCGAGTTGGACGCCCAACCGGCGATGATCACGCCGTAGACTTCCATCGAGGTAATCGCCATGACGAACAGCAGGCCGGCATTGACGTTGGCAATGACCGCTTCAGGTCCGAACGGGATCACCGCCCAGGCGGCCAGCGCCGGCATGATGGTCATGATCGGTGCGATGAAGAACAGCACCTTGCTGGCGCGCGCCGGCGTGGTCACTTCCTTGAAAATCAGTTTCAGCGCATCGGCGATCGGTTGCAGCAGACCCAGCGGACCGACACGATTAGGGCCGAGACGAACGTGCATCCAGCCGATCAGCTTGCGTTCCCACAGCGTCAGGTAAGCGACGCAGCCCAGCAACGGCACCATCACGACCAGAATCTTCAGCAGGCTCCAGACAAAGGTCCAGACATACGGCCACGCCGTACCCAGATACGTGGGGCCGACTGCGTTGATGTTGGCAATCAGTTGATCCATTACGCTTTCTCCACAACGATTGCGCCGAACATGCTGCCCAGATCAGCGGTGCTTGCATGGGCGGCTGCCACACGTACGACATTTTCCGGCAAGTTCTTGTCGATGCCTGCAGTCAGCAACGCGCTGCCCTGCCCTTGCTTGACGCTTACGCGATCGCCTGCGGCGATGCCGAGTTTCTGCGACAAGGCTGCCGACAGCCATGCCTTCGGCGCCTGGCCGTCTTGCGTTTGCAGCAGCGCCGGCGAACGGCGTGCGATGGCATCGGCAAAATGGATAGGCACGTCGGCCAGGCGTTCCAGCGCGCCGTTGGCGGAAATGTTACCGACTTGCGGCGCCAGCTTGGCGATGTTGTTCAGGCGAGCGGACAGATCGGTTTCAGCGCCGATGATTTCGGTGCGAATCGATTCCGAGGTTTCGTAGTCGAAATTTGGCAGACCGAGCAGATTGCCCAGGACGCGCAACACCTTCCATGCCGGACGAGCGTCGCCCAGCGGCTTGACGGTGCCGTTGAAGCTTTGTGCGCGGCCTTCGGCATTGACGAAGGTACCGGCTGTTTCAGTGAATGGCGCGATCGGCAGCAACACGTCGGCGTAATCGGCGCCGTGTTTGAATGCCGACATCACGACGACCATTTCAGCTTGTTTCAGCGCCGCGGTGGCAGCCTGCGAGTCGTGGCTGTCGAGTTCCGGTTCGGCGTTCAGCAGCAGGTAAGCCTTGCGCGGTTGTGCGAAAGCTTGCAGCGCGTTGGCGCCGTCCTTGCCGGGAATCGCGTTGGCGAGGTAACCGCCGACGGCGTTGCCGCCTTCAGTCAGGTAACCCAACTTGGCGCCGGTCTGTTCGGCGATCCATTGTGCGGCGGCGTGCAGTTGCGATGCCTGCGGATGTTGCGCAGCGGCGTTGCCCAGCAAGACCGCCTTGGATGCGCCCGACAGCAGGCTGGCTGCGGTCTGCTTGGCTTCCGGCGAGATTTCGATGTTTTCGAAACCGGCCGGTGCTGCGACACCCTTGGCTTGCGCCACGGCGGCAACGATGCCGCTCAGTGCCGCCAGCCATGCGGACGGTGCTGCGATGATTTTGTTGGCGACCGGCATCAGCAGGTCGTCGTCGGCAGCGTGCAGGATGCTGATCTTGGCGCCGCTCTTGACTGCTTGGCGCAGACGCGCGGTCAGCAGCGGATGATCCTTGCGCAGGAACGAGCCGATGATCAGGGCGCGGTTCAGTTCGGAGAACTCAACGATGGACATGCCCAGCCATGGATTGACCTGGTGGTCCAGCGCGAAGTCGGATTGACGCAGGCGGAAATCGATGTTTTCCGAACCCAGGCCGCGCACGACTTTTTGCAGCAATGTCAGTTCTTCCAGCGTGGAGTACGGTGTACCCAATGCAGCGATGGCGCTGGCGCCGTGTTCGTGACGGATGTTGCGCAGGCCGTGTGCGACGTATTCCAGCGCAACTTGCCATTCGACTTCCTGCCACTTGCCGTCCTGCTTCAGCATCGGCTTGGTCAGACGCTCTTCGCTGTCCAGTGCTTCGTAGGCGAAACGGTCCTTGTCGGAAATCCAGCATTCGTTGATGTCTTCGTTTTCCAGCGGCAGCACGCGCATGACCTTGCCGCCCTTGACCTGAACGATCAGGTTGGCGCCGAGGCTGTCGTGCGGGCTGACCGATTTGCGGCGCGACAATTCCCAGGTACGCGCGGCATAGCGGAACGGCTTCGATGTCAACGCGCCGACCGGGCACAGATCGATCATGTTGCCGGACAGTTCCGAGTTGACGGTATTGCCGACGAATGTGGTGATTTCGGAGTGCTCGCCGCGACCCAGCATGCCCAGTTCCATGACGCCGGCGACTTCCTGGCCGAAACGCACGCAACGTGTGCAGTGGATGCAACGATTCATTTCCTTCATGGAGATCAGCGGGCCGACATCCTTCGGCGGCACGACACGCTTTTCTTCTTCGTAGCGCGAAGAAGAGCTACCGTAACCGACGGCCAGATCCTGCAGCTGACATTCGCCGCCCTGATCGCAGATCGGGCAATCCAGCGGATGATTGATCAGCAGGAATTCCATGACGCCTTTTTGCGCCTTGACCGCCTTGTCGCTGGCGGTGCGCACGATCATGCCGGCCGTGACCGGAGTCGCACAGGCAGGCAGAGGCTTCGGCGCTTTTTCAACGTCGACCAGACACATGCGGCAGTTGGCCGCAATGGATAATTTTTTGTGATAGCAAAAATGAGGAATGTAAGTGCCGACCTTGTTGGCAGCATCCATAACCATGCTGCCTTCTTGCACTTCAACTTTTTTGCCGTCTATTTCGATTTCAACCATGGCTTTTTGCCCAAGCTAAGTATTCTTTTGACCTTGAAGACATGCGCTCGGCCTTGTCGCCGATTGCATGTCTTGCCGTGCTGCCTAACGCTATTCGTTACGCTATGCGTTAAATATAAGCTGGCACCGAGCAATGCTTGTGCTCGATGTGGTACTCAAATTCTTCGCGGAAGTTCTTGATGAAAGCACGCACCGGCATTGCCGCCGCATCGCCCAGCGCGCAGATGGTGCGGCCCTGGATGTTGTCGGCAACCGAATTGAGCACATCGAGGTCTTCCAGCTTGCCGTGGCCGTTTTCGATACGCTCCACCATGCGGTACATCCAACCGGTGCCTTCGCGGCACGGCGTACATTGACCGCAGGATTCTTCGTAGTAGAAATATGCCAGGCGCAACAGAGACTTGACCATGCAGCGTGTTTCGTCCATCACGATGACCGCGCCCGAACCCAGCATCGAGCCGGCCTTGGCAATGGCGTCGTAATCCATGGTGGTTTCCATCATGACGTCGCCGCGAATCACCGGAGCGGACGAGCCGCCTGGGATGACCGCCTTGAGCTTCTTGCCGCCGCGCATGCCGCCGGCCAGTTCCAGCAAAGTCGAGAACGGCGTGCCGAGAGGGATTTCGTAGTTGCCCGGACGTTCGACGTCGCCCGAGATCGAGAAGATCTTGGTGCCGCCGTTGTTCGGCTTGCCGATGTCGGCGTACGCTTGTGCGCCGATCTTGAAGATGAACGGAACAGCAGCGAAAGTTTCGGTGTTGTTGATCGTGGTCGGCTTGCCGTACAGGCCGAAGCTGGCCGGGAACGGCGGCTTGAAGCGCGGCTGGCCCTTCTTGCCTTCGAGCGACTCCAGCAGCGCAGTTTCTTCGCCGCAGATATAGGCGCCATAACCATGGTGGCCATGCAACTGGAAGTTGAAACCGGTACCGAGAATGTTGTCGCCCAGGAAGCCCGCAGCGCGTGCTTCTTCCAGCGCTTCTTCAAAACGCAGATACGCGTCGAAGATTTCGCCGTGGATGTAGTTGTAGCCGACCGTGATGCCCATTGCGTAGCCGCCGATGATCATGCCTTCGATCAGCGAGTGCGGGTTGTAGCGAATGATGTCGCGATCCTTGAATGTGCCCGGTTCGCCTTCGTCGCTGTTGCAGACCAGGTACTTTTGCCCTGGGAACTGGCGCGGCATGAAGCTCCACTTCAGACCGGTCGGGAAACCCGCGCCGCCGCGACCGCGCAAGCCCGAGGACTTGAGTTCTGCGATGACTTGTTCAGGAGTGATGTTTTCAGTCAGGATGCGCTTGAGCGACTCATAGCCGCCACGCTTGACGTAATCCGCCAGGTGCCAGTTCTGGCCATCCAGATCCGCCAGAATCAGCGGCTTGATATGACGATCGTGCAGACAAGTCATTTCTTCAGTTCCTCCAGCAGCGCGTCGATCTTGTCGTTCGACATCCAGCTGCACATGCGGTGGTTATTGACCAGCATGACAGGTGCGTCGCCGCAAGCGCCCATGCATTCGCCTTCGACGATCGTGAACTGACCGTCAGCGGTGGTTTCCTTGTAGCCGACACCGAGCGTGTGCTTCAGGTGATGCGCCGCACGGTCGCCGCCCGACAGCAGGCATGGCAGATTCGTACAGACGGTGATCTTGTGCTTGCCCTGCTGGCTGGTATTGAACATGTTGTAGAACGTGGCGACTTCCTGCACGGCCACCGCAGGCATGCCGATGTAGTCGGCAATTTCCTGTTGCAGCTCGGCAGGCAGCCAGCCGTGTTCGACCTGCGCAATGCGCAGCGCGGACATGACTGCCGACTGGCGTTGATCCGCCGGGTATTTCGCGAGTTCGCGATCGATTTTCTTTAGAGCGTCTTGACTTAACAGCATATCGTTGGCCATCCGTGCGCATGGTTCTTTGAGAACCCGCGCGGGTTTATCGGATATTCCCCAGAACCTAATGGGTTTTCAAAAACATCCAGTGACCGGGTTACCGGTCGATTTCACCAAACACAATGTCTTGCGTACCGATGATGGTTACGGCATCGGCAATCATGTGGCCCTTGGCCATCTCATTGAGACTCTGCAAATGCGCATAGCCCGGCGCGCGGATCTTCATGCGGTAAGGCTTGTTGGCGCCGTCCGACACAAGGTAGATGCCGAACTCGCCCTTCGGATGTTCAACCGCTGCATATGTTTCGCCCGGCGGCACGTGGAAGCCTTCGGTGAACAGTTTGAAGTGGTGAATCAGGTCTTCCATGTTGGACTTCATGTCCACGCGTGGCGGCGGTGCAATCTTGTGATTGTCGATGATGACCGGACCTGGGTTGTTGCGCAGCCACTCGACGCATTGCCTGATGATGCGGTTCGACTGGCGCATTTCTTCCACGCGCACCAGGTAGCGGTCGTAGCAGTCGCCGTTCTTGCCGACCGGGATGTCGAAATCGAGCAGGTCGTAGACTTCGTACGGTTGCTTCTTGCGCAGATCCCATTCGATGCCCGAACCGCGCAGCATCGGACCGGAAAAGCCCATTGCCATCGCACGTTCCGGCGAGACCACGCCGACGCCGACCAGACGCTGTTTCCAGATGCGGTTGTCGGTCAGCAGTGTTTCGTACTCGTCGACGTATTTTGGGAAACGGTTGGTGAAGTCTTCAATGAAGTCCAGCATCGAGCCCTGGCGGTTTTCATTGAGTTGCTTGATGGCCTTGTCGTTGCGGATGATCGATGCCTTGTACTGCGGCATTGTTTCCGGCAGGTCGCGATAGACGCCGCCCGGACGATAATAGGCAGCATGCATGCGCGCGCCGGAAACGGCTTCGTAGCAATCCATCAGGTCTTCGCGCTCGCGGAACGCATACAGCAGCACGCCCATGGCGCCGACGTCCAGACCGTGCGCGCCGATCCACATCAGGTGGTTCAGCAGACGGGTGATCTCGTCGAACATGACGCGGATGTACTGGGCGCGCAGCGGCACTTCGATGCCGAGCAGCTTCTCGATGGCCATGACGTAGGCGTGCTCGTTGCACATCATCGACACGTAATCGAGGCGATCCATGTACGGAACCGACTGCAGATAGGTTTTTTGCTCGGCCAGCTTTTCGGTGCCGCGATGCAGCAGGCCGATATGCGGGTCGGCGCGCTGAATGACTTCGCCGTCCAACTCCAGCACCAGGCGCAGCACACCGTGCGCGGCCGGATGCTGTGGACCAAAGTTCAGCGTGTAATTCTTGATTTCAGCCATTATTTAATCCCGTAGTTTTCTTCACGAATGACACGCGGCGTGATTTCACGCGGCTCAATCGTTACGGGTTGATAAATCACACGTTTCTGTTCGGCGTCGTAACGCATTTCGACATAGCCGGACACCGGGAAGTCCTTGCGGAACGGGTGACCGATGAAGCCGTAGTCGGTGAGGATGCGGCGCAAGTCGTCATGGCCGTCGAACAGGATGCCGTAGAAGTCGAAAGTCTCGCGCTCGTACCAGTTGGCGGCGGACCAGATGTTCATGACCGAAGCCACCAGCGGCAGCTCGTCATCGGGAGCAAAAACGCGCACGCGAACGCGCCAGTTATGCGTCAGCGACAGCAGATGCGAAACCACCGCGAAACGCGGACCATCCCAGACGCCGTCGCCGTACGTCGAGTAGTCGACGCCGCACAGGTCCATCAATTCTTCGAAACGGGTATCGGCGTGATCGCGCAGAACGCGCATCGCCGAGAGATAATCGGCGGACTTGACCACTACCGTGATCTCGCCCAAAGACACTGTCAAATTCTGAAGATACCCTCCAAGCGCATTGCGCAAGGCAGCTTCGAGAGTTTCCAATTTTGTCGTCATACTGACCCTTCCACTCTCTTAGCGCGCAATGGTATTGGTGCGCTTGATCTTATTTTGCAGCTGGATCACGCCATACAGCAGCGCTTCGGCTGTCGGCGGGCAGCCTGGAACATACACGTCGACCGGCACGATGCGGTCGCAACCGCGCACGACGGAATACGAATAGTGATAGTAGCCGCCGCCGTTGGCACAGGATCCCATCGAGATCACCCAGCGCGGCTCGGCCATCTGGTCGTACACCTTGCGCAGCGCCGGCGCCATCTTGTTGCACAGCGTGCCGGCAACGATCATGACATCGGACTGACGCGGCGACGGACGAAACATGATGCCGAAGCGATCCAGGTCGTAACGCGAGGCGCCGACGTGCATCATTTCAACCGCACAGCACGCCAGACCAAAGGTCATCGGCCACATGGAGCCGGTACGGGTCCAGTTGATTACCTTATCCAGCGAGGTGGTAACAAACCCTTCGTTTAATACGCCTTCAATTGACATGGCTCACTCCCAATCCAGGGCACCCTTTTTCCAGATGTACCAAAAACCGACAACAAATTCAGCGATGAACACCATCATCGTGATGTAGCCAGACCAGCCCAGGTCGCGCATGGAGACGCCCCACGGGAAGAAAAATGCAGTTTCGAGATCGAACAGAATGAACAGGATGGCGACGAGGTAATACCGCACATCGAACTTCATGCGGGCATCTTCAAAAGCTTCGAAGCCGCATTCGTAAGGAGAGGTCTTTTGCGCATCAGGACGGTGAGGCCCGAGCAAACGACCGAGTAACTGAGGAGCGACACCGACACCGATGCC
The DNA here is from genome assembly GCF_000256565.1 of Herbaspirillum lusitanum P6-12. Lineage (GTDB taxonomy): Bacteria > Pseudomonadota > Gammaproteobacteria > Burkholderiales > Burkholderiaceae_D > Herbaspirillum > Herbaspirillum lusitanum. The sequence continues at coordinate 31,354 of NZ_AJHH01000051.1, read as the reverse complement.
AACTAGGATAAACAACAGAACTGGAAAGTAATTTTCGAGGTTCACGATTTGGCGTAGGTTTGTTGATAATTAGCGGAATGATTCTCAATATCAAACAGCTTTTTCCTCGACAAAAAGCCAGCTCGGGACTTAGTCCTTTGCTGGCTTTTCTCGGTATTTCATGGTGCCGACGACGAGACTCGAACTCGTACAGCTTTCGCCACTACCCCCTCAAGATAGCGTGTCTACCAATTTCACCACGTCGGCTTGAGACTGCAATTGTAACCCGTTTTGATGCTCTTGTTCAATGCACAATCACACTAAAACTTCACAAACTGCTTTAAGTTTTGCGCATTATTACACTCTGCGCAAAAGACTATTTCGGAATCTGATTCGATTGATCTGCAGGATTCGCAGGAGCAGCTGCGGGAGCGCCCGATGCGGCGGGAGTTGCCGGAATTGCAGCTGCCGGAGCAGGCAGATTATCCATGACGCCGCCGGATTGCGAAACATGATGATTGCCGACGAATGCCAGCGCAAGAGTGGCCGCAAAAAAGATCGCGGCGGCGATGCCGGTCGACTTCGACAAGAAGTTGGAAGAACCCGTGGCGCCGAACAAGCTGCCCGACGCGCCCGAACCGAACGCAGCGCCCATATCCGCCCCTTTGCCGTGCTGCAGCAGAACCAGACCGATGATAGTCAGCGCCGCGAGCACCTGAACCACAACAATAACAGTAAATAAAGTATTCATATAGCCATCTTAAATTAAAACAACAAACAGTCAGTTGCCCTGGGCAGCCTGGACAATCGCCAGGAAATCCGCCGCTTTCAGAGCCGCGCCACCAATCAGACCACCATCGATATCCGACATGGCCAGCAGTTCCTTGGCGTTATCGGGTTTCATGCTACCACCGTAGAGGATTTGCACCCTGACGGCGGCGTCAGCATTTTTTGCAGCCAGGCGCGCGCGCAACATCGCGTGTACATCCTGCGCCATGTCGGGCGTCGCCGTCTTGCCTGTGCCGATGGCCCAGACCGGCTCGTACGCCACCACAATCTTTTGCACGTCGGAAGCATCCAGCGCCGCCAGCACCACATCGAGCTGACCGCCGACAACGGCATTGGTGCGCCCTGCTTCGCGCTCTGCCAATGTTTCGCCGACGCAGACGATAGGCGTCAGCCCGGCCTTCAGCGCCGCCGCTGTCTTTGCAGCAACCGCCGCGTCGTTTTCGCCGTGATAGGCGCGACGCTCGGAATGGCCGACGATGGCGTATTTACAGCCGAACTCAGCCAGCATGACGGCCGACACTTCGCCGGTATAGGCGCCGCTGGCATGCGCGGAAACGTCCTGCGAACCCAACGCCAGTGCGGAGCCGGCAACCGCGGCCTGCACCTGCGCCAGGTAAGGCGCCGGTACGCAAACAGCAACATCGGCATTGGCGCCGACGGCAGCCAGACCGGCTTTGACATCGGCGACCAGAGCGGCGTTGGCGGCGAGGCCGCCATTCATTTTCCAGTTACCGGCAACTAATTTACGACGCATAAAAGGGAGAGCCAAAGGACGAATTAAGGGAGAGAATTCTGAATAACCCCGCATTCTATCGCGCCGCGGCAAACCCGGTCAAACCAAACCCCCGGTATCTGGAGCTTACTTCACTTTATTCAATCAAGCGTCAGCATGATCTTGCCGACATGCGCACTCGATTCCATGAGTGCATGCGCCTGCGCCGCCTGCGCCAGCGGGAAAGTCTGGTAAATCACCGGCTTGACCTTGCCGCTGGCCAGCAGCGGCCAGACGCGCTCCTGCAACTGCCGGGCGATGAAAGCCTTGAACTCCACCGGACGCGGGCGCAAAGTCGACCCCGTCACCGTCAGGCGACGACGCAGGATCTGACTCATGTCCAGTTGCCCCTTGGCGCCGCCGAGCAAGGCGATGATGACCAGCCGGCCATCATCGGCCAAGGTCTTGATTTCGCGCGGCAGGTAGTCGCCGCCGACCATATCGAGGATGACGTCGACGCCGCGGCCTTCGGTGGCGGTCTTGAGAACTTCTTCGAAATCTTCAGTACGGTAATTGATGGCCAGCTCCGCGCCCAGCTCTTCGCAGGCGCGGCATTTGTCGTCCGAACCGGCTGTCGCAAAGACGCGATGCCCCAGCGCCGCCGCAATCTGGATCGCAGTCACGCCGATGCCCGACGAACCGCCCTGCACCAGCAGGGTTTCGCCGGGCACAAGACGCGCCCGCTCGAACACGTTGCTCCAGACGGTGAAGAAATTCTCGGGCAGCGCCGCAGCCTGCAGCGCATTCAGGCCTTGCGGCACAGGCAGGCACTGCGCCAGCGGCGCTGCACAGTATTCAGCGTAACCGCCGCCCTGCACCAGCGCGCATACGAGATCGCCCTTCTTGAAGGCGCTACCGCCGAGGTCGCCATCAACGATTTCGCCGGCCACTTCCAGCCCCGGCAGATCCGAGGCGCCCGGTGGCACCGGATAATTGCCCTGACGCTGGAATACGTCCGGACGATTGACGCCGGCAGCATGGACCTTGATCAGGATCTCGCCGCTTTTCAGCTGCGGCAGCGGCCGTTCGCACAACTGCAGCACGTCGGGTCCGCCGAATTCGGTAATTTCAATTGCTCGCATGACTTTTCCTCTGCGCCTCAAGAGGGAGGCGCGGTCGATGGCCGACCGGTTGCTTACAGCGATGCGGCCGCGCGCGCGCGCGTATCGTACAAACCGGAGGCGCTGCGCAACAATTGCGCGGCCTCGCCGATGGCCTGGTTCTGGATGCCGCTGTCGACCTGCACTTCAATCAGGCAGCGCTCACGCACTTCCTTGTAGCGCATGCACAATTGCTGGCCTTCGTCGGTGGTGGAGAACAGCAGTTCCTTCCCGGCCTTCTCGCTCTTCACGTAACCCGCCTTGACCAGTTTCTTGAGCGCGTATGTCACAACGTGCGTATCCTCAATGTTCAGGACAAAGCAAATGTCCGCGAGTTTCTTTTTTCGTTCACGGTGGTTCACGTGATGCAACAAAGAGACCTCGATTGCCGTCATATCCTTGGCGCCCGCGGCCATCATGCAACGCATCATCCAACGATTGAATGCATTGCCTGCCATGATCAGGGCATATTCCAGCTCCGACAGCTCGGCGCTGCGCTCGGAAACGAGATGATTGGAGGAGACGATTTTGGTCGGAGATTTTTGTGTCACGGCCTGTTCCGGCGTGTTTTGCAAGGATTTGTCGCTCATAAGCTTTTTCTATCGTGAAAATGTTCGTACAACTACGACACTATATAGCAATCTTAAATAAATAATTTATCTATATATTGTCTATACCTTGTCCGAAATGTATGATCCCTCGGGATTAACGGGCGCAAGCCTTCCAGCCAGATCCGGATGACAATGATTCAACCTCAACTCCACTTCCTCGGCGACGGCGCACTGTTGTGCAATCTGCCGCCACCGGCAACCCTGTCGCATCAGCAGCGCATCTGGAGCCTGGCCGACGCCGCCGCAGACTGGCCCGAAGTCGCCGAAGTCGTTCCCGGCATGAACAACCTGACCCTGATCCTGCGCCGCCCCGTCGCCGACATGGACGCCGTCTCGAAGCGCATCCTCGGCAGCTGGAAACATCTCGACATCGGCCAGCTTAGCGGCCGCGACATCGATATCCCGGTCGTGTACGGCGGCGCCGGCGGCCCTGACCTCGACGCCATTGCGCGCCATACCGGCCTCTCGACAGCGGAAGTCATCCGCCGTCACAGCGAAGGCGAATACGTGGTCTACTTCATCGGCTTCATGCCCGGCTTCGCCTACATGGGCGGCCTCGATCCGCAACTCGCGACACCGCGCCAGGATGAGCCGCGCCTGTCGATTCCCGCAGGCTCGGTCGGCATCGGCGGCGAACAGACCGGCATCTATCCGCTGGCCTCGCCGGGCGGCTGGCAACTGCTTGGCCGCACTGCGCTGCCGCTGTTCGATCCGACGCAAAATCCGCCCACCCTGCTGCGCCCGGGCGACCGCGTCCGCTTTACCGTGGAGCGTATCGTCAAATGATCGACATTATCCAACCCGGACTGCTGACTTCAGTGCAGGACCTCGGCCGCCCCGGCCATCGCCGGCTCGGCATCAATCCCGGCGGTGCGCTCAATCCACTGGCGCTCAGCACCGCCAACCTGCTGGTCGGCAATGACGTCAGCGCAGCCGGCCTTGAAATCACCATGGGCGCCTGCGAACTGCGCTTCACCACCGACACGCGCATCGCGCTCGGCGGCGACGATTTCGACGCAAGGCTCGACGACAAATTCCTGGCGCCTTACTGGAGTACGCCGGTACGTGCCGGCCAGACATTGCGTCTGGCACACGTCGGCCGTGGCGGTGCGCAAGGCATGCGCACCTGTCTCGCCATCGCAGGCGGCATTGATGTGCCAATCATCCTCGGCTCACGCAGCACCGACCTCAAAGCCGGCTTCGGCGGCCATCAAGGCCGTGCCCTGCGCAAAGGCGACCGTCTGCCGCTGGGCGACGCTGGCGTCAAGGCGACCGGACCGGCCTTCGGGGTACGTTCGCCGCAATGGAGCGGCCTCAGCGCACAAGCCAACGACAGTAGCAAACTGACCACGCTGCGCGTGCTGCCCGGCCCCGAATTCGAACAATTCACGGTCGCCGCCCGCAACACGCTGTGGCAGGACAAGTGGCGCATCACGCCCAACAGCAATCGCATGGGCTACCGCCTGGAAGGCTCCGAACTCAAGCGCAAGCAAAGCCGCGACCTGCTGTCGCACGGCGTGGTGCCGGGCGTGATCCAGGTGCCGCCCTCCGGCCAGCCGATCATCCTGATGGGCGATGCGCAGACCACCGGCGGTTATCCCAAGATCGGGGTGGTCATCGCGGCGGACATGTGGAAGCTGGCGCAGGCGCCGCTCAACGGCTTGCTGCAACTGCAACTCTGCGATCTGGAACAAGCCTTGCATGCATGGGAAGAACAGCAGCGCTATCTCGCCCATGTCGAACAGACCATCGCCGCCCTCGGCTGGTCGCGCGCCACGCAATACCGGAAATAAGGACTGCTCATGCACATCGATCTCAATGCCGATCTCGGCGAAGGCTGCGATAACGACGAACAGCTGTTGACGCTGGTCAGCTCGGCCAATATCGCCTGCGGCTGGCATGCCGGCGACGCCAACACCATGCGCCAGAGCGTGCGCTGGGCAATCCGGAACCATGTCGCCATCGGTGCGCATCCGAGTTTTCCCGACCGTGAAAATTTCGGCCGCAGCGCCATGAATTTACCGCCTGAAGAAATCATCAGCGGCATGCTGTATCAATTGGGTGCACTCGACGCCATCGTGCGCGCCGAAGGCGGCTGCATGGTGCACGTCAAGCCGCACGGCGCCCTCTACAACCAGGCCGCCAAGGACGCCGTACTGGCGCACGCCATCTGCTCCGCGATACGCACCTTCAACCCGGAACTGGCGCTGTTCGGCCTGGCAGGCAGCGAGCTGATCGGCGCGGCAAAACAAGCGGGCCTGACCGCAGTCGAGGAAGTCTTCGCCGATCGCGCCTATAACGCCGATGGCAGCCTGGTCAGCCGCACGCTGCCCGGCGCCATGATCGAGGATGAAGCGCAAGCCATCGCGCAGACGATTTCATTCGTCAAGGACAAGCAGGTCACCGCCATTGACGGCAGCGTCGTCAAGGTCAACGCGCAGACCGTCTGCCTGCATGGCGACGGCGCGCATGCATTGGAATTTGCGCGCCAGATCCGCACGCGCCTGAGCAACGAGCACATCGGGGTTCGTGCGCCGTCCTGAGTTTATTTTGTCGTCCCCGTTCTTTTTGATTTTTCGTCGTCAGCAGTCAATTCACAATAACCATTCCTACTTGGGAGATAGTCCATGGATAGCTCGATTTTGCTACCGTTGATCGGGATTCCGATCGTCGTTGCAGGCTTTGCATTCCGCTTCAATCCGCTGTTGGTCGTTACCGTCGCCGGCCTTGCCACCGGCCTCGCCGTCGGCATGGATTTCGGCATGCTGCTGGAAACCTTCGGCGAGAAGTTCATCAACAGCCGTTCGCTGGCCGTGTATGTACTGATCCTGCCGATCATCGGTCTGCTGGAAAGCTATGGTCTCAAGGAGCGCGCACAAGACTGGATTTCCAGCATGGCCAGCGCGACGTCCGCACGCATTCTGATGCTGTACTTCGTCCTGCGCCAGGTGTTTGGCGCGCTCGGCCTGACCTATATCGGCGGCCAGGCGCAAACCGTGCGCCCCTTGCTAGCCCCCATGGTCGAGGGCGCTGCGACGGCTCGCCATGGCGACTTGCCGCAACACATCCGCGACAAACTGCGCGCGCACTCCGCAGCCTGTGACAATATCGCCGTGTTTTTCGGCGAAGACATTTTCCTCGCCTTCGGCGCGGTGTTGTTGATCGACGCCTTCCTCAAGGAAAACGGCATCACCAACGTCGAACCCCTGCATCTTGGTTTGTGGGCCATTCCGACCGCGATCATCGCGGCATTGGCCATTCACATGTTCCGTCTGGTGCGTCTCGATGCCGGGATTCAGCGCGACGTCAACGCCTGGAAAAAATCCGAAGGAAAAGAGGTGGCAGCATGAATACCCTCATCACGATCAACGAAATCTACTATCTCATCGGCGCCATCGTCATGCTGCTGGTCGGCATGACATTGCGCGACAAAGGCAATCCCAAACGCCTGACTACCGCGCTGTTCTGGTTCCTGTTCGGCGCGGTGTTCCTGTTCAGCGACTTGCTGGTGTCCTCGCTGGGCAAACCGCTGGCGTACCGCATCATCGGCGTCGTAGTCATCCTGATTTCACTGATCGCCGGTTTCGGCCTGCTGTCGCTCGGCACTTACAAGCAGCGCAGCGCCGAGCAACGCCAGGCGTCGGCCAATCAGTACGGCAACTGGATCTTCGTTCCGGCCATCCTGATTCCGGTGGTGACCGTGTTGTGCACCATCCTGCTCAAGGGCGTGGCCATTGGCGGCGTGTATATCCTCGACCAGAAGCAACTGACCCTGGCGGCATTGTGCGTCGGCTGCATCTGCGCCATCCTGGCGGGCTGGAAACTGACCGGCGGCACGCCGCTGCATGCCGTGCGTGAATCGCGCCGGCTGCTCGACGCCATCGGCTGGGCTGCGGTGTTGCCGCAGATGCTGGCGATGCTCGGCGGCGTCTTCGTCGCAGCGCAAACCGGCAAATCGGTGCAGCAGGTTGTCGGCCTGTTCGTCAATCCTGAAAACCGCTTCATGCTGATCGTGATCTACTGCGTCGGCATGGCGCTCTTCACCATGATCATGGGTAACGCCTTCGCGGCCTTCCCCGTCATGACCGCCGGTATCGCCTTGCCCTTCATCATCGTCGGACAGCACGCCGATCCGGCGCCGCTGGTCACCATCGGCATGCTGGCCGGTTATTGCGGCACGCTGATGACGCCGATGGCCGCCAACTACAACATCGTGCCGGCGGCGCTGTTGGAGCTCAAGGACAAGTACCAGGTCATCAAGGTGCAAATCCCTACGGGCATCGCGCTGCTGGCAGCCAATATCCTGCTGATGTATTTCATCGTGTTCCGTTGATTGTTCCACTGATGCATGCTGCGGCCGTTGCTTCTGCGGCCGCAAGCAGGCTGAAACAACGGGCAACAACGCTGATCTGAAAATCGGAAAATTCTCATGCAACTCACTATCGAACTGGCCGCCGCATACACCGAGATGCCGCTGACCTACCTCCGCCAGGAATATCCCAATCACATCATGCACGTGCTCCACAGCGCCGACGACGTGTTGTCGCCGCGCGCCATGCATCCGGTGTTCTACGGCTGCTACGACTGGCACTCGGCCGTCCATGGCTATTGGTTGCTGTTGCGCTGCGCGAAGCTGTATCCGGCGCTGCCGACGCAAGACAAGATTACCGCGATCTTCGACGAGCACTTCACGCCGGCATTGATGGCGCAGGAAACCGCCTACTTCCAGGTCGGCGGCCGTGCTTCCTTCGAGCGTCCTTATGGTTTCGGCTGGATCCTCGGACTGGCGCAGGAGCTTGCTGCATCTTCGCATCCGCGCGCAGCCGCCTGGCACGCTGCGATGCAACCCCTGACACTGGAAATCCGCAAGCGCCTGCTTGAATACCTGGGCAAGCTGACTTACCCGATTCGCGTCGGCACGCATTACAACACCGCATTCGCACTGGCATTGGCGCTTGACTATGCGCGCGCAGCAAAAGATGGCGCGCTTGAAAGCGCCATCATCCAGGCTTCGCAGGGCTACTACGGCAAGGACGCCGACTATCCGGCGCATTACGAACCGGGCGGCGATGAATATATCTCTGCAGCACTGACGGAAGCGCTGCTGATGAGCAAGGTACTGGATGCAAGGGCATTCCCGGCATGGTTCGATACCTTCCTGCCGCAGATCGACAAGATCGAACGATTGATGCAGCCGGCGCAAGTCAGCGATCGCACCGATCCCAAGATCGCCCACCTCGATGGCCTCAACCTGAGCCGCGCCTGGTGCATGAAACACATCGCGCGGCATCTGCCGTCCGCTCATGCGGCGCAACCGGCATTGTCCGGCGCAATCGAACGTCACCTCAAAGCCAGCGTCGACCATGTCGTCGGCAGCCATTACAGCGGCGGCCACTGGCTTGCCAGCTTTGCACTGCTGGCGTTGGAAGACTGACGCGGCGGGACGAACTGCAAACGAAAAAGGCCGGCATCAATATGCCGGCCTTCTCAATAGGCGAATCGCTCTACTGCATTACTGCGTCGGCGCTTCATCGCGCGGCTTGGCCCGCGGCGTGTTGATCGCACTCGAAATCACACGTGCGCTGCGCTTGAAGGTCAGGTAAGCCCACGCCCAATCCGTCATCACCATCAGGCGATTGCGGAAACCGATCAGGAAATAGACGTGGACGAACAACCAGAACAGCCATGCCGGATAGCCTGAAAACTTCAGCTTGCCGACCATCGCCACGGCGGCCTTGCGACCGATCGTGGCCAGCGATCCATAATCCTTGTAGACGAAATTTTCCGGCGCCTTGCCTGCCATGTGGGCCAGTACATTGCGCGCAGCGACGCGTCCCATCTGCTTCGCCGCCGGCGATACGCCAGGCACCGGTTTACCGTCGGAAGTCGCCGCGGCAAGATCGCCGATGACAAATACTTCCGGATGCCCGGGAATCGACAGCTCGCCGCCCACCGGCACCCTGCCGGCGCGATCCAGCGGCACGTTGAGCGCCTTTCCCAGCGACGATGCCGCCACGCCGGCCGACCAGATCACGGTGCGCGACGCCAATCGCTGCTCGCCGTCCTTGCCGGTGTAGCGCACGCATTCTTCGTCGATGTCGGTGACGCGGCTACCGGTGCGCACGTCGACGCCGAGCTTGACCAGCTGCGTGCGCGCCTTTTCCGACAGGTCCGGAGGATACGCCGCCAGCACGCGGTCGGAGCCTTCCAGCAGCACCACCTTGGCCTGACGTGGATCAATGCGGCGGAATTCGCCGCTCAGGGTATGGCGGGCGATTTCGATCAGGGTGCCGGCCATCTCGACGCCGGTGGCGCCGGGCGCCGATCACGGTGAAGGTCAGCCATTCGGCGCGGCGCACGGGGTCGTCTTCGCGTTCGGCGTATTCGAACGCCATCAGGATGCGGCGGCGGATATCGAAGGCGTCTTCCAGCGTCTTCAGTCCGGGCGCCAGGGTAGCCCATTCGTCGCGGCCGAAATAGCTGTGCGTGGAACCCGCCGCGACGATCAGATAGTCATAGGCGATTTCACTGCCGTCCTCCAGCGCGACCGTCTTGCGCGTCACATCGATGTCGCCGACGGCGGCCATGAGACTGGTGATATTGCGCTGCTCCGCGAGGATGCTGCGGATCGGCGCGCTGATGGCGGGCGCCGACAAGCCGGCGGTGGCGACCTGGTACAGCAGCGGCTGGAACAGGTGATGATTGCTGCGGTCGATGATGGTGATGTCGACCTTGGCGTCGGCCAGTGCGCGTGCCGCCGCAAGGCCGCCGAAACCGCAACCGACGATGATCACGTGAGGCATGGAACTCCTTTCAGATTCAAATGAAATGATGCTCCCCAATTGTCCTGAATAGTTTGCGCCTGCATTGTCTCAAACGACTACTCAGAGGGTAATGCCAGTTGCCGGCATGGGCAAGCTGTACTGGCCCGAATCGGCGCACGTCCGACAACTGCATGCGGCGCTTTCCGACAAACCGGGCAGGCAAGGCAGGCAAGACAGGCCAAAAACAAAAATCCCCCAGGACTTTCGCCCTGAGGGATTCGATACTACCTGACTGCAGTTGGCGAATGAGGCAATGCCTGCATCCGCCATGCCAATGCGGCGATAAGGCGATTACTGCGCGTCTTGCGAAGCAGGCGCTTCCGTGCCTTCTTGCGCTGCCTTCATCGACAGTTTCAGACGGCCGCGGTCGTCGGTTTCCAGAACCTTGACGCGGACTTGCTGGCCTTCCTTCAGGTAATCGGCAACGGCGTTGACGCGCTCGTTGGCGATCTGGCTGATGTGCAGCAAGCCGTCTTTGCCTGGCAGGACCTGAACGATCGCACCGAAGTCCAGCAGCTTCAGGACGGTGCCTTCGTAGACCTTGCCGACTTCGACGGAAGCGGTCAGTTCTTCGATACGGCGCTTGGCTTCCTGGCCTGCACCAGCGTCAACGGAAGCGATGGTGACCACGCCTTCGTCGCTGATGTCGATCTGGGTGCCGGTTTCTTCGGTCAGCGCGCGGATGACTGCGCCGCCCTTGCCGATCACGTCACGGATTTTTTCCGGATTGATCTTGATGGTGATCAGGCGTGGAGCGAAGTCGGACAGTTCGCCGGCGCCGGCCGGAACGGCTTCCTGCATCTTGCCGAGGATGTGCACGCGGCCTTCCTTGGCTTGTTCCAGCGCGACCTGCATGATTTCCTTGGTGATGCCCTGGATTTTGATGTCCATTTGCAGTGCGGTGATGCCGTTGGCAGTACCCGCCACCTTGAAGTCCATGTCGCCGAGGTGATCTTCGTCGCCCAGGATATCGGTCAGGACGGCGAACTTGCTGCCTTCCTTGATCAGGCCCATGGCGATACCCGCCACGTGCGCTTGCATCGGCACGCCGGCGTCCATCAATGCCAGGCAGCCGCCGCAGACCGAAGCCATCGACGAGGAGCCGTTGGACTCAGTGATTTCCGACACCAGGCGCACCGAGTAGCTGAACTCTTCAGCTGGCGGCAGTGCAGCGATCAGCGCGCGCTTGGCCAGACGGCCGTGACCGATTTCGCGGCGCTTTGGCGTACCAACGCGGCCGGTTTCGCCGGTAGCGAACGGAGGCATGTTGTAGTGAAGCATGAAGCGGTCGGTGTACTCGCCCATCAGCGCGTCGATCTTTTGTTCGTCGCGTGCAGTGCCCAGGGTCGCGATGACCAGCGCCTGCGTTTCACCGCGGGTGAACAATGCCGAACCGTGGGTGCGTGGCAGCACGCCGGTGCGGATGCTGATCGGACGCACGGTGCGGGTGTCGCGGCCGTCGATGCGTGGCTCGCCATCGAGGATCTGCGAACGGACGATCTTGGCTTCCAGATCGAACAGGATGCCGCCGACTTCTGCAGAGTCAGCTGCCGAAGTACCGGCCGCTGCAGCATCTGCCGCCAGCGCTGCGTTGACTTCGGAAGTAACGGTCTTCAGCTTTTCGGTACGGGCTTGCTTGTCCTTGGTTTGGTACGCAGCGCGCAGCTTGTCGTCGGCCAGTGCGGTGACGCGTGCGATCAGCGGCTCATTCTTGGCCGGCGCAGTCCATTGCACTTCAGGCTTGCCGCCGTCGCGCACCAGTTCGTGGATCGCGTTGATGACAGCCTTCGATTGATCGTGACCGAACACGACCGCGCCCAGCATGATTTCTTCGGACAATTGCTTGGCTTCCGATTCGACCATCAGCACGGCTGTTTCGGTGCCGGCGACAACCAGATCCAGTTGCGAAGTCTTCAGTTGCGTTGCGGTTGGGTTCAGGACGTACTGACCGTCGATGTAACCGACGCGTGCGGCGCCGACCGGGCCGTTGAATGGAATGCCGGCGATCGACAGAGCAGCCGACGCACCGATCATCGCAGCGATGTCCGGATCGATTTCAGGGTTCACGGACAGAACGTGGATGATGACCTGCACTTCGTTCAGGTAGCCTTCTGGGAACAGCGGACGAATCGGGCGATCGATCAGGCGCGATGTCAGTGTTTCCTTTTCGGAAGGCTTGCCTTCACGTTTGAAGAAGCCGCCGGGGATGCGACCCGCAGCGTAAGTCTTCTCGATGTAATCGACGGTTAATGGGAAAAAGTCCTGACCTGGCTTGGCATCCTTGCGGGCCACAACCGTTGCCAGCACAACAGTGTCTTCAATCGAAACGACGACTGCACCGGAAGCCTGGCGAGCGATTTCGCCGGTTTCCAGAGTGACCTGATGTTGTCCATACTGGAAGGTTTTAGTAACTTTATTGAACACGGTATTTCCTTTCTATATTGAACCCCCGCGTTGCCTTGCTTGGCGGGGATTCTTTTTTGCCGACAGATTTTCAGGCGCTGTCGTTCACCTCACCACGGATGCCCGCCACCGGAGAAACAGCAACCGGGGCATGCATCTTACGAATCACGATCATTGGATGGGATCGCAGTACTGCAAAGAAGTTTTTGCGAACCGGGAAAACATCGACAACCATACAAAGCGGAATCGCAAAAAACAAAATGCCCGCGTCAGAAACTGACGCAGGCATTTTGGCTATGAACCCTGAACCTGAATGGTACGAGGGAACAAAATTACTTACGCAGACCGAGTTTTTCGATCAGTGCGCGGTAACGGTCGGCATCCTTGCCCTTGAGGTAGGACAACAGGCTTTTACGACGGTTAACCATCTTGATCAGACCACGACGGGAGTGGTGATCCTTGCTGTGTTCTTTGAAGTGACCGTTCAGGTCGTTGATGCGTGCTGTCAGCAGCGCAACTTGAACTTCCGGGGAGCCGGTGTCGTTTTGACCACGGGCGTTATCAGTAATAATGGCAGCCTTGGCTGTTTTTTCGATCGACATTGCTATACCTTTCACAAGCGGTGTGCGGAGTGGCTACCCTGCATACCGTGAACAAAATAAAAACTGGCCGAAATGACCAGAGGCGCAAGTATATAGCAAAAGACCAGCAGATTCAAATACTTACGGGATCAGCGTAGAATCGGAGTCTTTCCTGTTTGCTTTTTCACAAAATTGATCATGAGACGCCTCATTTCCTTGCATCGTCTGCCCTTCCTTGCCCCATTGCTGGCCGCTGCAGCCCTGTCGCTGAGCGGCTGCGCCAGCCTGCTCGCGCCGCCGGTGGCTGCCGGCGACTCCGAAGAGCAGGTCGTCACTCGCCTGGGGCCGCCGACCAATGTGTATCCTGATGGCAACGTGCGGGTCTTCGAATACGGCGCCGGGCCCTTCAGCCAGTATCAGTACATGGCCCGCATCGGCCCCGACCATCGCCTCATTTCCTATGAGCAAGTCTGGACCATCGAGAATTTCCGCGCCATCCGCCCCAAGCAGGACACCAAGCTCGACGTGTTGCGCCGGGTCGGCCGCCCCACCGAAGTGACGCGCTACGCCCGCATCCCCTTCGAAGCCTGGAACTACGGCTACAAGGAAAGCGGCGTCTGGAACTCGCAGATGACGGTCTACTTCGATGACAACGGCATCGTCCGCAAAGTCGAGAATGGTCCCGATCCGCGTTATGACGACAGCCGCATGCGCTTCTGATCGTTCATGTTCCAGCCCGGACATAAAAAAACCGCTTGAAAAAGCGGTTTTTTATTTGGCGTCGCTATTTGGCAGCTGTTGCCCTTTGCTAATTTCTAGATGGCCATTAAGCTAATGGCCATGGCAATACGTATACCTTCCTCACTTAAATGGCTTATTAATCGACGCGCCCGACTTCAAGGGGAAATATTGAAGGCGAAGGCGCGTCTTTCAGAGAAAATTGTCGCCGAAGAGTCGCTAATCGACGTATTGAATGCAGACTGTTGATTTGCTCGCAGAATTGACCCTCTCCAATTGATCCACCTTCCAGCGTCTGGCGAAGGCTGCGACTCGATCATACGATCCCTCATAGCCCAACGCTCGCAGCTCCAAATGGAGCTGTTTTAACGTACGACGTTGTTTGCGTGACTTGGCCGCTTCGGTTTTTAACCAGGCCGAGAGTTTTATTGTGTACTTATCCAGAGAGCTCCTGGGACGCCTGTCTGCATAGGCTGGCTCAATGGTTTCCGCGCGAATGTACCGTCTGACGGTGTTTCGTGAAATGCCTAAACGCCTGGCGATCTCTCGCAATGGGACCTGGTCACGAAGGTGCCAGCGTCGAATAATGCCTAGTAATGCCACGTCGATCACTCCGATCTCCTGCTTATGGTCATAAGCAGAATTGTGTTCTAAACGTGGGTCAATTCTCGGTGCAAATTATGCGGCTATGTGGGTCAATTTTCGATGCAAAACAACACCCAAAATAATTGATAGCAGAAGTCTGTAAGTGTCGATTTAAACACTTTGGGCATCTGCTACCAAATAGCGTTTGGCGTCAGACAACTCAGATCACAGTCGACAGGGCCAGGGTGAACAACAAGGCCAACACCGAGATCAGCGTTTCGCAGACGGTCCAGGTCTTGAAGGTTTGCGGCACGGTCATGTTGAAGTACTCCTTGACCAGCCAGAAACCGCCGTCGTTGACGTGCGACAGGATCAGCGAACCCGCGCCAGTGGCCAGCACCATCAGTTCCGGACGGGTGCCGCCGACCGACATCACGATGGGCGCCACGATACCGCAAGCGGTGGTCATCGCCACCGTTGCCGAACCGGTCGCGACGCGAATCAGCGCCGCCACGAACCAGCCCAGCAGCAACGGCGACAGATGCGCGTCGGTCGCGATGCCGACGATGGCCTTGGACACGCCGCCGTCCATCAGGATGCGGCCGAAACCGGCTCCGGCGCCCACCACCAGAGTAATGCTGGCGATCGGGCCCAGGCATTCATTGGTGAATTTGAGGATCGCTTCGCGATTGAAACCGCGCAGCTTGCCGAAGGTGTAGAAGCTGACCAGCGTGGCGATCAACAGCGCGATCACCGAATTGCCGATCAGGCGCAGGAAATCGTTGGCAAAGGTCTTGGGCGTAAAGAACAGGTCGGCCCAGCTGCCGATCAGCATCAGCGCCACCGGCAACAGGATGGTGAACAGCGTGATGCCGAAACCCGGCAGTTCGCGCTTGGTCCCACCATTTGCGCCCTGGTCGACAAACTGGCCGATCAGGGGATTATCCGGATTGGGGATCACCACTTTCGACATCAGCTTGCCGAAGATCGGACCGGCAATGATGGCCGTCGGAATACCGACGATCAGCGCGAACAGGATGGTGCGACCGATGTCCGCGTTATATGCGGTCACCGCCAGCAACGCCGCAGGATGCGGAGGAATCAGGCCGTGCACGACCGACAAGCCCGCGACCATCGGGATACCGACCAGCACCATTGACGTGCCGGTGCGCTTGGCGACGTTGAAGGCGATCGGGATCAGCAGCACGAAACCGACTTCGAAGAACACCGGCAGGCCGACGATGAACGCCACCGTCATCATTGCCCAGTGCACGTTCTTTTCACCAAAGGCGCCGATCATCGTCGTCGCGATGCGTTCGGCGCCGCCCGACTCCGCCATCATCTTGCCCAGCATGGTGCCGAGACCGACCACCAGCGCGATATGCCCGAGCGTGTTACCCACCCCCGTTTCAAACGACTTGACGATTGCGCCCATCGGCATGCCGACAGCCAGGCCCAATATCAACGAGACCACGATCAGTACGATGAACGGATTCATCTTGAATTTCGCGATCAACACGATCAATGCGATCACCGCCACCAGCGCATAGATCAGCAACATGCTTCCTTGTACAGCTTCCATTTCCGTCTCCTCACCCCAAATTTGGATTTCACTCAACCCCGGGTTTCATTGCCCCCCAGGCCTCATTCAACTCAGCGCTTGAACGCCACGCAATCCACTTCAACCTTGCAGTCGACGACCATTGCCGACTGCACGCGCCGAAGTATTCCTTGAATACTTTATTGAAGGACTGGAAATCACGCGTGTCGTCCAGCCAGACGCCGCAACGCACCACGTGTTCCGGGCCGTAACCGGCTTCCTTGAGAATGGCCAGCACGTTCTTGATGGCCTGGTGCGACTGCGCCACGATGCCGCCGTCGATCACTTCGCCATCGACCATCGCCACCTGGCCGGAGACGTACAGCCAGCCGTCCGCTTCCACTGCGCGGGCGAAAGGAAGATGCTGTCCGCCGGTGCCTTTGCCGCCGTCGACGCCATATCGCTTGATACTCATAATGTTTCTCCTTCAAGTAATGAAATCGGGATACTGCTCGACCATCGACGCATCCCGCTATTGCAATTGTTTGTCGTGAATTACGCTGCCGCGGTGTCTTCCGCCGGAATCCGTTGACGCGCCAGGAAACGACCGGCTCGTTCGCCGGTGGCCTTCTTGTCGTCGCCGCGATACGACAGCACGCCGTTGACCCAGACGGCGTCAATGCCGTGCGCCGGCTGCATCGGATCGGTGAATGTGGCGGCGTCGCGAATGGTGGCGGCATCGAACAGCACCAGATCGGCCCAGTAACCGGCTTTGACCAAGCCGCGTTCGTGCAGGCCGAAACGCTGCGCCGACAAGCCGGTCATCTTGCGCACTGCGGCTGCCAGCGAGAATAATTTCTGCTCGCGGCTGTAATAGCCGAGCACGCGCGGAAAAGCCCCCCACAGGCGCGGATGCGGCAGCGGATCATTCGGCAGTCCATCGGAACCGATCACGGTGGCCGGATGGCTCAGGATGCGATTGACGTCGTCGTCGGCCATGCAGTGGTACACCGCGCCGGCCGGCATCGGCGATCTCGGACAGCAGCTTGCCGCCCTGCTCCGGATGCGGCTCCGACCAGGTGACCTGGATGGGATAGGTGTCGGTGACCTGCTTCAGATCCAGTGTCGAGGAGCTGGCGGTATAGGGATAGCAGTCGCAGCCGACGTGCTGATGTTTTTCGGCCTGCTCCAGCGCTGCCAGCACTTCGCTGCTGCGGCCCCAATTTTCGACCCCGGCGCATTTGAGATGCGAGATCACCACCGGCACGCGCGCATGCTTGCCGATGCGGAAGGCTTCATCCATGGCGACGAGGATGTCGGCGAATTCGCTGCGCAGATGGGTCGCGTACATCGCGCCGTATTCCGCCAGCGGCTCGGCCAGCGCCAGTACTTCTCCGGTCGGCGCATTGATGGCGTTGCCGTAGGCCAGGCCGGTGCTCAGGCCAAGCGCGCCATGCTCCAGCGCTTCGGTCAGCTGCTCGCGCATGCCGACGATTTCGGCATCGCTGGCGGCGCGGTCGAGCCGGTCCATGTGATTGCTGCGCAAGGCGGTGTGGCCGACCAGCGCGGCGACGTTGACCGAGGGCCTGGCAGCGCCGATGGCGGCGACATAGCTGGCGAATGTGGGATAGGAAAATGCAGTGGACTGACCGAGCAGATTCATCGGATCCGGCGGATCGCCCTTGAGCGTGACCGGCGACGCGCTGATGCCGCAGTTGCCCACCACCACGGTGGTGACGCCTTGCGACAGCTTGGGAAACATGTCCGGCATGCGGATCACGTTGGTGTCGTCATGCGTATGGACATCGATGAAGCCGGGGCTGAGGACTTTCCCTGTGCCGTCCATCACCTGTTGCGCCTGCCAGTCGCCGAGCGCACCGATGGCGGCGATGCGGCCGCCGGCAATGGCGACGTCGGCGACTACGGGATCGTTGCCGCTGCCGTCAACCAGGAAGACATTGCGGATCAGGGTGTCGCAGCTGTGCGCGGAACTTGAAACGTCGGAAGTGTCGAAGGTAGTCATATCAATCTCCCAGCGGCTGACGGTCGCCGCCGCCGCGATGCATGTCGAGCACATACTTCAGGCGCCGCAACTGTTCCTGGCTGCGATCCTTCTGCAGCAGGGCCAGTTCCAGCACCAGCATGTCCAGCACCATCATCATGGCGTAGCGCGACGACGACGGTTTGAAAATGAAATCAGTTTCCAGCGTCTTGATCGGCAGCAGCACGTCGACCATGCCGGCCAGCGGCGAGCCGAGTGCAGTGATGCCGATCATCTTGACGCCGTATTCCTTGGCGACTTCGCAATTGGTCAGCAACTCCGGCACGTTGCCCGTGGTCGAAAAGACCAGCAGCATATCGTTCTTGTCCAGCGTCGCCGCCACCATGCGCTGCAACAAGGCATCGTGGTACGTCGCCACCGGGCGACCCAGTCGCACCAGGCGATAGCGCGCTTCGTCGGACATCATGGTGGAACCGCCGCCCATGCCGAACGAATAAATCATGCGCGCGTCGCGCAGCAGTTCGGCGGCGCGCGCCAGAGCGTCGGAATTTATCAGCGCGCGATTGACTTCCAGCACCGCGTGAATGTCGTTGTAGACAACGTCGATCAGTTCCGGCGGTTGTCCGGATGGAATGGTTTTGACGCCATCGAAGAAGCGTTGGCCGACTGCCACGGCCTGCGCCAGCATGAACTTGAATTCGCGCACGTCGCGGCAACCCATGGCCTTGGCAAAACGCGTCACACTCGCCAGACTGACTCCGGCCTTCAGCGCAAGTTCGCCAATGCTGGCGCTGGCGGCGAAGGACAAATCGCTCAGGATCGCCTCGGCGACCTTTTGCTCCGCCAGGCGCAACTGACCGCTGCGCTCGGTAATGCGAGAAACGATGTCGAAAGCTTGTGCCATGGCTGCGGAATGAAGTCTCGAATTGTGGGTGAGCGCCGAATCGGAACTGCCGTTAAAACCTGCTACCGGAGGTGCCATAATTTTTTCGTGTTAGTTTATAACACACTTCCAACATAGTAAATTCAGGACTATGATTACGTCAAATCAAATTTTTGAGGAGAAATTCATGATGAATGATACAAACTACCAGAAAGAATGGCAAAGTGGCCTTATCGATCCGCTCAACAAGGGAATCGGTACGCTCACTGCACCGTTGGCGCCCGACGCTGCCAATGCCCTGCCCTGGAATCTCCTCAAGGAAGACCTGAGCCTGCCGACCGCCGTGCTGTATGAAGAGCGCCTGACGCACAACCTCGACTGGATGCAGCGTTTCGTGACCGAATACGGCGTCAAGCTGGCGCCGCACGGCAAGACCACGATGGCGCCGAAGCTGTTCGCGCGCCAGCTCGCCACCGGCGCCTGGGGCATCACCCTGGCTACCGCGCACCAGACCAATGTCGCCTATCACCACGGCGTGCGCCGCGTGCTGATGGCCAATCAGCTGGTCGGCAAGCAAAACATGCAGATCGTCTCGCGCCTGCTGGAAGATCCGTCCTTCGAATTCTTTTGCCTGGTCGATTCCGCCGATCTGGTCGATCAGCTCGGCCGCTTCTTCTCGGAGAAAAAACAAACCCTCAACGTCCTGCTGGAACTGGGTCCTGTCGGCGGCCGCACCGGCGTGCGCGACAATGAACAACAGGCCGCCGTACTGGCCGCCGTCAAGCGCTGGGAAGGCAGCATCGCGCTGTCCGGCATCGAAGTGTACGAAGGCGTGCTCAAGGAAGAGGCCGATATCCGCCTGTTCCTGCAACGCGCAGTGCAATGCGCCAAAGACCTGGCGCAACAAGGCTACCTCAGCCATCGCACGGCGCAAAAACCGGCAGTCCTGACCGGCGCCGGCTCGGCCTGGTACGACGTGGTCGCGGAAGAGTTCGCCGGCGCCGACATCGGCGTGCCGCTGGACGTAGTGCTGCGCCCCGGCTGCTATCTCACGCATGACGTCGGCGTTTATCGCGCCGCGCAGGAACAGATCCAGACCCGCAATCCGGTCGCACGCAAGATGCGCAGCGAACTGCTGCCGGCCCTGCAATTGTGGGCGTACGTGCAATCGATTCCGGAAGCCGACAAGGCCATCATCGCCCTGGGCAAGCGCGACGCCGCCTTCGACGCCGGCCTGCCGCTGCCGGTGAAGCGCTTCCGTCCGGGCCAGGACCTGGCGCCTGCCGATTCTCCTGCGCATTGGGAAGTCACCGGCATGATGGATCAGCACGCCTATCTCAGGATTGCGCCGGGCGACGACATCCGCGTGGGCGACATGATCGCCTTCGACATTTCGCACCCTTGCCTGACGTTCGACAAGTGGCGCCACCTGCCGGTGCTGGACGCCAAATTCAACGTTCTCGACATCGTCCAGACCTTCTTCTGAGTTTTTAATTACTTCGACATCATGAGCAAGAAAATCCTCGCCTATGGCGAAGCGATGGTGGAATTCAACCAGAGCATCGACAATCCGCGCTATTACCTGGAAGGCTTCGGCGGCGACACCTCCAACTTCTGCATCGCTGCAGCGCGTCAGGGCGCCGACACCGCCTATGTCAGCGCGGTCGGCGACGATCATTTCGGCAAGAGCCTGCAGGCCTTGTGGAAAGCCGAGCGCGTCGACGATGCGCATGTCAGCGTGGTGCAGGATGCGCCGTCGGGCGTGTACTTCGTCACGCACGACAATGCCGGCCATCACTTCACTTACCTGCGTTCAAATTCCGCCGCCAGCCGTTACACGCCGGCACACCTGCCCCTGCAAGCCATCGCCGAAGCCAAGGTGCTGCATTTGTCCGGCATCAGTCTGGCCATCAGCGAAAGCGCCTGCGACGCCGGTCTGGCGGCGATGGCGCATGCGCGCAAGAACGGCACCCTGACCTCGCTCGACACCAACTTGCGACTGCGCCTGTGGCCGCTGGAACGCGCCCGCGCCAGAATGGCCGAAGCCTTCGCGCTGTGCGACATCTGCCTGCCGAGCTGGGAAGACGTCAGCGCCTTGACCGGCCTGGAAGACCGCGACGCCATCGTCGACAAATTGCTGGGATACGGCGTCAAACTGGTCGCATTCAAACTCGGCAAGGATGGCTGCTACGTGGCGACATCCGCTGAACGCCGCATGGTGGCCGCATATCCGGTGGATGCCATCGATGCCACCGGCGCGGGCGACTGTTTCGGCGGCGCCTTCATCGCGCAACTGGTCGACGGCAAGGATCCGTTCGAAGCAGCGCGCTACGCCAATGTGGCGGCGGCGATTTCCACCACCGGCTACGGCGCCGTCGCGCCGATCCCGACTGCGGAACAAGTGCGCGGGGTATTGAGCCGCCTGAACTGACTTGACGAACACCAGATGCACAAATGAAAAGAGCGGCGAGGCTGTAGCCCGCCGCTCTTTTTTCGCCTGCCGTTTTGCGGGTGGCGCTAGGTTCTTTGCGCCACCGCCAGCACGCCTTTGACCGGCTGGCGGATTTCTTCGCGCAGCGTTGCCTCGGTCATGCTGACCAGCGTGAGCCCGGCCGCCGCCAGGCAACGCATGACATAGTCTGTGCCGTGACGGTAACGGCCGCTCGGGTGCAACTGAAAACCGACGACTTGTCCTGCTTCCGGCATGACGGCTTCCACCGTGAACACGAAATGGCCGGCGCTCCTGAGCGTGCTCGCCACGGCATCAAACACTTTCTCCAGATCGCCAAAATAAATCAGCGTGTCGGCAGCCAGAACGAGGTCGAACGCCTGTGATTCGGCCGCCATGAAGTCGGTGATTTCCTGCTTGATCAGCCGGTCGTAACCACCGCGTGGGTTCTTTGCGCCACCGCCAGCACGCCTTTGACCGGCTGGCGGATTTCTTCGCGCAGCGTTGCCTCGGTCATGCTGACCAGCGTGAGCCCGGCCGCCGCCAGGCAACGCATGACATAGTCTGTGCCGTGACGGTAACGGCCGCTCGGGTGCAACTGAAAACCGACGACTTGTCCTGCTTCCGGCATGACGGCTTCCACCGTGAACACGAAATGGCCGGCGCTCCTGAGCGTGCTCGCCACGGCATCAAACACTTTCTCCAGATCGCCAAAATAAATCAGCGTGTCGGCAGCCAGAACGAGGTCGAACGCCTGTGATTCGGCCGCCATGAAGTCGGTGATTTCCTGCTTGATCAGCCGGTCGTAACCACCGCGCGTGCACGCGCCTGGTCGAGCATCTTGCCCGACAGGTCGACGCCGGTCAGCGAGCGCGCATGGGCGGCCACGATGGGCGCGCACAAGCCGGTGCCGCAACCGAGGTCGAGCACGTCGTATTGCTTGCCGGCGGCACCGATGATATCCAGCCCTTGCGCCATCAGTTGCGGGCCGCGATAGCCGAGGCTGCCGACCAGGTTGGCGTTGAAGGTCTCGGCATAACGGTCGAAGTGTTTTTCCAGATAGCTGTCCGACCGCAACCGAGGTCGAGCACGTCGTATTGCTTGCCGGCGGCACCGATGATATCCAGCCCTTGCGCCATCAGTTGCGGGCCGCGATAGCCGAGGCTGCCGACCAGGTTGGCGTTGAAGGTCTCGGCATAACGGTCGAAGTGTTTTTCCAGATAGCTGTCCGACCGGGCACTTCGATCTGCGAACAGGCAGCATACATGTGCGCGGCAATCGGATTGTCGGGTTCGTCTTCCATCCAGTCGCGATAGATGTCGGCGGCCTCTTGCAGGCGACCGAGGAAGTAAAACGAAATGCCCAGCATCTCCTTCGACTTCCCTTCCAGCGGCGGCAATACGAAGGCGCGGCACTGATAGTGCGAACTGGTCATCTTGTCGCCGGCGGCGTCATAGATATTGCCGAGATGGATCAGCGCCGGACCGAATTCCGGAGACAGCGCGACGGCCTGCTTGAAAGACGCAATCGCGCCTTCGCTGTCGTTATGCTGCAGTTGGGAGGAGCCCAGATTGTTCCACACCACATGGTCGTGCGGATCGGCATCGAGCGAGGCCTGATAGGCTTCGGAGGCCTCTCCGAATTCGCGCAGCGCGAACAGCACGTTGCCGAGGTCGTTGTGCCAGGCTGCGTTGTCCGGTTGCAGTGCGCATGACAGGCGGATGCTCTGCACGCCTTCGTCATGCTGGCCGTTCTGATGCAAGAAAATACCGAGGTAGTGCAAGGCGATCGGATGGACCGGATCCTGCGCCAGCACTTCGCGGTAAATCCGCTCGGCCCGGGGCAGATCGCCGGAAGTGTGGAAGCCGATCGCCTGCTGCAGCAGCTGCAACAGCGCCGCATCCGCCCCGCCTTGAGAAAGAGACTGCATATGCTTTTCCTGTAACTTGTCCTGAATTTAGGAACACGCCTGTCCGGCTGCGACGCGGAAATCAAGGCAGCACACCGTTCGGCAAGTGGTGCTTTGTCGCGGGGATCGAACGCAATCTTACAAGTTTTCTTCCAGGAAGCAAAAAAAAGCTCTCCGGCCGCAGCAGGAAAGCTTTTTCGACAGCCGCATGCCGCTGTTGCTCAGCCCGGCATGCGCTCCACAATTCCGCCCAGCTTGCGCAAGGCCTGATCCAGCTCGTGCGTAAACGGCTTGCCGCAGCACAGGCGCAGGTAGTGATCGAAACGGTCTGAATTGGAAAAGATCACGCCGGGCGACACCCCGATGCCCTGATTGAGCGCGGCGGCGAACACCGCCTTGGACGACAGCCCGCGCGGCAACTCCACCCACAAGCCGACGCCGCCGTTGGGCACGCTCAGACGCGTCTCCGGCGGGAAGTAGCCGGCGATCGCTTCCGCCATCTGCTCGCGCTGTTCTTTCAAGCTGCCGCGCAAGCGCCGCAGGTGGCGATCGTAAGCAGGCGATCCCATGTAGTTGGCGGCGGTGATCTGGGTCCATTCCTCGTTGGCGCGGGTATAGGCGAATTTGAGCATCTTGACCCGCTCATGCCATTTGCCGCTGGTCATCCAGCCCAGCCGCATGCCCGGCGCCAGCACCTTGTTGAGCGAGGCGCAATAAATCACATTGCCGCTGCGGTCCCAGACCTTGGCGGCGCTCGGCGCGACGTCGCCGTCGGCCAGTTCGCTGTAGGCGTCGTCTTCGATCAGCGGCACCGCACAACGCTCGCACAGCGCCACCAGGCGTTCCTTGTGCGCGTCGGGCATGATGCAGCCGAGCGGATTCTGCAGGGTCGGCACCACCACCACCGCCTTGATGTTGCCGTACGTCTGGATGGCCAGTTCGAGCGCCTCGATCGAAATCCCGGTCTGCGGACTGGTCGGAATCTCCAGCGCGCGCATGCCCAGGCTTTCCAGCGTCTGCAACAGGCCGAAATAGGTCGGCGACTCCACCGCGATGGTATCGCCCGCCTGTGCCACCGCGCGCAGCGCCAGGTTGAGCGCCTCGATGCAGCCGTGCGTGACCACCACGTCATCGGCGCCGATGCGAATGCCCGCGTTGAGCGCCCGGCGCGCCACCACCTGGCGGAATGTGGCGTTGCCGTTGATTGGCATGGCGCTGGTGAGCAAGGAAGGCTGCTCGCGCAAGGCGCGGATGGCGGCGTTCTTGAGCGCTTCGACGGCATACAGCTCGGGCGCGCAGGTCATGCCGCTCAGATCAATGGTGGGGGCCTGCAATTGCCGGCGCGCGATGAAATCGGAGACCTGCTCGTGAATCCCCACATATTGGGCGGGATCGAGCGGCGCCAGAATGTTGGGCTCACCCACCGGCCGGATCGTGGCGCGGCGCGGCTGGCGCACGAAATAGCCGGAACGCGGACGCGCTTCCAGCCAGCCGCCTTCTTCCAGATGACGCAAGGTCTGCAGCGCGGTCGACAGGCTGACATGGTGCTGGCGCATCAGGTCGCGCACCGACGGCATGCGGTCGCCGGGCGCCAGCGTGCCCGACTGGATCGCCGACAGGTAGTGCTCGGCCAGCCGACGGTAAATCGGCAACGCGGGTGGCGCTACCGGCGTGAGTGCGGATGTGGCCGCAGCAGCGGCGAACGGGGGTGGTTGCATGTCCATGGATGAATCTTCAGCGTTCCGGGATGGCGGCGATAGATACAGAGCGATCGAAAACAGACGATAACAGATCAAAAAAATGCCTGCTGTTTCGATTCACATGACAACGGGCTGTGCCTGTTTCGCATGCTCGCTCTTGCCTAGACTATCCCTACGCCAACCAACAGGGAAACATCATGCGCACAACCGACAGCCCTCAGACCGCTCCGACCCGGATCCAGCTCAGCACCGGCCAAAGCTATTACTTGTGGAGCCGCCGCGATGCCGTGCTGGTGGTGCAAGCCGGCAGCATCCGCCTGCGCGAGTCGCCCGAATGGCTGTCCGACGCCGTATTGAGGACTTTGTCCACGGTCCACGAAGGCCAGCACTACCAGATCGAACGCGGCGGATGGACTTGCCTGCATGCAACGCGCGCGGCGGAAGTTCTGCATTATGCCAGCTTGCCGACGCGCTACTTTTCGCTGGAATCCCTGGTACGGATGGCATCGGCGCCGGTTCGGCGCTTGCGCAACATGGCGCTGCAATTGCTGGCGTCGCGATAAGAATTGACTACTGGCGTTCACCTTGCAAAATTGCATAATTCTCATCAAAAAATACGTGAATTAACCCTGAAGAATGTGGGTGCATTGCATTAAAGGCATTACACTATTGCGTCACCCACCCTTCTTCATCGTTATGCAGAATCAAAGCCGCACTCCCGACAATGCCGTCACCGCAGATGACGAACTCGTCAATGCGGAGATGTTTGAGCTGGCTCCCGTCTCCATGTGGCTGGAAGATTTCAGCGGCGTCAAAAAACTGCTCGAGGCCTGGCGCGAAGCCGGCGTCACCGATTTGCGCAGCTACTTGCAGGCCGACCTGTCGCGCGTCCACGAATGCACCCTGAACATCCGCGTCCTGCAAGTCAACAGCAAGACCTTGCAATTGTTCGAGGCCGACAACCTGGCGCATCTGATCGCCAACCTCGACAAGGTATTCCGCGACGACATGCTGCACACGCATATCGAAGAACTGCTGCAGGTGTGGGAAGGCAAGCACGAATTCTCCAGCCACAGCGTCAATTACACGTTGTCCGGCAAGCGCCTCGACATCCAGCTCAACGCCCGTATCCTGCCCGGCTATGAAGATAGCTGGGAGCGCGTGTTGCTGGCGGTGGAAAACGTCACCGAACGCGAAACCGCGCGGCGCAAGCTGACGCACAGCGAAGACTATGCACGCGGGCTGTTCGAGTACTCGCCGATTTCTCTCTGGGTGGAAGATTTCAGTGCGGTCAAGCGCCTGTTCGGCGACTTGCGCCAGATCGGCATCAAGGATTTCCGCGTGTTCACCGATGTGCATCCGGAGTTCGTCGAGCGCTGCATGCAGGAGATCCGCGTCATCGACGTCAACCAGCAGACGCTGACGATGTTCCATGCGCCCGACAAGCAGACCTTGCTGTCGCGCCTGAGCGAGGTGTTCCGCGACGACATGCGCCCGCATTTCAACGAGCAGCTGGGCGAGCTGTGGCATGGCAATCTGTTCCACCAGCGTGAAGTGGTGAACTACGCACTCAATGGCGAGCAGTTGCACGTGCATCTGCAGTTCTCGGTGTTCCCCGGCCACGAAGAAAATTGGGATCTGGTGCTGGTCGCGCTGACCGACATCACCGCGCGCAAGAAGGCCGAAGCCTATCTCGAATTCCTCGGCAAGCACGACGAGCTGACCAAGCTGCACAACCGCGCCTTCATGGTCGATGAGATGAATCGTCTGGAGCGCAAGGGGCCGCTCCCGGTCAGCGTCATCATGGCCGATCTCAACGGCCTCAAGGAAGTCAACGATCAGCTCGGCCACGCTGCCGGCGATGCCCTGCTGCGTCGCATTGGCGAAGTGCTGGGCAAGGCGGCGGACCGTCCCATCCACGCGGCGCGCATTGGCGGCGACGAGTTCGCCATCCTGATGCCGGCCACCGACGAACGCGGCGCCATCGCCATGATGGAAAACATCCAGAGCCTGATCGACATCAACAATCAGTATTACTCCGGCTCGCCGCTGAGCCTTTCCATGGGCAGCGCCACCAGCCAGCACGGCGAACGCCTGGAGACGACAGTGCAGCGCGCGGATGCGCTGATGTATGAAGACAAACGCTCCTACTACGCCAAGACGCCGGGCAACGAACGGCGGCACAACTCTCCGGAATGAACGAGCGGCGCTTTGAGCTGACAGTCGACGACGAGACCATTGTCGGCGACATCCTGGACGCGACGAATTCGATGGACGTGCCTGGAGCACTGTTCCTGCATGGCGCCGGACAAAGCCAGCGCCAACGCCAGCGCCTGCTGCGGGAAGAGCTTGCGACGCTCGGCCTTGGCAGCATCGCCTTCGATTTTTCCGGTCATGGCGAGAGCAGCGCCCACACGCCGGGCTCGCTGCAGAAACGTCTGCGCCAGGCTGAACAAGCACGGCAACACCTCGATCCGGAACATCGCGTCCACACCGTCGTCGGCGTCAGCATGAGCGGCGAAATCGCCATTCGCCTGGCTTGCAGCGATGCCGGCGACATCGATCATGTGGTCCTGATGGTCGGTGCGATTTACGATCGGGCGGCCTTTGCGTTGCCGTTCGGTCCGGCGTTCTCCGCCGCGATACGGCGCCCCGCCAGCTGGCGAGATGCGGAAACGCTGGAATTGATCCGCAGCTATCGCGGCGGGCTGACGATCATCCGCGCGCTCGACGACACCGTGATACCGTACGACGTCGCCGATCTGTTGATGGACGCGGCGCAGTCGGCGCGCTTCCGAAGGCTGATCGACCTGCCCGGCGCAGACCACCGCCTCAGCGAAAAAATCGCGCAAGACGCCGGACTGCGGCGACGCATCGCCACCGCCATCAGTGCGGGGAAATTGGAAAACCGGGAAGAAAAATGATCAGGCGCTGGTCGACACCAGCGTGCCGACAACGCCCGTAACGAACGAGTCGTTGGCCGCAATGGCCGACAAGCCCGGATCGCTGCGCAAGACGCCAGCGACTTGCGGCGGGAGGCCGCTGGTCGGCGTGAAGACACCGCTGCCGTTGTAGACGCCATCCACGCTGGGCTGGCTCTGGTCCTGTTGCTGCCCATCATTCGCGGGTGAACTCGCAGACGTCGAGTTGGCTGCTGCGGACGGTTGCCGTTCCTGCTGCACAACTTGCGGCGATGGTCTTGGCGCGGGCACGCCTGAAAAAGAGATTTCACGCAACAAACCGGCTGCCGTATAGGTGACCGATCCGGCGGGTGCGCCACTGATACTGACAACCACCGATCCGGCATTGGTCAGCGCCACCGCCGTACTGATCGCAGCCGGGCTCAGGCCGAGGTCGATCACCGGCGTGCTGCCTCCATAGGCAGCTGGAACGCTGGCGGTAAACGAACTGTTGATTGCAATGGCCATCAGGTCCTCGCCGGCTGAATCAGTCCTTCCATATCAGTCCTTCCATTTCAGTCTAGCAGCCAAGCGGATGTTTTTCGATGCAACAGTGACAACCGCAGCCGGTTGCTCTATCCATGACGGAAAAAAACCGCCGGGCTTGCGCTGCGGCGGTTTTTATCGACTTTAATTGCCTGAAGGCTATTTTTCTTCGTGTTCCGTCTGCACGATGCTGACGGGCTTGCCCTTGATCTTGCGCCAGGCATACACGATGTAGCCGGACAAACCGTACAGGACAAACAGGCCGAACAGCACCTTGGACGGATCGCTGGAGATCACCACCAGGAGCACCACCACCAGCAAGGCCGCGATGAACGGTACCGGCTTGCGGAAGTTGATGTCCTTGAAACTGTAGAACGGTACGTTGGTCACCATCGTGATGCCGGCATACAAGGTGATGATCCACGCCGCCCAGCTCAAGTCGGTGCCGGCGAAACGCAGGTCGTCCATCAGCCACACGAAGCCGGCTACCAGCGCCGCAGCCGCAGGACTCGGCAAACCCTGGAAGTAACGCTTGTCGACCACCGCGATGTTGGTGTTGAAGCGGGCCAGGCGCAATGCGCCGCCGACGCAATACACGAACGCCGCCAGCCAGCCCAGCTTGCCCATGCCGCGCAGTGACCATTCATACACCACCAGCGCCGGTGCCGCGCCGAACGACACCATGTCGGACAGGCTGTCGTACTGGGCGCCGAATTCGCTTTGCGTGTTGGTCATGCGCGCCACGCGGCCGTCCAGGCTGTCCAGCACCATGGCGACGAAAATCGCAATGGAGGCATGGTCGAACTTCAGGTTCATCGCCATCACGATGGCGTAGAAACCGCAGAACAACGCCGCCGTCGTAAATGCATTGGGCAGCAGGTAAATGCCGCGCGAACGCCGCGGACGCACGATCGGCGCGCCGTCGACGTCTTCCAGCTGGGCCGGATACATCGGCGTCTTATGGCTGCGCAAGGATTTCGGAAACGGAATCGCGCCCTTGTTTTTGCGTCTGCGGAAAGTTGCCATGGGAAGTCGGTCCAATATGCGTCGGGTGATCAGAATTCAGCCAGGATGGTTTCCGTGGCCGAGACTTTTTCACCGACACTCACTTTCGGGGTGGCCGTCAACGGCAGGTACACGTCAACGCGCGAGCCGAAACGGATGAAGCCGTAACGCTGGCCGCGCGCCAGTACGTCGCCGGCCTTGACGTAGCACAGGATGCGGCGGGCAATCAGGCCGGCCACTTGCACGCAGGTCACGCTTTGGCCGTTGGCCGCAGTGATCGCCAGTGCATTGCGCTCATTTTCCAGCGAAGCCTTGTCGAGGTCGGCATTGACAAACTTGCCGGGGAAATACTGCACGGTCTCGATCTTGCCATCCACCGGGGCACGGTTGGAGTGAACGTTGAACACGTTCATGAACACGCTGATCTTCAGCGCTTCGCGATTGGTGTAAGGGTCGTGGGCTTTGGCAACCACGACGATGCGGCCATCGGCTGGCGACAGCACGGCGTTCGGATTCTGTGGAATGGTGCGTGGAGGATCACGGAAGAATTGCAGCACGAACAAGGCGATGATCCAGAACGGAATCGACCATGCTCCACCGATCAGGGTGACGACAACGGCGACGACAACGGCAATGCCCAGAAAAGGCCAGCCTTCGCGGGCAATAATAGGATGTGGATAGTGGTTATTCAACGTTGCTCCGATAGTCGCTGATAGTTTTCAAAATGTTAAAGCGTGCTTATTCTAGACGAGCGCCTAAGAAATGTAACGCACCGCAAGTCAAATCAACGGATATTTATCCGTTGACAGCGAATGACAGCCAGAGATTCCGGCCGGAGGAAAAACGGAGGGACCTGGTGGCCTGAGGTAGCCATTCTTGTTCTGATGAGGGCCTATTTTATCGCGATTACGTCGATTGACGCGAACAATGGCGATGGGAACGAAGGACTGGGGCGGAGAGACGCAAGAGAGACGCAAGAGAGACGCAAGACAGAATCACGGCGCAGCAGCAGCCGGTGCATGAGAGAGCATCGGACGACTCGCACCGCAAGCCGCCCGATGTCATCACATCAACTACTTGAAACGCACCTTGCCGACCAGATGCATGCCGATGGTGGTGTCACCCGGCTCGAAACTCGGCTCGGCCACGGCTTCCTGTGCGGGAGCATCGGCCATTGCACGCATCATCATCGCCTTGGGCGCCGGAGCGTTCTGAGCATAGTTGCCCGAGCCTTCGAAGTCCACCGTCTCCAGGACGGCATCATTGCCGCGACGCCCCATGGCGCCGGCAATCGATGCAATACGCTCGTTGAGATTCTTGAAGGTTGCGTTGATCAGGTCGGCGTCCAGCTTCCGGGTGGCAGCCGGGCTCAGCCCGAATTGCAGGTTGTTGAGTCCCAGGATACCCTGCGCTGCTGCCACGGTACGCGGCAGGCCTTCCAGATTGGTGGTTGTGACGTCGAGGTATTGCCCCACACGCCAGCCGACGATTGGACGCGGCTTGTTGCTCGGGCGCGGATCTTCGGCATAGACCGCGTAGGTGTAATAGCCGCGTGTCTTGAGCTGTGCTTGCGGGTCTTGCCGCTTCACGACGTCGATGCCCTGCTTCATCTTCTTGTTGACGCGCGAGGCGGCGGCGGCTTTGTCCTTGTCCTGCTCCTCCACGTTCAGGGTGGCGCGCGCTTCGTCGTTGGGCACGACAAGTTCACCCGAGGCAGGAATGACGACCATGGTGCCGCTGGTTTGAGCTGATTGCGCATGTGCCGCCATCGTGGCTGTGGCGAGTACGGCGGCGAATAATAGTTGGCTTGAGCGCGACATGGATATCTCCAGAAATAAAACGGATTGATGAGTTTCGTACCGTCCTGTGCATGAACGCGCAAAGGAAAGCAATAACGAAGACTGGCGTTTGGACGCCTTGCGGCACGCTTAGTTCTTCTGAGGAACAATGCGATTGTGACAAGATGCAAGCAATGCAACATCTTTGTTACTGATCGTCGTAAGTCGAAAAATAAAAAAGGACGCCGAAGCGTCCCGGT
>NZ_AJHH01000050.1 GCF_000256565.1 Herbaspirillum lusitanum P6-12 | reverse complement strand
TTTTCATCCTGCGCCGGCTGCGCTATATATCACTACACCCTGATCCGCACGCGCGACCGCGCCGGTTGTTTCAAGGCGTTCGTACACAACAACTGGCTGGGCGCACTGATGTTCGCAGGCGTCGCCGTGGATTACGCGCTGCGCTAGTCTGCTAGTCTTTTAGCTGCGTGGCTTCGGCAGCAGCGGCACCGGGTTGAGCGCCTTGCCGTTGCTGCGGATTTCGAAATACAGCTTGACCGTGCGGCTGTCGGTGTCGCCCATCTCGGCGATCTGCTGCCCGCGGTTCACGGTCTGCCCTTCCTTGACCATGATCGATTTGTTGTGCGCATAGACCGACAACAGCGTGCGGCTGTGCTTGACGATGATCATGTTGCCGTAGCCGCGGATGCCGCGCCCGGCGTAAGTCACCTTGCCGGCTTCGGCCGCCCACACCGGCTGGCCCGGAGTGCCGGTGATGTCGATGCCCTTCAGGTTGCGATCGGTGGTGGCGGTGAGCTTGCCTTGCGCAGGCCACATCCAGTCGAGGCGTTCGGCCTCAGTCGCTGCCGGCGCTGCCGCTTCACGCTCTGTCTTCGGCTCCGCCTTGCGTTCATGCACTGCAGCTGCCGGCTTCGCGCGCGAGACGGGGGCTGCTACAGCGGCGGTCGCCGGCGGCTTCAGGCGCAAGACGTCGCCGGGATAGATTTCATTCGCGTCGGAAAGCTTGTTCCATGCAGCGATGTCGTGATGATCCTTTCCGACCGTGCGGGAAATGCTCATCAGCGTGTCGCCCTTCCTTACCGTATAGGAGTCGCCCTGATACGGCGCACTCGCGCACGCCGTCAGCGCTGCAACGACAACAGCCGCGGCGACAATCGAAATATAACGCAGCACTTGCAAACTAATCCTTGCCAAACTCCTCCCCCAATTCTTTCCCTCTTGCGGCGGCAGCCTTGACTGCCGTCACGATGTGTTCAGCCACGCCGGCGCCTTGCATTGACGTCAAGGCGGCATAAGTGGTTCCGCCCTTCGATGTCACGCGTTCGCGCAACAGCGACAGCGGCTCCGGCGAACGGATCGCCAGCTCAACCGCGCCGGCAAAGGTCGCCTTGGCCAGCTCGACGCCTTGTTCGGCGCTCAGTCCCAGTTCGACGGCCGCCTTCTGCATGGCTTCCATGAAATAAAACACGTAGGCCGGGCCGCTGCCCGACACCGCCGTCACCGGATCGATCAGGTCTTCGCTATCGAGCCACACGGTGGCGCCGACGGCGCGCAGGATGGCGTCGGCGGCGGCGCGCTGCCCGGCGCTCACGCCGTCCAGCGCCACCATGCCCGAGATGCCCTTGCCGATCAGCGCCGGCGTGTTCGGCATCGAGCGCACGATGGCCGGATGATTGCCGAGCCAGCGCGACAGGTCGGCGCTGCGGATGCCGGCGGCGATCGACAGCACCAGTTGGGCGCCGATGAACGGCTTGAGGCTGTCGGCCACCTGGCGCATCTGCTGCGGCTTGACCGCCAGCACGATGACGTCAACCTTGGCCAGCATCTCGTCGACTTGCAGCGCGGTGGTGACGCCGAAGCGCTGGTTGAGTTTTTCCAGCGACTCGGGATTGAGGTCGACCACGTGGATGTTCTTGCCGTCGGTGAGCTTGCCTGCCAGACCGCCGATCAGTGCCGCGGCCATGTTGCCGCCGCCGATGAAACCTATCTTCAACATATGTTTTCTTCCTGTAGAGGACTACGGATAAAGCAAAAATCAGTGCGTCCGACGTTGTCCGAAAATGGCCGTACCGACGCGCACGATCGTGGCGCCTTCAGCGATGGCGGCGTCCATGTCC
>NZ_AJHH01000049.1 GCF_000256565.1 Herbaspirillum lusitanum P6-12 | reverse complement strand
GACATCGATGTTATAAGGACTATCGTTATTATCGCAGGCGATCCCGCTGTCGGTCAGCAACGCCGCCAGTTCGCGCAAGCGCCGGAACGCGGCGCGCTGTTCTTCTTCCACCTCGGTCGGCGCCGGAATCGCCATCAGTCCGCGCAAGCGCAGACCTGGCAAGGCGGCAACCGCCCGCGCCACCGGCAGCAATTCGTCCGGCGACAAGCCGCTCTTGCTGTCTTCGTCGCTGATATTGACTTGCAGGCAGATGTTCAGCGGCGGCAATCCGGGCGGACGTTGTTCGGCCAGGCGGCGAGCGATCTTTTCGCGATCGACCGAATGCACCCAGTCGAAATTTTCCGCGATCTGGCGCGTCTTGTTGCTCTGTATCGGTCCGATGAAATGCCATGCGACCTGCGCCTCGGGCGCCGTCAGCTTCAGCGCGGCGATCTTGTCGAGCGCTTCCTGCACGTAGTTTTCGCCGAAAGCGGTCTGCCCGGCGTGTACGGCGTCCAACACCGACGCCGCGTCAAAGAACTTCGACACCGCCAGCAGCAGGATGTCTTGCGGATTGCGGCCGGCGGCTTGCGCGGCGGCGAGGCTAGGGGGTGGGCCGACATGCCCATCGACAAAGTGTCGCAGGCGATCCCGCTGTCGGTCAGCAACGCCGCCAGTTCGCGCAAGCGCCGGAACGCGGCGCGCTGTTCTTCTTCCACCTCGGTCGGCGCCGGAATCGCCATCAGTCCGCGCAAGCGCAGACCTGGCAAGGCGGCAACCGCCCGCGCCACCGGCAGCAATTCGTCCGGCGACAAGCCGCTCTTGCTGTCTTCGTCGCTGATATTGACTTGCAGGCAGATGTTCAGCGGCGGCAATCCGGGCGGACGTTGTTCGGCCAGGCGGCGAGCGATCTTTTCGCGATCGACCGAATGCACCCAGTCGATTTTCCGCGATCTGGCGCGTCTTGTTGCTCTGTATCGGTCCGATGAAATGCCATGCGACCTGCGCCTCGGGCGCCGTCAGCTTCAGCGCGGCGATCTTGTCGAGCGCTTCCTGCACGTAGTTTTCGCCGAAAGCGGTCTGCCCGGCGTGTACGGCGTCCAACACCGACGCCGCGTCAAAGAACTTCGACACCGCCAGCAGCAGGATGTCTTGCGGATTGCGGCCGGCGGCTTGCGCGGCGGCCGGCGGCCGCAATGCGCGCGTTAACAACTTGCAACTGTTTTGCGATTGACGACATAATTCTTTGGTTCAGGGAGGGACAACGCTGTTTTTTCAGTCAGAGATTATAAATGGACATTCCCGACCTGCTCGCCTTTTCCGTCAAGAATCAGGCTTCGGACCTGCATCTTTCCACCGGTTTGCCGCCCATGCTGCGACTGCGCGGCGATATGCGGCGCGTCAACTTGCCGGTATTGCTGGCGCAAGACGTCGACGACATGCTCAACGCGATCATGGAACCGGCCCAGGCCGAGGCGTATCGGCGCGACCTGGAGTGCGACTTCGCGATCGATATCGCAGGACTGGCGCGCTTTCGCATCAATGCCTTCCAGCAGGCTCGCGGCCCGGCGGCGGTCATCCGTACGATTCCCCACAGCATCCGCAGTCTGGCCGACCTCGACGCACCGCCGGTGCTGGTCGAACTGGCGCTGCGCCGGCAAGGCCTGATCCTGGTCACCGGCCCCACCGGCTCGGGCAAGTCGACCACGCTGGCGGCCATGATCCGGCATATCAACGAGCAGCGCCCGGCCCACATCCTGACCATCGAAGATCCCATCGAATTCATCCACGCGCCGGACAAGAGCCTGATCAGCCAGCGCGCCGTCGGCGCCCATACGCACTCGTTCGCCAATGCGTTGCGCTCGGCGCTGCGGGAGGATCCGGACGTCATCCTGATCGGCGAATTGCGCGACCTCGACAGCATCCGCCTGGCGCTGACGGCGGCGGAAACCGGCCATCTGGTGCTGGCGACGCTGCATACGTCCTCGGCCGCCAAAAGCATAGACCGCATCATCGACGTGTTCCCCGGCGACGAGAAGGACATGGTGCGCAGCATGCTGTCCGAGTCGCTCAGCGCGGTGGTCTCGCAAATCCTGCTGAAAACCAAAGCCGGAGACGACCGCATCGCCGCCCACGAAATCATGCTCGGCACGCCCGCCATCCGCAACCTGATCCGCGAAGGGAAAGTGGCGCAGATGGTCTCGGTCATGCAGACCTCCGGCGGCGCCGGCATGCAGACGCTGGATCATTGCCTCGGCGACTTGCTGCGCAGGGATCTGATCACGACGGAGACCGCACGCGCAGCATCCCGCACGCCCGGCCAGTTCGCCTGAAGCATGGGCTATGATGGATGCCATTCCCATTCACTTCGACGAGGCCATCATGCCCAGCATCTACGACTTCCATCCCGCCCTGCCCGACAACACGGCGGCGGCGCTCGACCAATACCGCGGCAAGGTCGTCCTGATCGTCAACACCGCCAGCAAATGCGGCTTCACGCCGCAGTATCAGGGGCTGGAAAAGATTTATCGCGAGTTCAAGGACAAGGGCGTGGAAGTGCTCGGCTTCCCCTGCAACCAGTTCGGCGGCCAGGAGCCCGGCACGGCGGAAGAGATCGGCGCCTTCTGCGAAAAGAATTACGGCGTCAGCTTCCCGCTGTTCGCCAAGATCGACGTCAACGGCGACCAGGCCGATCCGCTGTTCACCTACATCAAGGCGGAAGCCCCCGGCCTGCTCGGCAGCAAGGCGATCAAATGGAATTTCACCAAATTCCTCGTGCGTAAAAACGGCAGCGTGTTCAAACGCTACGCACCGGCCACCAAGCCGGAAGACATGGTGGCCGATATCGAGAAATTGCTGGCGGAGTAAGCTGGGTTCAGTGCACGTTGCAAATGCCGTCGCCATACGGTGCGGCGGCAAATTCGGGCAACTTTTCGGCCGCTGCCGACAAGGCCGCCAGCGTCGGATAACGATCTGCCGGGACTATGTCGGCGACCAGTTGCCGGCTGAAATACCAGGCTACCGCCGTCGTCAGCGTGGCCTGATCGATGGTTGCACTGGTCACACCGGTCACGACTTGCGGCCGCTTGACGAACTCTTCTTCCAGCGCCTTGTAAGCCTCCAGCAATTGACCCGACACGCGCGCCAGCCAAGGTTCATGCAACTTCTCGGCTGGACGCAGCTTGTGCTCATAGACAATCTGCACACTCTTCTCACAGGCCGTCATCGCCAGCCCGATGATGCGCAGCGCACGCTGCAACTCGCCCAGACCGGTCGGCAACAGGCTGCGCTTCTTCTGCGGAAACGCCTCGGCGTACTGGGTAATCAGTATCGAGTCCATCAGCACCATGCCGTCATCGCAGATCAGCGACGGCGCCTTGACCAGCGGATTGATTTCGCGGAAACGATCAAAGGCGCTGAACACCGAGATCGACTGGTGTTCGAACGGCAGGCCGAGCAATTGCAGGGAAATGGCGGCGCGGCGGACATAGGGCGAATCGAGCATGCCGATGAGTTGCACTGGGTTCTCCTTGATGGGCGAAGTGGCGGCGGTGAAGCCTCGGGACGTAAACATACCGCGAAATAAAAAAGGACGCCTTGGCGTCCTTTTTGTCATCGACAAGAGATCGATTAGTTCTTCGATTGATCGACCAGCTTGTT
>NZ_AJHH01000048.1 GCF_000256565.1 Herbaspirillum lusitanum P6-12 | reverse complement strand
ACCAAACCCCCGTCCTGCCCAGGGCACGCATGCTTGCGTGTCCTGTGATGATGCCTACGATCGCGGTTCGTGGTCGTATTAGTTCTTCGACTGGTCCACAAGTTTGTTGGCTTTAATCCACGGCATCATCGCGCGCAGCTTCTCGCCGACGATTTCGATCTGGTGTTCGGCATTGATGCGACGACGCGACAGCAAGGTCGGTGCGCCGGCCTTGTTTTCCAGGATGAAGCTCTTGGCGTATTCGCCGGTCTGGATGTCGTTCAACACCTGCTTCATGACCTTCTTGCTCTCTTCGTTGATGATGCGCGGGCCGGTGACGTATTCGCCGTATTCCGCATTGTTCGAGATCGAGTAGTTCATGTTGGCGATGCCGCCTTCGTAGATCAGGTCGACGATCAGTTTCAGTTCGTGCAGGCATTCGAAATACGCCATTTCAGGCGCGTAGCCGGCTTCCACCAGGGTTTCGAAACCGGCCTTGATCAGTTCGACGGCGCCGCCGCACAGAACCGCTTGTTCGCCGAACAGGTCGGTTTCGGTTTCTTCGCGGAAGTTGGTTTCGATGATGCCGGCACGGCCGCCGCCGTTGGCGGTAGCGTACGACAGAGCAACGTCACGGGCAGTGCCGGACTTGTCCTGGTACACGGCGATCAGATGCGGCACGCCGCCGCCTTGGGTGTAGGTCGAACGCACGGTGTGGCCCGGGGCCTTCGGCGCGATCATGATGATGTCCAGGTCGGCGCGCGGCACGACCTGGCCGTAGTGGATGTTGAAGCCGTGGGCGAAAGCGACTGTCGCGCCTTGCTTGGCGTGCGGCGCCACGTTTTCTGCATAGACCTGGCCGATGTTTTCATCCGGCAGCAGGATCATGATGACGTCGGCGCCCTTGACCGCTTCGTTGACTTCGGCAACGTTCAGGCCGGCGTTCTTGGCCTTGTTCCACGAAGCGCCGTCCTTGCGCAGCGCAACGGTGACCTTGCAGCCGGAGTCATTCAGGTTTTGCGCGTGGGCGTGGCCTTGCGAACCGTAACCGATGATGGTCACGTTCTTGTTCTTGATCAGGGACAGGTCTGCGTCTTTGTCGTAAAAAACTTTCATGGTCTTCCTAAATTCCTCAATGTGAGCGGAGCTCTTTTATTTTGTCATGGGCGCCGCCCGAAAGCGGCACGATGGGTTTCGATCAGGCCGCGTACGACGCGAAATGCGTCGGCATGGCCTGGTCGCGCACGTGCGGAATATCCAGCTGGCGCAATTTGCGATACAGCGAGGCGCGGCACATTCCCAGTTGCCGCGAAGCGGCGGAAATGTTCCAGCGACTGCCGACCAGCGCATCGATAACGCGCGTGCGCTCGTCCCCGAGCGGGCCGCCTGATGGGCGCGGGAGGATATCGGCAGCACCGGCTTGTGGCACGATGCTGCGGACGTTGGAGGCCGGAGAAATAGCCGGCCCCTCGTAGTGAATGGCGTGCGAAGTTGATGGCGCGAACGTCTCCATCAGCTCTTCCGGCAGATCGCCGGCTTCGATGCGATCACCGTTCATGACGGCGCAGCAGTAGCGGATCACGGCGTGCATCTGGCGCAAATTG
>NZ_AJHH01000047.1 GCF_000256565.1 Herbaspirillum lusitanum P6-12 | reverse complement strand
CGCAGCAGTAGCGGATCACGGCGTGCATCTGGATCGCCAGCAAGGGCTGCCGTTGTGCGTGCCGCCAGATTTGCCGGCCGATCGGCGACAGATGCGCCGCGTCGCCGACGTCGAACAGGACGGCATCGGGATGAGCTTGCGCAATTCGCTCCACTTCCGCATCCAGCCGTTCTGCATTCCCGGCATAGGCGGGCGCATGGATTGCCGCCACCTGCATGCTCTGCCCCGCCAGGTGAACGCGCATGTCGGCTTCATGCATCGGCGTCACCGGATGATTGCGCATGGTCTGGTGACGGTCGATGCGGAACACCTCGCCGCCGCCGTTGACCGCGGCGTACAGGTTGCTGAACAGGCAGTAACGTTGCAAATTCGGCTGGCCGCCGACGATGGGTACGAAGTCGTTGTCGATATGTTGCCGCCATACCGCCAGGGCCGTGCCGATGTTGCCGACATGCGGCGCGCTGTCGAAGGTCGAGCAGATCTTGTAGTGCGTCACCGGCGGCTGCAGGCCGGCGAAGAAGCGCGCAACCGGTTCGAGCTCCTCGCGCATTTCAGCCGGCGCCATCGAGCGCGCAGCGCGG
>NZ_AJHH01000046.1 GCF_000256565.1 Herbaspirillum lusitanum P6-12 | reverse complement strand
AAGATATACGGGACTAATTATAACCCAACGGATCGCCGCCAGCGACGAGATGTTGACGATGGCGCCCTTCTTCTGTTTTTCCATCACCGGCAGCACGTGCTTGCAGGTCATGAAGACGCTGGTCTGGTTGATGGCGATGACGCGGTTCCAGCTCTCTTCGCTGGCTTCGACCGGGCCGCCGGTTTCAGCGATGCCGACGTTATTGTGCAAGACGTCGATGCGACCGAAATGATCGAGCGCGGCCTGCACCATGGCTTCGATGTCCGGCGTCTTCGACACGTCGGCGGCGACCACTTCACAGGTGCCGCCTTCGCTGCGGATCAGGTCGCAGGTTTCCTGTGCGGCCTGCAGGTTGCGGTCGACATA
>NZ_AJHH01000045.1 GCF_000256565.1 Herbaspirillum lusitanum P6-12 | reverse complement strand
CTATGAACCCTTCACATAATTCATGAATTCCTTGCCGGTGCCGGTTTCGCCGAGGATCAGAATGGGGATGTTGCGGTCGATCAGGCGCTTGCCGCGCGCGATCAGGTCTTGCATCTGCGGATCGCCGCCACAGAGTTCATCGAGTGAGCGATAGCGTGCGCTGCTGACATATCTGCGCGCCGTAGCGAGGTCTACCGTGGATGTCGGCATGATTTGTCTCCTGTCCATGAACTGCTTTTTCTTATGTGGCGGCGAGGCCGGCTCGTGGCCGGATTGCCTGGGAGTCAGTCGCAAGTAAGCTGACTCTGCGGCAAAGAATAGCCAGCTTGTTTGATAACTTCCAATACAATATAGGCACACAATTAATACCTTAAAGGTATCAAATGATCGAACTGCGCCATCTCACTTATTTCCGCACCGTAGCAGAAACCCTCCATTTCGGCCGTGCCGCCGACTTGTTGCATATCTCGCAACCGCCGCTCACGCGCCAGATTGCGGCCTTGGAAAAGGAGCTCGGCGTGCAGTTGTTCGACCGCAGCAAACGCAGCGTGCAGCTGACCGAAGCGGGCAAACATTTCTACCGGGACACTGCTGAAATTTTTCATGCGCTGGAGCGCGCCCGGCGCAATGCCGTCAGCACCGGGGCCGGC
>NZ_AJHH01000044.1 GCF_000256565.1 Herbaspirillum lusitanum P6-12 | reverse complement strand
GGAGCGCGCCCGGCGCAATGCCGTCAGCACCGGACGCCGGCCGAGGCGCCGTCCGGATGCGCAAGAATGCCACCGCCCGAGAGAAAGATCACGTCGGTGCTGTTGACCGCAGCAAAGGTCGCCGGCACCGTCCCCGCCCATTGTCCGGACGAAAACACCGGCATCACTTCATCGCCCGGCGCCATCGGCGTCAGGCAATCGCGTGCCGACTGCACCACTTCGTCATTGAATTCGGAGAACTTGCCGTCGAGTCCGTGCACATGCAAATGATCGACGCCGCTCAGGCGCCACAGGCTTTGATACGCCGGGAACGACATGCCCAGCACCGGCTGGCGCGACATCATGCCGAAGCCGTTGCGATGACCGTGGATCGCCAGTCCGCTGCTGCGACGCAGGCTTTGCAGCGCCGAGAAGCCGCACCAGTTGAGCCCGACCATGATGCAGCTGCCGCCTTCACGCTCGACCAGGTCGGCGTGACGGCGCATGGCATCAAGCTCGTCGGTGATATTGAACGCCACCATCACGCGACGACCGGACTTGTCCTGGTAGGCGCGCACGCGTTTCATGACTTCGCGCACGCGCTCTTCCAGCGGCGCATGGACAGGGTTGGCGCAGACTTCGTCGTCCTTGATGAAGTCGACGCCGGCTTCGCAAAGCTGCGTCACGAGCTCGCCGGTCTCAACTGCGCTGAGGCCGACGTTGGGCTTGATGATGGTGCCCAGCAGAGGCGCTTGCGCCACTCCGGTCAGCT
Organism: Herbaspirillum lusitanum P6-12; assembly: GCF_000256565.1. Lineage (GTDB taxonomy): Bacteria > Pseudomonadota > Gammaproteobacteria > Burkholderiales > Burkholderiaceae_D > Herbaspirillum > Herbaspirillum lusitanum. The sequence goes on along the minus strand of NZ_AJHH01000044.1, from coordinate 127 downwards.
TGCGCGTGCCGGCGATGCCATGACGCGGCATGTCGAATTGGCGGCGGTAATGTTCCGGCAGCGACAGCGACAGCAGGCGCATGCCCGTGACTTCGCCGAGATCGAACAGGTTGCCGGCGACGGTCGC
>NZ_AJHH01000043.1 GCF_000256565.1 Herbaspirillum lusitanum P6-12 | reverse complement strand
ACAGTCCTATTAGAGCTAGGTGAACCATATTGCCGCTGCCGAGGCGAGGCGAGGAAATCCTACACGCACTTGAGGCTGAGGCCGCCGTCCACGATCAGGTCGACGCCGGTCACGTAACGCGCCGCATCCGACGCCAGGAACAAGGCCGCATGCGCCACGTCCCAGGCATCGCCCATGTGGCCCATCGGACATTGCGCATGACGCTTGCGGCGCATTTCTTCGATGTCGCCGCCATAGGATGCTTTCAGCGGCTCGCGGATCATCGGCGTGTCCATCAGTCCGGGCAGCACGCAGTTGGCGCGGATGCCCAGCGGTGCGTACCAAGCGGCGCGCTGCTGGTGGGCTTCATGATGTCGACCGCCTATAACATCCTGCCGTCGGTGACGCGCCACTATTCGGCGGCCTATCCCGAGGTCGACATGCGCCTGACCGAGCACGTGCCGAACCTGCTGGCGATAGATATCAGGGAAGGGAAACGCGACGTCGGCATGATGTACCGGCCTGAAGATTGCAGCGGGCTGGACAGCCGAACGATCTTTTCCGAACCGCTGGTGGCGGTGCTGCCGAAAAACCATCGCCTGGCGACACGTGAAAAAATTTCAGCCAGGGATCTGGCCGACGATCCCTTCGTCAGCATCCCGCGCGCGATTGCGCCGGTGGTCTACGACCTGATCGTCAATTGCTGCCTGGCCGCGGGCTTCCGTCCGCGCATCAAGCTGGAAGCCAACCTGCAGCAGACCATCGTCAACCTGGTTGGTGAAGGCCTGGGCGTGGCGATGGTGCCGAACTCGATGCAGGCCATGCACCTGGACACGACCGTCTTCAAGCCGCTGGTCGACGCGCCGGTGGTGGAAGTCGCGGTGATCTGGAACAAGGACAACCGCAATCCCTGCATCCAGACCTTCGTCCAGACCGCGGAGGAGGTCTGGACCGCGCTGCGGCGTGGGCAGCCCGCGTGATTCTGCTTTACTGCCCGGCCGTCAGACGCACTTGAGGCTGAGGCCGCCGTCCACGATCAGGTCCACGCCGGTCACGTAGCGCGCCGCGTCCGATGCCAGGAACAGCGCCGCGTGCGCCACATCCCAGGCGTCGCCCATGTGGCCCATCGGACATTGTGCGTGCCGCTTGCGGCGCATTTCCTCGATGTCGCCCCCATAGGATGCCTTGAGCGGTTCGCGGATCATCGGCGTGTCCATCAGCCCCGGCAGCACGCAATTGGCACGGATGCCCGACGGCGCGTATTGCATCGCGATGTTCTTGGTCAGCGCCAGCATCGCCGCCTTGGACGCGGAATAGGCGACATACGGAAAGCCGACCCAGCGGATCGCGGCCAGCGACGAGATGTTGACGATGGCTCCCTTCTTCTGCTTTTCCATCACCGGCAGCACATGCTTGCAGGTCATGAAGACGCTGGTCTGGTTGATCGCGATGACCCGGTTCCAGCTCTCTTCACTGGCTTCGACGGGACCGCCGGTTTCGGCGATGCCGACGTTGTTGTGCAAGACATCAATGCGGCCGAAATGATCGAGTGCGGCCTGCACCATGGCCTCAATGTCCGGCGTGCGCGACACGTCGGCGGCGACCACTTCGCAGACGCCGCCCTCGCTGCGGATCAGGTCGCAGGTTTCCTGTGCGGCCTGCAGGTTGCGATCGACCGCCAGCACGCGCGCACCTTCGCGTGCATACAGCACGGCCGCCGCCTTGCCGTTGCCCCAGCCCTCGCCGACCGAACCTGCGCCGCTGACGATGACGACCTTGTCTTCCATTGCACGTGCCATGGCGTGCTCCGATCAGATGTCGAGAATGCCCGCGGCCACGAAGCCGCCGTCCACCGGCACCACATGGCCGGTGACGTAGGACGAATCTTCAGCCGCCAGGAAAGATACTGCCGCGGCGATCTCGTCGGTGCTGCCGTAGCGATGCATCGGCACGCCGGCAGTGAAGCTCTTGCGGGTTTCCGGCGAGTGCACTGCCTGCGTCAGCGGCGTGTCCACCGGACCCGGGGCGACGCTGTTGACGGTGACGCCATGCTCGGCCAGCTCGATCGCCATCTGGCGCGTCAGGCCGATCACTGCCGCCTTGGAAGTGCCGTAGGCGGTGCGGCCGGAGCCGGCGCGAATACCCGAGATGGAAGAAATATTGACGATGCGGCCCCACTTGCGACGCACCATCATGCGGGCGGCATGCTGGCCGCACAGCATCACGCCGGTGACATTGATGTTCATCGTCAGCAGCCAGTTGTCGATCGGATAATCGAGGAAGGGGAAGGTCTTGGCGACGCCGGCATTGTTGACCAGCACGT
>NZ_AJHH01000042.1 GCF_000256565.1 Herbaspirillum lusitanum P6-12 | reverse complement strand
GGGGAAGGTCTTGGCGACGCCGGCATTGTTGATTTTTAAAATATGGATGATTGAATATCTACAGAGTTACCAACGATGGTCGTGTCTCAGACCTTGAGAATCCGTTCGCCGCGGCCGATGCCGGAGCCGCCGGTACGCACAGTCTCAAGAATCGCCGCACGGTCGATCGAGTCGATAAACGCGTCCAGCTTGCCCTTGTTGCCTGTCAATTCGATGGTGTAGGTCTTTTCGGTGACATCAATGATGCGACCGCGGAAGATGTCCGCAGTGCGCTTCATTTCTTCACGCTCCTTGCCCACGGCACGTACCTTGATCAACATCAGTTCGCGCTCGATATGCGCGCCTTCAGTCAGATCCACGACCTTCACCACCTCGATCAGGCGGTTCAGGTGTTTGGTGATTTGTTCAATCACGTCGTCCGAGCCGCTGGTCACGATGGTCATGCGCGACAGGGTCGAATCTTCGGTGGGTGCAACGGTGAGCGTTTCGATGTTGTAGCCGCGTGCGGAGAACAGACCGACGACACGGGACAATGCGCCGGCTTCGTTTTCCAGCAGTACAGAAACAATATGGCGCATTACAGATCCTCCGAACCCAAGAGCATTTCAGTCAAACCCTTACCTGCCTTGACCATTGGCCAGACGTTTTCGGTTTGATCCGTAATGAAGTTCATGAAGACCAGCTTGTCTTTCATGCCGAACGCTTCTTTGAGCGCACCGTCCACATCGCCCGGCTTTTCGATCTTCATGCCGACGTGGCCATAGGACTCGGCCAGCTTGGTGAAATCGGGCAAGGAATCCATGTACGACTCGGAGTAGCGCGAACCGTAATCGATTTGTTGCCACTGGCGAACCATACCGAGGAAACGGTTGTTCAGCAGAATGATTTTTGGCGTCAGGTGGTATTGCTTGCAGGTCGCGAGTTCCTGAATGCACATCTGGATCGACGCTTCGCCGGTGATGCAGGCGACGGTCGCATCGGGATTGGCCTTCTGCACGCCCATGGCGTATGGCAGACCGACGCCCATGGTGCCCAGGCCGCCGGAATTGATCCAGCGGCGCGGCTTGTCGAAACCGTAATACTGCGCGGCCCACATCTGATGCTGGCCGACGTCGGAGGTGATGAAGGCATCGCCCTTGGTGATGTCCCAGACGTTCTTGATCACCGCCTGCGGCTTGATGAACTCGTCCGAGGTTGCGAACTTCAGGCAGTCGCGCTCGCGCCACTTGTTGATCTGCTTCCACCAGTTGGCCAGCGCAGGCGCGTTCGGCTTGGTTTCGGCGGCATCCAGCTGGGTCAGCAATTCCTGCAGCACGTCCTTGACGTTGCCGACGATAGGAATGTCGACCTTGACGCGCTTGGAAATCGACGACGGATCGATGTCGATATGGATGATCTTGCGCGCGTTGGAGGCGAAGTGCTTCGGATTACCGATCACGCGGTCATCGAAGCGCGCGCCGATGGCGATCATCACATCGCTGTGCTGCATCGCCATGTTGGCTTCGTAGGTACCGTGCATGCCCGGCATGCCGACGAACTTGTCGCTGGTCGAGCGGTAAGCGCCCAGGCCCATGAGCGTATTGGTGCAAGGGAAACCGAGGCGATCCACCAGCTTGTTGAGCTCGGGAGCGGCATTCGCGAGAATCACGCCGCCGCCGGTATAGATCATCGGACGTTCCGCTGTCAGCAGCAGTTGCAACGCCTTGCGGATCTGACCGGAATGGCCTTTGTCGACCGGCTTGTACGAACGCATTTCGACGGTTTTCGGATACTCGTAGGCACAGGTGTGCATCGAGATATCCTTCGGAATATCGACCAGCACCGGGCCCGGACGGCCGGTGGTGGCGATATAGAAAGCTTTTTTCATCGTCTCTGCGAGGTCTTTCACATCCTTCACGAGGAAGTTGTGCTTGACGCAGGGACGTGTGATGCCGACGGTGTCGCATTCCTGGAAGGCGTCCTGACCGATGGCGGTCGAAGGCACCTGGCCGGAAATCACGATCATCGGGATCGAATCCATGTACGCGGTCGCCAGGCCGGTCACCGCATTGGTGACGCCGGGACCGGAGGTCACGATGCAGACGCCGACTTTTTCGGAACTGCGCGAATAGGCATCCGCTGCATGCACCGCAGCCTGCTCGTGGCGTACCAGAATATGTTGGAATTTGTCTTGCTTGAAGATAGCGTCGTAGATGTAAAGCACGGCGCCACCAGGATAGCCGAAGACGTGCTCAACGCCCTCTTCAGCCAGGCAACGGACGAGTATCTCCGCACCGGTGAGGTTTTCTGCACTCATTACTACTTCCTTTCAAGGTCCATTGGAGATTGATCGGATGTTCTCTCCTGGCGAAATCGCACTGATCGACCTGCTTCCTGCGGCATCCCTTCTTTGTGCGGTCACGTCATTTCTGCATCTCAACCGTAGTGAGATTCAAAATGCCGCTCAGCGCGACTCGTTCAGCCTTGGTGCAAGTACAACGTTACGAATTTCTCGCGCTTGTGGCGCGGGTTAGAACAAACAGCTTTTTAAATAAAGCGCGTCTTTGACAATCGCTACATTATGCGTAGCAACGGTAAAGACCATAGAACTTCATGTTGATGAAGCGGACTGACACGTTAATGCGTCGCATCATTTTGGTCAAGCGAATTTAGTGCAGCAGCTCGCAAAACCGCCCTGTAATTGTGCTTTTCCGATAAACACCACCACAAACAAGGGCTTTTTTGCTAGCATGCGCTCTGTTACAAATCCGTACATTCCACCAACATGTCGGAACTGCATCCGATTCATCTATTCCCGGCGCTACATCGACAAGCCGTATTGCATGGCAACTGACAAAGAACTCTCCGATTTTCTCGAAAATGTCGAACGCCGCGCCTTCAAGCAGGCTGTCTACGCCGTGCGCAAGGATGAAGTGGCGCTCGATATTGTCCAGGATGCGATGATCAAGCTGGCCGAGAAGTACGGCGACAAGCCGGCCAACGAACTTCCCCTGCTGTTCCAGCGCATCCTGCAAAACACCATCCATGACTTTTTCCGCCGGGAAAAAGTACGCACCACCTGGGTCAGCCTGTTTTCCAGCATTGGCCGCGACAGCGAGAACCAGGAAGACTTCGACCTGCTCGAAAGCTATGAAGCCGAAGAAGGCACCCAGGCCTCGGAATCCAGCGCAGACAAGGTTGAACGCGAACAAACGCTCGCCTTGATCGACGCCGAAGTACAAAAACTTCCAACCCGTCAACGGGAAGCCTTCCTCATGCGTTACTGGCAAGACATGGATGTCGCCGAGACAGCTGCCGCGATGGGATGCTCAGAGGGCAGCGTCAAAACTCATTGTTCTCGCGCAACACACGCCCTGGCTCAAGCTCTCAGGGCCAAAGGAATCACTTTATGAACAACAAAGAACTACAATTTGCTTACCGGGTAAAGCGTGCGCTGGACGCCAATCTGGAACACCTGCCCGAATCGACCACACAAAGCCTGGCGGAAGCCCGTCGCGTGGCACTTGCCCGCAAAAAAACGACCGCACCGGTTCGCGTCGCGGCGTCGCAATTTGCCCTGGCCGGCGCCATGGGCGGCAACTTCACGCCCTCCTCGTCGTTCTCCTGGCTGGGTCGCCTTGGCGTCGCCATCCCGCTGCTGGCCGGCGTGATGCTGTTTGCCGGCTTGTATGAACACGAACATCAGCAGCGCATCAGCGCCCTGGCCGAAATCGACGCCGGCGTGCTGTCGGATGAACTGCCGCTGTCGGCTTATCTCGATCACGGTTTCAATGCTTATCTGGCGCAGCAAGGCGAATAATTGATGGCAGGCACCCGGACTTCCATGAGCACCGCCGCACGCAACATTCTGGGCTTTACCGTTGCCGCAGTCGTCGCACTGACCGGCCTGTCCGTCCTGACGTGCAAAGCAGTGCATGCGCAAGGCCCGAACACCACGGCGGCAACGCAGCAGCCGGCTTCGGCTACTGCGCTGACCACGCCTTCGAAGATCACCAAGAAACCGGATTCCAAGCCGACCTGGAGTGAACTGACTCCGGTGCAACAGCATGCACTGGCGCCGCTGGCCGGCGAATGGAAGAAGATGGAGTTCAGCAGCAAAGAAAAATGGCTGGTCATCGGCAACAAGTTTGCCGCCATGAGCCCTGCCGAACAGGAGCGCATGCAGAATCGCATGCGCGACTGGGTCAAGCTGACGCCGATGCAGCGCCGCTCGGTGCGCGAAAGCTATACCCGCGCCAAGAAGCTGGACGCCGACCAGAAGTCCGCGCAGTGGAAGGAATACCAACAGTTGTCGGACGAGCAAAAGAAAAAACTGTCGCAAGCCAAGCTGCCCAAGCATGTTGCCGCCCTGCCGCCGACTCCGGCCAAGGCTGCGCCGACAATCCAGTTGCCTCCTGAGGCGCTGGAGCAGACGCTGGTGCCGCCGCCGACAATGGTGACACCGACAGTGGTGACACCGACAACCGCGACGCAGACCGAGGTCAAGTAAGGTATCCGAAGCATCCGGGGCTCGCGCCTCTCGGCAAGATTCAGGAAAACGAAAACGCCATGTCGCGCATACGCCCCGACATGGCGTTTTTGCGTGGCTGCGGGCATGTCAGTTTGCCCTGACTCCCCCACAGTTCGCGTATCATGCTTCCCGGCACACACTTGCCCGCGCGCGACCCCGACCGAAAATACTTGCCACCACCAAGAGAAGAGACCGCCTTGAGTTCCGCATCCACGTCTGCAACAGCAACCCCATCCGCTCTGCCCACACCGTCCCTGCGCCGCCGCCTGTGCAGCATGGTGTACGAATCCATGCTGCTGTTCGGCGTGGTGTTCATCTCGACCTGGATCTTCTCGACCGTCCTTGAACAACGCCACGCGCTCTACCTGCGCCATGCGCTGGAAAGCTGGCTGTTCGTCATCCTCGGCCTGTACTTCATCTGGTTCTGGAGCCATGGCGGCCAGACGCTGGCGATGAAAACCTGGCGCATTCGCCTGGCCGGCAAGGACGGCGCGCCCGTGAAAGCATGGCGCGCGCTGCTGCGCTTCCTGCTCAGTTGGCTGTGGTTCCTGCCGGGACTGGCGCTGGCATGGGCGTTGGGCGCCAAGGGCTGGATGCTGATATGGATTCCCGCTGTCAATGTCGTGGTCTGGGCTGCGCTGATCTACACTGATCCGCAACGCCAGTTTCTGCACGATCGCCTGGCCGGCACGCGGATCGTGGATTTGAATCCGTCCAAAAAGAAACAATAAGCTGCGCTGCAATAAAACGGTCATGCAATCCTGTTACGCTAGTTCTTTCGACCAAAATCAAGAGGCCGTCGCTGCATGATCGCCCGCATTGCCCGAACCCTGCTGCTGACCCAATTCGGCGTGGCCGCCCTGTTCTATCTTCTGCTCGTCAAGCTGCATGTCACCAACGTTCCGCTCGCGGTCGTCCTCAGCCTGGCGATGGTCGGGCTGTTCCGCGCTTCGATCACGGCCAACAGCTTTTTCCTGACCTGGCCCAACCGCGCCAAGTCGGCGCACACGCCTGAACTCACTTGGCCCGGCATCTTCCGGCTGTTTGCCGGCGAATATTGCGCGACCATGGTGTGCTCTTCGTGGGGCATGCCGTTTCAGCGTTTCGACAAGCGCATCTATACCGACACCACTTCATTGCCGGTGCTGCTGATCCACGGCTACGGCTGCAACAGCGGCTATTGGCACTGGATGAGCAAGGCGCTGGAAGAAGCCCACATCACGCATTACGCGGTCGACATGGAGCCGGTGTTCGGCAGCATCGACGGTTATGCGCCGCTGGTCCACGAAGCGGTGCAGCGGCTGGTGACCGAAAGCGGCCAGGACAAGATCGTCATCGTCGCCCACAGCATGGGCGGGCTGGCGGCGCGTGCTTACCTGCGCGACCACGGTTGCGCCAACATCGCCAAGGTCATCACGCTGGGAACGCCGCATCACGGCACCACCATCGCCAACTTCGGCATCGGCATCAACTGCGGCGAAATGAACTGGCTCGGCCGCGCCGAAGAAGGCACCAGCAGCGAGTGGCTGCAAAAGCTCGCCGCCACCGAAGAACCGGCCACGCGCGCCATCATCCTCTCCATCTATTCGCATCACGACAATATCGTCTCGCCGCAAATTTCCTCACACTTGCCCGGCGCCGAAAACGTCCCCATCAGCGGCATCGGCCATGTTGCGCTGGCGCTGAACCCGACCATTCAGGCGCGCGTCGTCGCAGAAATCCATAAGGCGGGGATATAAAAAAACCCGCATGGCAACATGCGGGTTTCGGTGATGCAAGCGCAATTCAAGCGCGGAGTCACTTCTGCGCTTCTTTCGCAGTGTCCTGTATTTTCTGGCCTGCGGCTTCCATCTTTTCACCGGCTTTCTGAGTCAGGTCCTTGGCGCCTTCCTTCATGTCGTCGACGGCCTTGTCCAGCTTCTGGCCGGCTTCTGCAGCCTTCTCCTGCGCCTTGTCAGCCACGACAGCAGCCTGATCGCCGGCGTTCTTCACCGCACTGTCGATCTGCTTGCCCATGGTTTCTGCCGGCCCCGGCGTTTCCTCTTTCTTCTGGCAGGCGGAGATCGCCAGTCCCACCGCGCCGATCGCCAACGCAGCGCCGATTACTTTGATCAATTTCATAGCATCCTCTCACAAGAAAACAGCGGAAAAACATCCTGCCGCACGATAACATGGTGAAGGGACAGCGCGGTATCCAAAACGTAAAAACGGTAATAATTCCCCGCCGAAATAACACTATCTCCAGACTGCCTTCGCCTTACATCAAGGCAAGTTCAGCCTCGGTAAATCCTGCTGCGCGACGCGCTTCCATGTTGAACGGCCCGCGCATCGCCGGCGCCTTGAATTCGACCGTCAGGCGCGCAAACGTCGCAATCGGATCAAGTCCGCGCTGCCCGCACAACCAGCCGTACCAGCGATTGCCGATGGCCACGTGACCGATTTCGTCGCGCATGATGATGTCGAGGATGGCCGCTGCCGCATGGTCGCCGGCCTGCGCCAGCTTGTTGCGCACCGGCGGTGCGGCGTCGAGGCCGCGCGCTTCCATCGTACGCGGCACCAGTGCAATGCGGGCAAGAATGTCGTCTTTGGTTTTCTCTGCCATGTCCCACAGGCTGTTATGCGCGGTGAAATCGCCATAGGCGTAACCGAGCACCTGCAAATGCGCTTCCAGCAACGAGAAGTGGTAAGCCTCTTCGTCGGCCACCTTGAGCCAGTCGACGTAGAACGCCTCAGGCATGTCCGGGAAACGCCAGATCACGTCAAGCGCCAGGTTGATGGCATTGAATTCGATGTGCGCCAGCGCATGGATCATCGCCGCGCGCCCCTCGTCGGTACGCATCGAACGCGACTTCACCAGCAACGGCGACACCAGCTCGGGATGCGCCGGCCTTCCCGGCACAGGAGCATCGGTAAACAACGCAACGTCACGGTCCAACGTCAGCTCACCCGCATGCCATGCCTGCGACATGGCGCGCACGCCGGCCGCCTTGGCCGCGCTGTCGGTGTGGACCAGCCAACGCAGCGCGGCGCGGCGCAATTCGCTCAGGACAGAAAACTTGTCGTCAGGAAAATGGGGGTTCTGAGAGGGATTCACGATCATTTATGTCAGCAGCGGTAAAATGGCGGGTTGATGGAACACGGTTTGTCCCAATATGGATGTCTGTGTTCCCGAATAACCGAGGAGACAATTTTATTATGGCAATTTACAAGTTGGAAGAAAACACGCCGGAAATCGCGGAAACCGCCTGGGTGGCCGAGTCGGCCGTGGTAGTCGGCAAGGTCAAGCTCGAAGAGCACGCCAGCGTGTGGTTCAACGTCAGTATCCGCGGCGACAATGAATTGATCACCATCGGTGAAAACAGCAACGTCCAGGAAGGCGCAGTATTGCACACCGACGTCGGCTATCCGATGCACATCGGCAAGAACGTGACGGTTGGCCACCAGGCCATGCTGCATGGCTGCACCATCGGCGAAGGCGCCCTGATCGGCATCCAGGCTATCGTGCTCAACGGCGCCAGGATCGGCAAGAACAGCCTGGTCGGGGCCGGCGCGCTGGTCACCGAAGGCAAGGAATTTCCGGAGAATTCGCTGATCATCGGTTCGCCGGCCAAGGCCGTGCGCACCCTGAGCGAAGAAGATATCGCCCGCATGCGCGCCGGCACCGACAGTTATGTCGAACGCGCACAATTATTCAAAACCAGTCTCAAGCGCATCGCCTGAAGCGCCCTCGAAGCAAGGCAACAGCACAACTGCACGATGCGGCCGCATGACGCCTCTCGTCAGTCAGTGAGCAACAAGAAAGAAACAATGAAAGATACGCTGCAAAAATTCATGGTGGAAAACGCACCGGTTCGCGGAGAACTGGTGGAGATTTCGTCGACCTGGCAACAGGTGCTGGCGCGTCGCGACTATCCGGTTGCGGTCAAGGCGCTGCTCGGCCAGATGCTGTCGGCGGCGGCGCTGCTGACGGCCAACCTCAAGTTCAACGGCATGGTCGTCATGCAGATCCACGGCGACGGTCCGGTCCGCCTGCTGGTGGTCGAGTGCGACTCCGAGCTGCGCCTGCGCGCCACCGCCAAGCTGGTGGAAGACGCCGAAGTGGCCGACGACGCCACGCTGACGCAACTGGTCAACGCCAACGGCGAAGGCCGTTTCGCCATCACGCTCGATCCCAAGGACAAGATGCCGGGCCAACAGGCTTACCAGGGCATCGTGCCGCTGGACGGCGACACCGTCGCCACCGTCATCGAAAACTACATGCTGCGCTCCGAGCAGCTCGACACCAAGCTGTGGCTCGCCGCCGACGACAAGGTGGCGCGCGGCCTGTTGCTGCAAAAGCTGCCGAACCACGGCGGCAAGGACGTCGGCAAAGCCGCGCCCGAGGAAGAGCTGGAAACCTGGAATCGCCTGTCGATGCTGGGCAACACGCTGCGCGCGGAAGAACTGCTGAGCACCGACATCGAGACGCTGATGCATCGCCTGTTCTGGGAAGAAACCATCCGCGTCTTCGATCCTGCGCATCCGGAATTCCACTGCACCTGCTCACGCGAGAAGGTTGGCAACATGCTCAAGATGCTCGGCCAGGCGGAAGTCGAAGATGCACTTTCGACACAGGAAAAGCTCAGCGTCGATTGCGATTTCTGCGGATTGCATTACGAGTTCGACGCGGTTGATTGTGCGCAGATCTTCCGCACTGAAACACCGGCAGACGCCGTACCGCAGACCGATACGCGTCACTGAGATTCATCTCTGCACGCAAAAATGGCCGCCGCTGGATTCCAACCGCGGCCATTTTCTTTGTGGAGTGAATTGCAGCTTCAGGCCGGAACCAGCAAACCCAACTGCTCTGCATCGAGATAACACCACTCGCCCTCTTCCAGCTCCAGCGCATCCAGCTGCAAACCGCCGATGGCGGTGCGACGCAAGGCGCTGCAATGGTTGCCGGCGGCCGCCAGCATGCGCTTGACCTGATGGTATTTACCCTGCTCCAGCACGATCTCCAGCAGGTGTGCGTCGAGCTTGCGGCAAGTCACCGCCGCCAGCGGCGCCGGTTCGTCGTGCAACTGCACGCCGCCCAGCAATTGCGCGATCAGTTCATCCGTCACGGCATCGTGCGTGGTGGCCGCGTAGACTTTCGGCACATGGCGCTTGGGCGACGATTGCGCATGGATGAACGCGCCGTCGTCCGACATCAGCAGCAAACCGGTGGTGTCGTGGTCGAGGCGGCCGACCGGCTGCACGTCGCGCCACGAAAACTGTTCCGGCAAAATCGTCAGCACGCCCGGATGGTGGCTGGGCTTGCGCGAACATTCGAAATTGGCGGGCTTGTTCAGGGCAATGTAGACGTGTTCGCGATAGACCCATTCTTCGTCGAACAGCGTGAACGCCAATCCTTCGGTATCGGGTGCGAAACGATAGTCGTCGACGAACCGACGACTTCGCCATTGATGGCGACTTCGCCGTCTTCGATCAGCGAACGGCAATACTTGCGCGATCCGAAACCTTGCGACTGGAGGATGCGATCCAGGGTCAACTTGCTCATTGCTTGGGCTTTCTGTCTTGTTTGGGCGTCAATATCTGGCGAGCGATGCCGCGCAGGATATTGACCTCTTCGGTTTCCAGTTGCGTGCGCGCAAACAGGCGCTTGAGGCGCGGCATCAATTTTTTGGGACTGTCGGGCTTGAGGAATTCGATCGCCACCAGCGCTTCTTCCAGATGGCGGAACATGCCCTCGATCTCCGCCACGCCAGCCATCTCACCCTGGAAGCCGATGTCGGTGGCCTGCTTGCGGTCGCCCAGTTCGGCCATGCGGCATTCGTAGGCCAGCACTTGCACCGCCTGCGCCAGATTGAGCGAGGAATAATCGGGATTGGCCGGAATGTTGATCAGCACGTTGCATTGCTGCACCAGCTCGTTGGGCAGGCCGAAACGCTCGTTGCCGAAGATCAGCGCGGCGTTCAGTCCGACATCGCCGGCAATTTGCTCCGCAATCGTGCGCGGCGACACCACCGGCGGCGAAAACTCGCGCAGGCGGGCACTGATGGCGGCGGCGAAATTGCAATCCTGCAATGCCTCCTCGATGCTGGTCACGATGCGCGCGCCGGACAGCACGTCCTGCGCGCCGCTGGCGAAGGCTATGGCTGCGTCCTCCTGGACCGCATTGGGAAAGCGCGGATTGACCAGCACCAACTCGCCGAACCCCATGGTCTTGATGGCGCGGGCAGCCGCGCCGATATTGCCTGGACTGCTGGTTTCCACCAACACGAAACGCAGGCGCTTGAAAACAGAATTATCGATTTTGGGCGTGTTCATTTAAAATAGCGGTATTCGCACGTCAGGAAACATCGTAAGCCGGGCTGTAAGGGATCAAAAACGATCCGGAACACGCCGGGCAATGCCGGTTTGATGACAAACCGGCAATTTTCGGACAGTGCATCGCTCATTAATCTCATAGTTGTGCAAATTTCCGCCGGGTAGCGAACCGGGCGGCGAAGACGCCATTTTAACGGAACCCTCAGGATGCTTATCCCCCCAATGCTCAATACGGCCATCAAGGCCGCTCGCCGCGGTGCCGCCGTCATCAATCGCGCGTCGTTCGACGTCTCGCTGCTCAAGGTCACCAAGAAGCAACACAACGACTTCGTCACCGAAGTCGACAAGGCGGCGGAAGATGCCATCATTGAGGTCCTGAAGACCGCGTATCCCGACCACGCCATCCTGGCGGAAGAGTCCGGCCCATCGGCCAACCTGCACGACGAAAATGAAAACGTCTGGATCATCGATCCACTCGACGGCACCACCAACTTCATCCACGGCTTCCCGCAATACTGCGTCTCGATCGCGCTGCAACAGCGCGGCCAGATCACGCAAGCGGTGGTCTACGACCCTACCCGCAACGACCTGTTCACCGCCTCCAAGGGTGCCGGCGCCTACCTGAACGAAAAGCGCATCCGCGTCAGCAAGCGCGACAAGATCGCCGACGGCCTGATCGGCACCGGCTTCCCGTTCCGCGACATGGACGGCCTGAATGAATACATGAAAATGTTCAAGATCATGACCGAAAGCTGCGCCGGCCTGCGTCGTCCGGGCGCCGCTGCGCTGGACCTGGCCTATGTCGCCGCCGGCCGTCTCGACGGTTTCTTCGAAAAAGGCCTGAAGCCCTGGGACATCGCCGCCGGCTCGCTGCTGGTGACGGAAGCCGGCGGCATCGTCGGCACCTTCAAGGGTGAAGCGGATTACCTGTACAAGGGCGACGTCCTGGCCGGCAATCCGAAGATTTTCTCCCAGCAAGTCAATTTGCTGTCGGAATTCGCATAAGATTCAGGCTTCAGTTCTGCGTTGCAAGCAGCACCAGCAGCACAGGCATCACGATCCGGCCGGAGAGCCGGAGCAGTCACCAAGTCACGCCAGGGAAGCGCCACGATTCAGTCGATTCAGTCGATTTGCCACGCTTCCCTGCCACCCAAGGAGACGAGCATGGCAGTCAATTCCATTCCCGAAGGCTACAGCAGCGTCACGCCGTACCTGATCGTCTCCGACACCGCCAGCGCCATCACGTTTTACAAAAAAGCCTTCGATGCCACCGAAGTCATGCGCATCGACGGTCCCCACAATAAAATCTGGCACGCCGAAATCCAGATCGGCAACGCCCGCGTCATGCTCGCCGACGAATTCATCGAAATGGGCATCCATTGCCCCAAGACGCTCGGCGGCGCCGGC
>NZ_AJHH01000041.1 GCF_000256565.1 Herbaspirillum lusitanum P6-12 | reverse complement strand
GGGGGGGGCGCCGCCAAACTGCGCGCCGTGCAGGACCAGTTCTACGGCGACCGCTCCGGCGTGCTGCGCGATCCCTTCGGCCACATCTGGTCGATCGCAACGCACAAGGAAGATCTGTCCGACGAAGAAATCCGCAGCCGCTCGCAGGCGCTGCTCAACAAGTGCAAACCCAATCAGGCCTAACCCTTTTCCATCCCATGCCATTCGTCGTCAGCACCGGAAGGCGCATCCATTACGAAGTCAGCGGCCAAGGCCCTGACCTGTTCCTGCACCACGGCTTCACCAGCAGCTCGCAAGCCTGGCGCTTCTTCGGCTTCACCGAAGTACTGCAGCAACACTACCGCGTCATTGCGCTCGATGCGCTGGGCCACGGTCTCAGCGACAAACCGCGCGAGACGGAAGCCTACACGCTGCAGCAACGCAGTGCCGATGTAGTCGCCGTGCTCGACGACCTCGGCATCGGCAAGGTACATTACTGCGGCTATTCGCTCGGCGGCTGGGTCGGTTACGGCATGGTCCGCCACGCGCGCGAACGCCTGCAATCACTTACCCTCGGCGCCGCGCATCCGTATGCCGACACCAGTTGGGATGCCTTCAAGGGACTCGACGGGACTGACGTCAACGCCTTCATCACGGCATTTGAAAGCGTACTCAACGAACGCATCTCGCCCGAGGTGAAGATGATGATCCGCGCCAACGACCTGCAAGCCTTGGCTGCCGCCGCGCAACAGCCGCGCGTCTCGATGGAGGAATTGCTGCCGCTGATCGACCTGCCCTGCCTGATGTTTTGCGGCGACGCCGATGCGCGTCATGCGGCGGTCGGGCGCTGCGTCGGATTGCTGCCGCGCGCGCGCTTTGTGTCGCTGCCCGGCGTGACGCATTTCGGCGGCCTGATGCAAAGCAAGCTGGTGCTGCCGCCGCTGCTGGAATTCCTCGCCGGACAGCAGGAACCGGGTCTTATTTGAGCTTGTGCACCAGACGACCGGCGACCTGTTCGCCGGTTTTTTCATTGTCGAATTGCTCACGCGCGCGTTGCAAATCCGCGTGATGGCGTTCGGCCCAGTTGTCCAGCGCAATCAGCGTGTCGCTCAGCGATTCTCCCAGCGGGCTCAGTTCGTATTCCACGTGCGGCGCCGCCGTCTCCAGGTTACAGCGCGTCACGAGACCGTTGCGCTCCAGCTCCTTGAGCGTCTGCGTCAACATCTTTTGCGAGATGCCTTCGATCTTGCGCAGCAGCGCGCTGTTGCGCATCGGCCCCGCCGCCAGCGCCGGAAAAATCAGCAAGGCCCACTTGCTGCCGACCAGTTCCAGCGCCTTGCGCGATGGACAGGCGAGACTGTAGATATCGGTTTGCGGTTCTTCGACGGAGAGTTTTTTTACCGGTTTCATGGTTACCAAAAAGTGCCTTCTTGTTGCGCCCGCCCTGCCTGCCTATGCTGAGCGCCTGTTCAATTCACGGAGAAAAATAATGGCCTGGGTATTCCTGTCATTGGCAAGTGTAGTGGAAATCATCATGGCGATCGCGCTCAAGTACGCAAACGGCTGGACCCGTCTCACGCCCAGCCTGATCGGCGTCGGTGCGGCCGCCTGCAGCGTGCTGTTCCTGACGCTGGCCATGCGCAGCCTGCCGGCCGGCACCGCCTATGCCATCTGGACCGGCACCGGTTCGGTCGGCGTCGCGGTGCTCGGCATTTACCTGTTCAACGATGCGCTGTCGCCGCTGCGCCTGCTGTGCATCGCGCTGATCATCGGCGGCACCATCGGCCTGCGCCTGCTGGACGCCTGAGCGGCGTCAGCCCGGCACGGCGTCGTGCGGCCTGTGCTGCATGACGCCGGCCAAGATTTATCCACGGCCCTTCCCCGCACCTGTTATACTGCGCCCCGTGCGGCACATTCTCCAGTCAAAGTCCGCTGTCCTCCCGACGTTTCAACCCGTTTGCCTGCGACTGGCGCCCACTGCGGCGACAGGCCGATATTTTTAAAATCCCCACTATGTCATTCTCATCTCTCGGTCTTTCCGAGGAAATCGTTCGTGCCGTAACCGAACAAGGCTATACCACGCCCACGCCAATCCAGATGCAAGCCGTGCCTGCCGTACTCGGCGGCGGCGACCTGCTGGCCGGCGCACAAACCGGCACCGGCAAGACCGCCGGCTTCACGCTGCCGCTGCTGCAACGCCTGTCGTCGGTCGAACGCGTCAAGGTCAACGGCCATGTGCCGATCCGCGCGCTGATCCTGACCCCGACGCGTGAACTCGCGGCGCAGGTCGAAGAAAGCGTGCGCGTCTATGGCAAGTACTTGCCGCTGACTTCCGCCTGCATCTTCGGCGGCGTCGGCATCAACCCGCAAATCCGCCTGCTCAAGCAAGGCGTCGATATCCTGGTCGCCACGCCGGGCCGCCTGCTCGACCACATGCAGCAAAACACGGTCGACCTGAAGAGCGTGCAAGTCCTGATCCTGGATGAAGCCGATCGCATGCTGGACATGGGCTTCATCCGCGACATCAAGAAGATCCTCGCGGTCCTGCCGAAGAAGCGTCAGAACCTGTTGTTCTCGGCCACCTTCTCCGACGAGATCAAGGCACTGGCCGACGGCCTGCTGAATTCGCCGGCAATGATCGAAGTGGCGCGCCGCAACTCCACCGTGGAAGTGATCGGCCAGAAGATCCACCCGGTCGACCGCGACAAGAAGCATCCGCTGCTGGCGCATCTGATCAAGACCAACCAATGGAACCAGGTGCTGGTGTTCACGCGCACCAAGCACGGCGCCAACAAGCTGGTCGAACAGCTGGCGCGCGACGAGATCACCGCCATGGCGATCCACGGCAACAAGAGCCAGGCAGCGCGCACCCGTGCCCTGGCCGACTTCAAGGACGGCAAGTTGCAAGCGCTGATCGCCACCGATATCGCTGCACGCGGCATCGACATCGACCAGTTGCCGCACGTGGTCAACTATGACCTGCCGAACGTCTCCGAAGACTACGTCCACCGCATCGGCCGTACCGGCCGCGCGGGCGCCACCGGTTCCGCCGTGTCGCTGGTCTGCGTCGACGAACGCGATCTGCTGAACGACATCGAGCGCTTCATCAAGCGTGAAATCCCGGTCGAAATCGTTCCCGGCTTCGAACCCGATCCGAAGGCCAAGCCGCAACCGATCCAGTTGCGCAGCGAAGGTCATCGCGGCGGTGGCGGCGGCGGACGTCGTCCACAAGGTGGCGGCGGCGGTCGTAGCGCCAATGGCGGCGGTGGCAATCGTTCCCAGCAGCCGAAGACCGGCGGCCAGGGTCAGGCGCAAGCCGCCAAGCCGCGTCAAGGCGGTCCGGCCAAGCCGCAAGGTGCAGGTCCGGCGCAGAATCGCGGCCCTGCTGCGCGTCCTGCATCGACCCACCGCTCCGGTGGTCGCGGCAGGTAACATCGTCGTTTCCGTTTGCATCGCCCAGAAAGGCATCCGAATTGATAGCCGTCGTCAAAGCTGACCTCAACAATCCGCGACATGGCGCCGCCATACTCGAGATGCTTGATGCGTATGCATCCGACCTGATGGGAGGCGGCGAAGGCATCAGCGATTTCGTCCGCGCCCATCTGATCGGGGAATTGCGCAAGCGCCCCGCCGTGCATGTGTTCCTGGCGTTCGACGGCGAGCAGGCTGCGGGCTTCGCGAATTGCATCGAAGGCTTTTCCAGCTTCGCCTGCAAGCCGCTGCTCAATATCCACGACTTCGCCGTGGCGCCCGCTTATCGCGGACACGGCATTGCGAAGCTGCTGATGCAGGCAGTCGAGGACTGCGCACGCGAACTCGGTTGCTGCAAGATCACTCTGGAAGTCCTGGAAGGCAATACGGTGGCGCGTTCGCTCTACGCCTCCACCGGTTTCGTCGGCTATGAACTGGATCCTTCTTCCGGCAAAGCGATCTTCATGCATCGTTTGCTGTGACGTAAAAAAGCCCCGGACATCCGGGGCGATCCAGGTGCGCCAGCGCGACGTCGAGATACTCGATATGCCGGCCACTGATCAGACTGGCGTCCAGGACCGAGACGCTGACTTCCACGCCGGTGTGTCATCCATCGTACTGATCCGGCGTTTTCTCACGAGAAATCCAGCACTACCCGTGACGGCACGTCGCCACGCTGCAGGCGCTCGAAGACGTTGTTGATGGCCGACAGCGGCTGCAACTCGAAATCCGCCCGGACCTTGCCGGCGGCGGCGAAAGCCAGCGCTTCGGCCATGTCCTTGCGGGTGCCGACGAACGAGCCGCGTATGGTGATGCAGTTGGCCACCACATCGAACAATGGCGTAGGAAACTCTCCGGGCGGAAGGCCGACCAGCACGCAGGTGCCGCGCTTGCGCGTCATGGCGACGCCCTGGTGGAATGCCTCCAGCGACGGCGCGGTGATCAGCACGCCGTGCGCACCGCCGTCGGTAACTTCACGCAGGCGCGCGATCGGATCGCCGACACGGGCATTGACGACGGCATCCGCACCCAGACGCTGGGCATGGGCCAGCTTGCCGTCGTCAATGTCAACGGCGCAGACGCGCAGTCCCATCGCCTTGCCGTATTGGACCGCCAGGTGGCCGAGGCCGCCGATGCCCGACACGGCCAGCCAATCGCCCGCCTGCACCTGGCATTCCTTGATGCCCTTGTAGGACGTCACGCCGGCGCAGATGATCGGAGCGGCCGCTGCCGCTTCCAATCCGGCGGGGATATGGGCGACATACCTGGGGTCGGCCAGGATGTACTCCGCGAAGCCGCCGTTCTTTGTGTAACCGCCGAACTCCGCGTGCGCACACACGGTTTCCCACGCCGCCAGACAGTGCTCGCAATGTCCGCACGCCGAGTAAAGCCACGGTACGCCGACACGATCACCCATTTTCACTTCGCTGACGCCGGCGCCGATGGCGACCACCACGCCTATTCCTTCATGTCCCGGCACAAAAGGCAGGGACGGCTTGACGGGCCAGTCGCCGTGCGCAGCGTGCAGGTCGGTATGGCAGACGCCGCACGCCTCCGTTTTGACCAGAATCTGTCCGGCCCCTGGCGACGGCAGCGGGATTTCCTTGATGACGAGCGGTCCGCCGAATTGTTCGACTACCGCAGCGAGCATGGTGTTTTTCATGGCATTGCCCAAGATGATGCGACGTCATCGTCTGACGCCGGTGAAGCAGGAAACGACGTAACGGCCTACGGCGACCGTTCAGTAAACAATTGACAGCTTGTCGACGACTTTGTGGACGCCGGGAGTCCGCGCCGCTGCCGCGAACGCTTCCTCGCGCTCGGCCAGCGACGCGACCGATCCGTTGAGCGTGATCTGGTCGCCGTTCACCGCCACCTCGATCGCTTTCACGGTCGAATGCGCCCGCCGTTGCAAGGCGGCTTCGATATGGGTCTTGATGTCGGCCGGCCGGGCAACATGTTTCACCGCGATCTGGTTGCTGATGCCGATGACGCCGAGCAGGCTGCGCAAGGCGTTTTCTGCCGCCATGCGTTGATACTGATGGTCCACTTCGCCGCTCAGCGTGATCCAGCCGTCTTCCACCATGATCTTGACGCTGTCTTTCGGCACCAGGGCATTCCATTCCAGTCCATGGGACGCCGTTCGCACAATATCGGCATCCGTGCGACAGCTTGAACCCGGCAGCACGACGTCGATTTCCACCGCCAGTCCTTTGACGCCGGCGACACGCTGCGCGGCTTTTTCCGCGGCATATTTTTCCGCGTAGCTGTCCAGATTGCCTGTCAGGGTGACAATACCGTCGCGCACCTCGACGCCAATCTCGTTGTCGTTCACGGCTGCATCCCACGCCAGTTCGTCGGCGACATCCTGCTTGATCTGAAAGTCTGTTTTCATGGCAATACCTTCACGCGGTTATAAGTCATGTCGCAGGACTGCGGCGACTTCATTTGAATACCAGCACCGGGATTTTGCTGTAGGTCAGGACCTTCTGCGTTTCACTTCCCAGCATCAGCTTGTCCAGTCCCTTGCGTCCGTGCGAGGCCATGAAGATGGAGTCGCAGCCGTACTCTTTGGCAAAGCGGAGGATCTCTTCATTCGCATGCGTGCCCTTGACGGTATGGACTTCGCAGTCCGCGCCTGCCTTTTTTGCGCAGTCGGCAATGTAGCCGGCATTGAGTTTGGATTGCGCGAATATCTCGGCTTCGACTCCCTGCAGGTCATATCCGGCACCGAGCTCGGGCATGATCAGGCTGGGGAAGATTTCGGAGACGGCCAGGCCGACGATCTTGCTTCCGTACGAGGCTGCGAAATCCACGGCAGCCGCCACCGCTCGTTTGGACAGTTCCGATCCATCCGTTGCCAGCAATATCTTTTTGAGCATGGTGCCTCCAGGAGAAAGATGCGATGAAGGCCATCGTATGCCTCGTTGCGGGCTATCCATTTGACCTGGATCAAAATCGCGCGATGCAGAAAATGTGTTTGTCGCGCCGCCGGTTCTTGCGGCTTCGTTTGATGCAAGTCAATTCGATCCACACCGAAATCATTAGCATGTCCTGATCCGATGGGCCTCACGTCAAGGAGCACGCAATGCGCTACCGATCCATTCTGATTTACGTCAGCAACGCCATCGATCTCGAAGGCCGCGTACGGCTCGCGGCCCGCCTCGCATCGGGTCAATCTGTTACCGTAATCGGCCTTGCCATCTCGGGCCTGTCTAGATTCATGTCGCAAGTACTACCGGCAGTGACCGGCAGCGCCGGGGAAGTGCTTCCCGGGGCAGCGCCGCTTCCAGCCGAAGAACAAGAACGGCGCGAGAAAAAGCATCTGGACATGACCATTTCATTGGAACGATTTAAGGTCCTGGCGCAGGAATTCGGCATTGCCAGAATCCAGACGCTGCGGGTCGACGACGATGCCGCCGCCGCGCTGAGCAACCATGGCAATACGGCCGATCTGATCGTCCTGGGTAAAAGCGAACTGCACGGCATCGACGATCGCAAGGACAGCGACTTCATCGAATTTGTCGCGCTCAACGCAGCAGCGCCGGTGTTGGCGATCAGCGAAAAGCCGTTTTCCTGGCGGCATGCCCTGATCGCATGGAACGGCAGTAGCGCCGCCGCTCGCGCCGTGCGCAATGCCATTCCGCTATTGCAAGACGTCGGCGCCATCAGTGCGGTGATTTTCGGCGACGGCATTGTTCCCGGCACCAACGCTTCGGCCTCGGAAGACGAACTGAAGCAATGCCTGTCGTCGCTCGACAAGCCCATTGACATCCTGCATCGTCCCGCCGCGACAGATGTCGGGCATGCGTTGCTGGCGTTGGCGGCGGAGCTTGATGCCGATCTCATTGTCATGGGATGCGTTGCGCATCCGCGCTGGCGCGGCGTCCTGCTGGGCGGGACCACCGGCGTCGTGATCGCGGAGTCGCCGGTCGCGCTGCTGCTGTCGCGATGAGGTGCTGCCGTATTACTGAGAATGCTGCTCATGCAGACGCTGGCAATGCGTGCATCGTTTTGCGGTGGGGTAGGCTTCCAGCCTCGCCTCCGCGATCGTGCAGCCACACTCTGAACACAGCCCGTACTGCCGTTGGCTGATTCTGAGTTTCGCCGCTTCGATGTCAGCCAGTTCCGCAAACTCCTTGCGGGAGAGCGCGTCACCCACCTCCGTCACGTCACAACCGTCCGGATCGTCGGGTACGGTAAGCCTGACCCTAAAGCGGATCGCGGCCTCCTGTCGCTCGAGGATTTCCCGAAAGTGCGTCAACTGTTCTTCCGTGAGATAAGACATGCTTTATTTCCTTATGAATGCAGTTTCATGG
The DNA here is from genome assembly GCF_000256565.1 of Herbaspirillum lusitanum P6-12. Taxonomy (GTDB): domain Bacteria; phylum Pseudomonadota; class Gammaproteobacteria; order Burkholderiales; family Burkholderiaceae_D; genus Herbaspirillum; species Herbaspirillum lusitanum. Next base: position 2,964 of record NZ_AJHH01000041.1, on the reverse strand, counting down.
AACCGGAGACCCGGGACCGGCAGACGATGAATTGCCATGCTGCGGCGTCGCTCCGTTGCGGGCGGCGGTCAGCGCTCCGTCAGATCCTTGCCCGCGCTTCTTGCTCCTGCGGCGACTTGATCTCGGTTCTTCATCGCCCACAAGGCCGATATCAGGACGCCGCCGCCGGCGACGACGCAAATCAGGGCCGCGCCACGCTGGTCTTCGAAGCCAAGGATCCAGGGCGACGCCACCGACCAGCAGCCCAGCATCAACAACACCGCCTCTTCCCAGAGCGCCGGCGCAACGATGGCCAACAGGGCAAAGACTGTAATCGCCGATCCGGTCGCCACTGAATTGCGGGATATTGGCTGCTGCGGATAACCCATCAACCAGGGTGAGACCAACAGCGCTATTCCTACGGTCATCATGACGCAAGCCTGCCAGCGCGAGTCAACATCCGGTTCGGCAAGCGTGTTCATGGCAGTCCTCCTGATTCAACATGTGATCCGATTATGAAGACTGCGCCGCGCGGCACGTTGATCTGCATCAAAAGCCGGATGCAAACGCCGACGTATGCTTGAAAAGCGGAAAATTTCAACGGAGGATCGCATGTTCAAGAAAATACTGGTGCCCACGGACGGGTCTGATCTTTCCAACCGCGCGGTGCGGGCGGCGATAGAGTTCGCGAAGGATCACGGCAGCGCGGTGGTCGGGTTGTCGGTCGCGCAGACCCACCCCTATGAATCTTTCACGCTCATCAGCCGCCGGGAAGACTTCTCGTTGCTGTCGGAGTCGCTTCGCCAGCGCGCAAGGGACTACGTGCACATCATTGAAGATCTCGCCGAAAAGGCCTGCATCCCTTGCCAGGTGCATACCGTCGACAGCCCGCAGCCCTGGAAAGCGATCGTCGACGCCGCCGCAGAGCATGCATGCGATTGCATATTCATGGCGTCGCACGGCCGTGGCGGCCTCAACCGTATCCTGCTGGGAAATCAGACCCACAAGGTGCTGGTGCATGGCAATGTGCCGGTAATCATATTCAGATAGCACGAGGAGGCGCGCACCCGGGTTCACGTCTCCCGGACCACGTTCCACACGCTCTTTTCGGGCATAAACCCATCGGCTTGATCTGCATCAACGCATCGACGAGCCAGATCGTTAGGCTGACCTCACTGTATTTCTCGAGGTCCCCATGACAACAAAGAAAGCTTCGCCGTCGATCGGCACCGAACGCCTGGCCAGCGCCTGGCTGACGCCGCTGACATTTGCGTATCCGGAGGCCGACAATGACGCCGCCCGCCTGGATCTGATGAGCAACGCCTGGCTGGGACGGCTGACCGGCAATATCTCCCCTGCCGCGCTGCTCAACGCCTACGTCGACTGGCTGACGCATCTGGCGCTGTCTCCTACCAAGCGCGCCGCTCTGATGCAGACGGCCTGGCAAAACTGGTGGCGCATGTATGCCTACAGCCGCAGTTGCCAGCTTGGCAACGAACAGGCCTGCATAGAACCTCTTCCCCAGGATCGCCGTTTCAGCGACCCGGCCTGGCAGCAATGGCCGTTCAACACCATCCATCAGGCGTTTCTGCTGCAGCAGCAATGGTGGCATCGCGCCACCACCGGCGTGCGTGGACAATCCCAGCACCACGAGGACGTCGTCACGTTTACCGTGCGCCAGATCCTCGACATGCTGGCGCCGTCGAATTTCCTGTCGACCAATCCGGTGGCGCAGCACGCGACGCTTGCGTCAGGCGGCGGCAATCTGGCGCAGGGATGGCTTAACGCGATGAGTGACTGGCGCGCGAGCATAGCCCCCGGCGAGGAGGCGCAGCCCGGTGCCTTCAAGGTCGGCAAGGATGTGGCGATTACGCCGGGAAAGGTCGTCTTTCATAACGATCTGATCGAGCTCATTCAATACGCTCCGTCAACCAAGACAACCCATGCCGTTCCCCTGCTGTTCGTCCCGGCGTGGATCATGAAGTACTACATCCTCGACCTGTCGCCCCGGAATTCGCTGGTGAAATATCTGGTGGACCTGGGCTATACGGTCTTCATGATCTCCTGGAAGAATCCGCAGAAAGAAGATCGCGAGCTGTCCATGGAGGACTATCGCAGGCTCGGCGTCATGGCGGCAATCGACGCCGTCACCGCGCAGACCGGAGCGAAACGGATCAACGCCACAGGCTACTGCCTGGGCGGCACGCTGTTGTCGATTGCCGCCGCGACCATGGCGCGCGACGGCGATGACCGCCTGGCCAGCATGAGCCTGTTCGCTTCGCAGGTCGACTTTGAAGAACCCGGCGAATTGTCGCTGTTCATCGATGAAAGCCAGGTCAGCTTCCTCGAGGCCGTCATGTGGGAACAAGGCTACCTGGACACCAAACAGATGGCCGGCGCCTTTCAGTTGTTGCGCTCGAACGACCTGATCTGGTCGCGCCGCCTCAAGCAGTACCTGCTTGGATTGCCCGAAGAAAAAAGCGACCTCATGGCATGGAATGCCGACGCCACCCGCATGCCCTATCGCATGCATTCCGAATACCTGCGCCAGCTGTTCCTGCATAACGACCTGGCCGAAGGGCGCTACTGCACCGAGGGCAAGCCCATCAGCCTGAGCGACATCCGCCTGCCCGTGTTCGCCGTGGGTACGGTCACCGATCACGTGGCGCCGTGGCGCTCGGCGTTCAAGATCCATCGCCTGACCGATACCGACGTCACCTTCGTGCTGACCTCGGGAGGCCATAACGCCGGCGTCGTTTCGCCACCGGGTCATCCGCATCGCAGCTATCAGATCGCCACCCATGCCGATAAGCAGGGCATGGTCGACGCCGATACCTGGCAGGCCGGCGTGGCGCTTCATGACGGTTCCTGGTGGCCAGCCTGGGAAGCCTGGTTGCGCAAGCATTCCGGCAAGCGTACCGCACCACCAGCCCTGCCCGCGCACAGACCCGCGGCGCCCGGCAAATATGTTCTCCAACCTTGATG